>JAFRYL010000140.1 GCA_017437605.1 Ottowia sp. | reverse complement strand
TGTGGAACTGCGCGCACAAAAAAAGAACATTCCCTCTCCCTCGCAGGCGCGCAGCGCCTGACGGAGGGGGAGGGCAGGGTGGGGGTGCGCTGCCGAAGCCGCAGCTTCGGCGGCGTGTATGCGTGACATGGATGCGCACACGCTGCACGCGCGCTGCTGGCGCAGCGCGCGCCCCCTCACCCCAGCCCTCTCCCCCCGTCAGCGCGCAGGCGCGCGCAGCGGGGGCGAGGGGAAGAGTTTTTGTGCCCGCTGCAGCTCCACAGCCAACGCGGACAAATCCGTCTATTTGCTTGCGGCGGCGCTGGCTTGAGCTTGTTTTTCCTGCGCCTGCTTTTGCGCGGCTTCGCGCGCGCGGCGAGCGCGGCGCTCGGCGCGGCGGCGTTCGGCCTGGGCGCGTACTTCCGCTTCGCTCAGGTAGCCGTCTTTGTTGGTGTCGGTGCTTTCAAAGTCGCGCACGAGCGAGGGGCGCAGGAGGAAGGCTTGCTGCGCCTCCTTGCGCGAGATGAGGCCGTCGCCGTCGGTATCGAGCAGGTTGAAGATGCGTACGGCGTCGCGCTCTTTTTTGCTGGCGCCGGCGGGCGCTTTCACGCGCTCGGCATGGGCGGGCAGGGCAAGCGCGAGGGCGCAGGCGAGGGAGGCAAAGCGAAGTGTGTTCATGGCGCAGTGTGAAACGCGCGAGGACGCAGGCGGGCAGACGCGGCGCGTGTTACGGGTTGTGGACGCCGGCGGCGACGTGGCCGGTGGGCACGCGGCTGGCGGCGGCGTTGTGCACGTTGCCGATGTGGTCGTCAAAGAAGAAGTCGGCGCCGAATTCGTGCAAAAACTCGCCCTTGGGCAAGCCGCCGAGGAACATGGCTTCGTCCACGCTGATGCCCCACGCCATGAGGGTGCGAATGGCGCGCTCGTGCGCGGGGGCGCTGCGCGCGGTGACAAGCGCGGTGCGCAGGCTCATGGGCGGCGCGGTGGCGGCGCTGCGCCCGTCAAGCTGCAGGCGCTGCAGCGCAGCGAGCAGCGGCTTGAAGGGGCCGGGCGGCAGGGGCTGGCTGGCGCGCTCGCTCTCGTGTTTATGGAATGCGTCCAGACCCTGCTCGTGGTTGATGCGCTCGGCTTCGTCGGAAAAAAGCACGGAATCGCCGTCAAAGGCAATGCGCACTTCGTGCGGGTGCGGGTCGTCCACATGCTGCGAGCCGGGCAGCACGCAGGCGGCGGGAAAGCCTTGTTTGAGCGCGTCCTGCACGTCCTGCGCGTTGGCCGACAGGAACAGGTGCGCGTGCAGCGGGCGCAGGTAGGAAAAGGGCGCGCGCCCCTGCGTGAAGACGCCGCGTTCCAGCGTGATGCCTTGACTGGTGGCGCTGTTGAACACGCGCAGGCCGCTCACAGGGTCGTTGCGCGAGACGATGATGACTTCCACGCGCTGCGTGTCAGGCGTGTTGAAGGCGAGCAGCTTGCGCGTGAGCGCAAACGCCACGCCGGGCTGCGCGGGCGTGTCCAGCTGCTCGAGCTGGCGTTCCATGTAACGGGCGGCGCCCTCGGCGTCAAAGACGCGGTTTTCCTCTTCAAGGTCAAACAGCGCGCGCGAGGAGATGGCGACGACGAGCAGGTGGTCAAGGTTTGCTGGCATGGTGCAAGGCTACATGCAAAAGGCGCACATGCAAAAACAGGAGCGCAGCAGCGGCCACGATGCGGGAAAAGCGCACAAAGTGCGCTTCTGCAGCAGTGCTTGACAAGGGTATAAATATGCCGCCGGCGTAACAAGCTGGCGATGAAACATATTTGTGATGAGTATGCACAATGCAGCGCAGGCACTGCGCCGCGCCGCTAGACTTGCCGCCCCATGTTCCAGCGCATTCGCTCCTACGCCCAAGTTATCCGAGAACGCGACCCCGCCGCGCGCAGCGCGTGGGACGTGCTCTTTTCCTACCCAGGCTTTCACGCCCTGGTGTTTCACCGCATCGCGCACGCGCTCTGGCAGCGCGGCTGGCGCTGGCTGGCGCGCTGGCTCTCGAACTGGGGGCGCTTTTTCACGGGTATAGAAATCCACCCCGGCGCCGTCATCGGGCGGCGCGTGTTCATTGACCACGGCATGGGCGTGGTGATAGGCGAGACGGCAGAAGTGGGCGACGACTGCACGATTTACCAGGGCGTGACGCTCGGCGGCACCTCGCTTGCCAAGGGTGCGAAGCGCCACCCGACGCTGGGGCGCGGCGTCATCGTCGGGGCGAATTCGCAGGTGCTCGGCGGCTTCACCGTGGGCGATGGCGCCAAGATTGGCTCCGGCGCCGTGGTGACCAAAGCCGTGCCCGCCGGGGCGACTGCCGTGGGCAACCCGGCGCGCATCATTGCCGAGGGCGACGCCGCGCGGCGTGAGGCGGCAGCGGCGCGCATGGGCTTTTCCGCCTACGGCGTCACGCAAAGCGACGACCCGCTCAGCCAGGCGCTGCGCGGGCTGATTGACGGCACCGCCAGTCAGGAACACCAGATTGCGCTGCTCTGGAACGCCGTGGAAAAACTCGCCGAATGTGCGCGCGTGCAAGGCGCCGACTGCGTGCCGCAAGACGCCGCGCGGCAGGAGAGCTTTGAAGCCAAGCGGCTCAATGAGCTGGTGGGCGAGTAAGAAAACGCCTCAATTGCATGAGTATTGATTCATCGCCAGTGTAAGAAGCTGGCGATGAAGCATATCTATCACCAGTATCGGCTTGAAGCGCTCACCGCCGCGCCGCCAGCGCGTGGGCGATGGTGCCCAAATCAACGTATTCCAGTTCGCTGCCGGCGGGCACGCCGCGCGCAAGGCGCGTGACGGAAAGGCCGAGGCTGCGCAGCGCCTCGCCCAGCAGGTGGGCGGTGGCTTCGCCTTCGGCGGTGAAGTTGGTGGCGAGGATGACTTCGCGCACCACGCCGTCGCTGGCGCGCTTCATCAGTTCAGCGGCGCCGATGTCGTGCACGCCGCGCCCGTCCAGCGGGCTGATGCGCCCCATGAGCACGAAGTAGCGCCCGTTGAAGGCGCCGCTGCGCTCGAGCGCCGCCTGGTCCGCAGGGGTTTCCACGACGGCCAGCCGTGTGGCGTCGCGCGCGGGGTCGGCGCAGATGGGGCAGATGTCGCCTTCGGTGAAGGTGTGGCACTGGCTGCAGTGGCGCACGTGCTGCACGGCCGTTTGCAGCGCGCTGGCGAGCTGCTGCGCGCCGCCGCGGTCGTGCTGCAGCATGTGGTAGGCCATGCGCTGCGCAGAGCGCTGACCGACGCCGGGCAAGCGCTGCAGCGCCTGCACCAGCGCGCCGAGGGCGTGTTCGCCGCTCACGGCGCGCGCGTCAGAAGGGGAACTTCATGCCGCCGGGCATGCCCATGCCCTGCATGGCGGCGGGCACGAGGGCGCTCATTTTTGCGGCGGAGACTTCTTCGGCCTTGCGCACGGCGGCGTTGAAGGCAGCGGCGACGAGGTCTTCGAGCATGTCCTTGTCTTCGGCGAGCAGGCTGGGGTCGATGGTCACGCGCTTGACGTCGTGTTTGGCCGTCATCAGGACCTTGACCATGCCTGCGCCAGATTCGCCTTCCACTTCAAGGTTGGCGAGTTCTTCCTGCGCGCGCTGGAGTTTGTCCTGCATGGCCTGCGCCTGTTTCATCAGGCCAGCGAGTTGGGCTTTGTTCATCATGTTCGTGTGTCCTTTGGGGTGATTTCAGAAAAAAGGAAGGGCGGCGGCGGTGTTCAGCGCCGCTGCACGCGGAGGGTTTTTTCTACGAGGCTGGCGCCGTATTCGCGCGTGATGTGCTGCACGAGCGGGTCGGCCTGCAGCAGGGCGCGCGCGTCGGCCTGCAATTGTTTTTCGCTCGCCTGGCGGCGCAATTCTGGCGTGTCGGGCGCGGCGCCGTGGCGCAGCTCAAGCTGCACATTGTGACCGGCGGCGGCGAGCGCCTGCTGCAGGTGCTCGCGTGCGGAGGCGTTGTTCACGAGGGTGGTGCTGGCGCAGTGCAGCGTCCAGCGCTCACCGTCGCGCGCGACAAGCTGCGCCTGCTGCGGCAGCACGCGCGCAAAGGCGGGCATGGCGTCGGCAATTTGCGCGACAAGCTGGCACCAGAAGTCGGCCAGCGCGTGCGCGTCGTCGCCTTCCGGCGCGGGCGGCAGGGAAGCGGCGGGGGCAGCAGGCGCAGTCGGAGCAGGTGGCGGCGCAGGTTGGGCGGCTTGGTGCGCTGGTTCAGGTGCGGGTTTTGCGGGCGCGACAGGCGCCGCAACAGGTGCAGGGCGCGCCGGTTCAGGCGGCGGCGTCAGAGTTTTTTTTTCAGCTGTTGCCGCCGGACGCTGCGCCTTGAAGGGCAGCAGGCGCAGCAGCGTCATCACGAGGCCAGCGTATTCATCGGGCGCGAGGCCAAGTTCGGCGCGCCCGTGGATGCAGAGGCTGTAAAGCAGTTGCGTTTCGTCGGCGGGCATGAGAGCGGCAAGGCGCGCGATTTCAGCGGCGTCCGGGTCGGTGCTGCTTGCGGGCAGGCCGGGCGCGGCCTGGCGCACGGCCATGCCTTGCAGCGCGCTGGCCATGCTTTCCAGCGTGTTGGCGGCGGATTGACCGGCGGTGCGCAGCGCGTCGCAGAGTTCCACCACGCGCTGTCCATCGCCAGCAGCCAACGCCTCAATGAGGGCGTGGGCGCTGCTGCTGTCCACGCTGCCGAGCATCTGGCGCACCTGCGTTTCCTGCACCTGCCCGCCGCCGAAGGCGATGGCCTGGTCGGTGAGGCTGAGCGCGTCGCGCATGGAGCCGCGCGCCGCGCGCGAGAGCAGGTGCAGAGCGCCGTCTTCAAAGGGCACGTTTTCCTGCGCCAGCACATGCTTCAAATGTTCCTGCACCGTTTCCGGCGCCATCGGGCGCAGGTTGAACTGCAGGCAGCGGCTGAGCACCGTGGCGGGGACTTTCTGCGGGTCGGTGGTGGCGAGCACGAATTTGAGGTAATCCGGCGGCTCCTCCAGCGTCTTGAGCATGGCGTTGAAGGCATGGCCGGAGAGCATGTGCACTTCGTCAATCATGAAGACTTTGAAGCGCCCCTGCACCGGTTTGTAGACGGCCTGCTCGAGGAGCTGCTGCACCTCCTCCACGCCACGGTTGCTGGCGGCGTCCAGCTCGGTGTAGTCCACAAAGCGCCCGGCGTCAATTTCCTGGCACGCCGCGCACTGGCCGCACGGCTCGGCGGTGATGCCGCCCGCGCCATCGGCGCCAGTGCAGTTGATGGACTTGGCGAGGATGCGCGAGATGGTGGTCTTGCCCACGCCGCGCGTGCCCGTGAACAGGTAGGCGTGGTGCAGGCGCTGCTGCGCCAGCGCGTTGCCAAGCGCCTGCACGACGGGCGCCTGCCCGACG
This sequence comes from Ottowia sp., assembly GCA_017437605.1. GTDB lineage: Bacteria > Pseudomonadota > Gammaproteobacteria > Burkholderiales > Burkholderiaceae_C > Ottowia. The sequence continues at coordinate 2,203 of JAFRYL010000140.1, read as the reverse complement.
AGTTCGGAGAAAGTTCGTGGGCGGTATTTGCGCGCCAGCACCAGATATGACATGGCGGCGGATTCTACGGGCGCGGCGGCACGGGCTGCTGGCTACAATCGTCGCCGGCGGGCCTTCCCGCATGGCGAGAGAGCCAACCGGGTCAGGCGGGGAACCGAGCAGCCCTAACTCTTGCAGCCAGTGCCGGGGTCAAGGCTCGCCTTTTCTTTTTCCCTCTTTTCCTTCTTTTCCCAATGGACATTGCCGCCGAGGTGGACGCGCGCGGGCTGAACTGCCCGCTGCCGATTCTTCGCGCCAAGAAGGCGCTGGCGGCGCTGCAAAGTGGGCAGTTGCTGCGCGTGCTGACCACGGACGCGCATGCGCGCGAGGATTTCGCCGCCTTCACGAGCCAGACGGGGCACGCGCTCGTGGAGCAGCGCGATGAGGCGGACGGCGTGACGGCGCATGTGCTGCGCCGGCGCTGAAAGCGGCTATACCAATCAATGAAGTGTTTTATTGCCGGCTTGTTGTGCCGGCGACTGATGTATACCCGTTGATTTATGGCAAGACAATGGGATTGGTGGAGCCTTCGTCAGTGGCGCGGCACAATAGCCGCCCACGCCCAACAGAGTGAACACGCCATGCTGCGCCGTTTTGAAAACCGCATTGACCCTTATCCCGCCGCCGAGCCGCAGGTGCCGCCGAGCGGCTTTTTTGCGTTCGTGTGGCACTGCACGCAGGGAATGCGCCGCGCCATCGCCTGGCTTGCGGCAACGTCCATGCTGCGCTCGGTGTTTGAGGCGCTGCTGTTCGCCATGCTCGGACTGGTGGTGGACTGGCTGGCGCAGAGCGGCCCGGGGCAGCTCTGGGCAGCGCGCGGCGGGCACCTGATGGCGCTTGCTGGCGTGCTGCTGGCGTCCATCGTGCTGGTGGCGGCGCACACCATATTGCGGCATCAGGTGCTGGCGATTAATTTCCCCATGCGGCTGCGCTGGAATTTTCACCGCCTCATGCTTGGGCAAAGCCTGGCGTTTTATGCCGACGAATTTGCCGGGCGCATCACCACAAAAATCATGCAGACGGCGCTGGCGGTGCGCTCGTTTGTGTTTACCGCGTGTGATGTGGTGATTGGCACCACAATTTATATTGTCACCATTCTTGCATTTACCGCCAAACTGAGCGGCTGGCTGATGCTGCCATTTGCCCTGTGGGTGGTGCTGTATGGCATAAGCTGCTGGTATTTTGTGCCGCGCCTGGGGCGCGTGGGCGCGGAGCAGGCAGACGCGCGCAGCGTCATGACGGGGCGCATCAACGATGCCTACACCAATATCACCACGGTGAAACTGTTTGCCCACGGCAGGCGCGAAGCGGTGTACGCGCGCGAGGCGATGGACGAATTCAAGGTCACGGGCGACAAACAAATGCGCCTGGTGAGCATGTTTGAAATCGTCAACAACACGCTGGTCGTGGTGCTGATTATTTCCTCCTGCACCACGGCGCTGCTGCAGTGGAACCGCGAGCTGGTTGGCGCGGGCGCCGTGGCCGCCGTGATTGCGCTGGCGCTGCGGCTCTCAGGCATGAGCCAGTGGATGATGTTTGAGTTCACGCAGCTTTTTGAAAATATCGGCACCATTCAGGACGGCATTACCACCATCACGCGCGGGCGCACGGTGCAGGACGCGCCAGACGCCACCGAACTCACCGTGCAGCGCGGCGAAGTGCAGTTTGAAAATGTGCGCTTTTTGTACCGCGACGGCAGCCGCGCCGTGATTGACGATTTGAATTTACGCATCAAACCCGGCGAAAAAATCGGGCTGATTGGGCGTTCCGGTGCAGGGAAAAGCACGCTCGTCAATCTGCTGCTGCGTTTTCACGATGTGCAGGGCGGGCGCATTCTGATTGACGGGCAGGATATTTCCAAAGTCACGCAAGACAGTTTGCGCAGCGCCATCGGCATGGTTACGCAGGACACCTCGCTCCTGCACCGCTCCATGCGCGACAACATTCTGTATGGCCGCCCCGACGCGAGTGAAGAACAAATGCTCGCCGCCGCGCAGCGCGCGCAGGCGGTGGATTTCATCGAGCAACTGCGCGACCAGAAAGGGCGCACCGGCTACGACGCGCATGTGGGCGAGCGCGGCGTGAAACTTTCCGGCGGGCAGCGTCAGCGCGTGGCCATTGCGCGCGTCATGCTCAAAGACGCCCCCATCCTGCTGCTGGACGA
>JAFRYL010000015.1 GCA_017437605.1 Ottowia sp. | reverse complement strand
ATACCGCTTGATGTCCCTGCCGCGCAGAATCGGTCGTATAAGCTGCTCGGTGCGTTCACGCTCGGAGGCGTCTTGGCACCAAGACAGAATTTCCGTGCGCTTCGCCTCATCTACGATGAAGGCTTCGTTGCAGCCCGTGAGAATGCCGCGATAGATGCTCACGCCCCAGTCCTTCAACGGCGTGCCGACGGCTTCGATTTTGCGCTTGATGCTCTGCTCAATGGGCGAGAGGATGACCCAGGATTCCGAAGACGTGAACGCGCACGGCGAAGCGGCTTGCCTTACGAAATCGCTCAAATTCCTGCGGCAATCCACCGTTCCGATGCAGCACGCCGTCTTTTCCCTGTTCATGGGAGACTTTTCGAACAACAGAATGTTCGTGTCGACGGTGGCAGACTCAAATATCCGCTCACCGGCAAAGTCTATGAGAATCTGGGGGTCGGTATTTTCTGCGAGGAATTTCCGAGTCGATTCGCCATATCCTGCCCGCATCCATTTGTTCGAAGTGATATAGCACAAGTGGCCGTTTGGTTTCAACAATTGCCAACCGCGCTCGTAGAAAAGGCAGTATATGTCACCCGTTTTGACAAACGTCTTAAATCCGCACGACTTGTACAGATTGCCGAGTCGCCCTTGGTCGGACTGAAGCTGGATATACGGCGGGTTGCCTATGACGACATCAAATCCTTCCTCAATGCCGAACATCCATTCAGGGTCAAAGAAGCCGGCGGTTTCATTTTGGTCGTAGGGGTTCCACCCGACAAGTTGCCGGGCATCAGCGGCGGCGTGGAGGTCGCCGTCTGCGAGCTGCGCGACGAGTTCTTCGCGCGTCTTCTCGTCTTCCTTGCGCAATGCGAGCTTGTCCCTACGGGTCTTGGCCTTGAAGTGGCGGTGGCGAATGTCGTCCAGTTTCCGCTTGAGGTCATCTATGCTTTGCGCTTCGAAGAGGTTCATCTGTCGTTCCGGTGTCTTCTTCGCGATGAGCGCATTGGCCGCTACAAATTTCGTTTCAAGATTGGGAAGCGGCGAGATGCCGTAGTTGTTTTCCGCATCGGTGAGGTTGGGTTGCTCTTCGCAGACGAGCGAGATGAAGAAGCGCAGCTTGGCAATCTGCACGGCGATGGTTTGGATGTCGACGCCGAAGATGCAGTTTTCAATGATGCGGAGTTTGAGGGCATGGAGACCCTCTGCGGCACCGAGTTGCTGCGCCCGGGCGACGATAGCACCCAGCATGCCCATGGGGAAGGCGCCGGAGCCGCAGGCGGGGTCAAGGACGCGGATTTTCAGGAGGTGGTCGAGCTGTTCTTTGTCGGACTTGCCCGCGACGGGCTGCATGTAGGCATCGAGCGCCTTTTGCACCATGTAGGCGACGATTTCGCGCGGGGTGTAGAAGGAGCCGGAGGCGTTGCGGGCGGTTTCGCGGGTTTCGGGGTTAAAGGTGCCGAGGAGGTTTTCAAAGACTTTGCCGAGGAGTTCGGGGTCAAGGGCGACTTCCATGTCATCGGGAGAGTTTTCCTCGATGGTGAAGTTGTAACGCCCGAGCACCTTGAGCAGGCCGGAGACGGTGTGGGTGGTTTGTTCCCCGGAGACAGTGAAGGTGCGGGGCGCTTCGTCGCCAAAGAAAAGTTCGTTGGGGATGAAGGCGCGGCGCTGGCGCCTGGCTTCGCGGCTAAAACCATCGCGGTAGATGATGCGCCCCCGCTTGTCGCGCTGGGCGGCTTTGTCAAGGCATTCAAACAGGCCGCCGTTGAGGAAGGGGACTTGCCGGAAAAGGTTCAGGACTTCTGCATCTGGGCGTTTGAACCATGTGTCGCCCTTTGGGTTGCGGAACAGGGTTTTGATGCCGTAGTCCTCCGCCCTGCCGTGGGCGTCGCGCGTGTCGGTGGCGAAGGCGCGGCTTGTGATTTCGTTGTTGAGGGTGGCGAAAAACAGGTTCTGGAGGATGGCGTTGTAGTAGTTGCCGCTTGCCATTGAGTGCGGGTCAAAGTCCTTGAGCCAGGCGGTGAGGCGGTGTTGGTCAAAAAGCTCGTCGGGCACGAGTTTTTTCTGCAGGATGAACCAGACGAACATGAGCCGGGTTATCAGGTAGATGAGGCGCTCCTCCAGCCCGCTGCGGTCGTCGGCGTCGGTGGATATGTCGTTGGGGAAGGTGACGCCAGCCTCGGGGGAAAGCGCCCACAGGTACCAGTTGAAAAGCTCGCCGTAAAACTCTTTGGTGAGCGATTCAACGGCAAAGGCATCTTTCAGCGCGGCGAAGGAGACGGGCTTGTCATCAGCTTGGGCGCGGGAGTTTTGTACCTGCATGAAGCGTTCCACAGCGGTGCGGTACTGCGATGTGGAGCCGCCAAAAACGTAGGTGTATCTTTTGAGTGAGGTTTTTTCGCCGCGCATGTCCGCGACGAGGGAAAAGCGCCATTTGCCCGTGTCCTTGGCGTCGAATACGACCAAGGCGGCATCAAAGTTGTATTGGAGCCAGGGTTTGACGAGGGCGTTGAGACCGACACGGCGGCGCTCAATCTGCGCGGCAGGTACCGTGTAGCGGAAAAGCCCTATGCGGACGCCGTCAGACGCAGCCAGTTCGCCAAGCAGAAAGCCCTTTACCCCTTCTTCCTTTTCGGGCGCGGGCAGTTGCACTGGCACAGGGTTTTGGTGAATGGCGCTTGCGCCAAAAAGGTCGGCAAGCAGAGCCTGCCATGCGGGAAGGTGGAAGTGGTTCTGAAACAAAAGCCGGAAGTCGCTGGCGGAATAGGTTTTCATCGCTGTGCCGTGAATGTTTCGCTGATGATGATGTCTGGGTGCAGGGGCACCGCTGCGGGCGCGGAAGCGCCGCCGCGCGGCGCGGCGCAGTAGAGGTCGCGCAATTCCTTGAGCCGTTCGGCTATCGCTTGCTGCTGGTCGTCATTCGGCGTGAGAATCGTACGATACTTTTTCGCCATATCGCTGACGGATTTTTCCAGTTTCACGAATGCCCCATCGCCGATAACTTTGGAAAGGGCCTCCACTACCGTGGCAACGTCTTCGGGCAGCCCCCCTTGGGCGCACCAGCGCCCGCAATCGCGCAGGAAGCGTTGCGCGGACTGCGCGGCTTTGCTGCCGGAGATTGTGGCGGGCGCGATTTCGGCGGCTTGGGATTGCGGCCCCGCCCCGTATGCGGCAAGCGCGGCGTTGACTTCGGCATAGTTGCGCGCGATGGCGTCGCGCGTCCATTTTGCGCTCCGCCCGCTCCTTGGGGCTTCGAGTAGTTTGAGGGCGTCGAGGTAGCTTGTGTCTACCGCTTCGCCCCCAGAGACAACGTAGAACGAGCGTTGGCTGCCGGAGGCAAGGTAGACGACGGTTTCGTCCTTGGCGCCGCTGCGGGCAGCGCGGCACTTCATGGGGAGCGCCTTTATCCGCTTGTAGGCGTCGGGGTGTTCCGCCATGAACTTGCGCGCGATGCGCAGGTAGCGCAGTTGCTCGTCAACGGAGTCTTTGACGTTGGCATCAAACAGCGTGAAGGTTCGCAGCATTTCTTCGTGGGAAAAGACTTTCGCGTCTTCACCAAGGGCAGAGTGGAAGCCCTGAAGTTTGATGATGGAGTTTTGGTAGAGACCGATGGCCGCGTTGCCCTGTTTTGATGGATAGAACATGTAGTTGCGGATTTCGTCCGCAACGGAGCCGATGCGGTTGACGCGGCCTATGCGCTGCATGAGCCGCGTCGCGTTCCAAGGGGTGTCGTAGTTGACGATGACGTTTGCCCGGTGGAGGTTGATGCCCTCTGCCAGCACGTCGGAGGCGAGAAGGATGTTGTAGTCGTTTGCCTGCTCGGGGGCATTGGCGTCAAAGGAGCGGCGTATGTCGCGTTCCACGCGGTCGCGGTTGGCGGCTGTGACAAGGAGGATGTCGGAGCGCCCGATGGCTTCCGCCATCCTGTCTCGGAGATAGACAAGGGTGTCGACGCTTTCGGAAAAAACCACGAGCTTGCCGGTTGGGTTCAGGGTTTTGCCGAAGATTTCCCCCTTGAGAACGCTTTTGAAGGCGTCGAACTTCGGGTCGTAGTCAATGCGCGACCAGTCGTCCTGCATCTTGGCAAGAATATCCCTGTCTTTTTCAAGCAACGCCTTGAACTCTTCCTTGAATGCGCTGGCGTGGTATGATGCACTTCCAAAACCGCGTTTATGAGCGTACTCAAGAATCTCGTCGAGGCTTTTGCCCTTTTCAAGATAATCGGTCACGTCAAGGTCGGGGATGATGAGAACCTTGTCTTGTGCCAGCATGGAGAGCATGTCGTTTGTTACCCGCAGGAACGTGGCAACGGATTCCTTGAACGCATGGAAACTTGATTCCAGCCGCTTGACCATGTGTGTTTTGTAAACCCCAGCCAAGGTCTGGGCGACGTGGGCGGCATTGCCATAGCGCGCAGCATCCTCGGGATTCGCAAGGAACTCAATGGCGCGGTAGCGTGCGTAGGCGATGCTGGTCTGCAGTTTTTCAAGCGTGCTCCAGAAGAGCACGTCAAGGCTTTCGTCCAGGTAATAGGTTAGCTCGTTTGGCGGGGCAACCTTGGGGAACGATACTCCTTGCTCGGCAAGGTCGGCTGCGTAGTCGGTTTCGTTGGCGATGTTGGAGCGTGTCCTTCTGATGGTGATGCGCTCAAGAACATCCTTCTGGATTTTTGCATAGAGCGAATCAACGGCGTTTACTATATCCCCACCATTCTGCCGACCGCTCATGATGCGTATGTACTCCGCTATGTGTGGTGCGAAATAGCCGTTAATGTCCGGAATGCCGTCAATGGTGGAGCGGCGTGCATCTTGGAAGAGCAGGATTTGGTTCAGGAGGTCCTGCGGCCCGTTGTTCAGGGGTGTGGCCGAAAGCAGCATCACCTTTTTTTGCACACCGGGAACAAGTCCGCCCTGTGGACGGCGCGCCTTGCAGATGCGCTGAAGCCGGTCGAATGCGTTCGTGGAAGAGTTGCGGAAATTGTGCGATTCGTCCACGATTACAAGGTCGAAATCTTCTTTGGCGCGATAATTTGCTAGACCTTCAAGCACCTTGTGAAGCGATCCGGAGGACACAAACTGCGCCTTGCGTGAAAGACCAAACGTCTTGAAGGTTTCGAGCCAGTTTTGCCTGACCGCTGGAGGGTGGACAACAAGAATCTTTGTGCCCTTGCCGTTGGCTTCGGCAAATCTTTTGGCAATCATTGTGGCAACCACGGTTTTGCCCAGCCCCACCACATCCGCCAGAAAGAATCCGTTGTAGCGGCAGAGCATTTGATAGCCTTGCACCACTGCGTCGCGCTGGTATTTCAAGTCCAGAACGCCAGGCGGCAAATCCAACGAGAAATCGTCCTCCACTTGGTCGCCGAATATGTCAATCAGAACCCGCATGAAGATTTCAAACGGCGACGGCTCGATGCTGAGGTGCGTCTTCTTGCGCACCGACACAATGTCTTCATCGGTGATAGGGATGCCTTCTGCCCATAGCCTGTCGAACTCCGCCCTGCAGTACGCGACATCGTCGTAGTCCTTCATTGCTACGTTCAGTTCGTAGCGCGGCGATGGCGTTGTTCCCATGCCCGAATCCGTCAGGTTTGACGACCCCATGATGACCCAGCCGTCTGTGTTGGGACCGTGGTTCTGCGGGAGGCAGAGGTAAAACTTGGCATGGAGGTTGCGGCTTTTGTGTACGCGCAGCTCAAGCCTTCCGGAAACCACGTCATCACACATTTGAAGGATGCCGCTCTCAATCTCCTCCGTGTAGCCAGCAGAGCGAACATCTTCTATCAAGTCCATAAAGTACCGCTTTTTGGTTTCTTCGCCGTCGCCAAAAAACAGCATTCCCTGACGTTGCGATTTTCGGAAAATGTTGTCGATGTTGATGCCCACCAGCACCTGTATCTTTTGCGTATCCTTTAATTCGCTCCTCAACTTGAAGTATCCCGATGAGCGAAAATATCCAGACACTGCCTGAAAGGTATGGAAGTTTGCGCCCATGCCCTCCGCAATCCCTTTGAATTTGGAGAAGAGTGTTTCTCCACCGGTGTTGTTGAAGAACTTTGTCGCCATAAATGCAGTGTCCTTTGCGTTCATAAAATGGGGCGCGAACCTTCAAGCCGCCAAGCTGCCCTGCAACAGCTTCATGGGCTGATGACATATTACCAGCGGAGGCGGCGCACTAACGCTACCGGTCAAGTTCGGTGCGCAGGTGTCATCCATGTGCTTGCGCCTCTGTTCCTCGTGTTGCCCTTGACACAAGGGAGACGGCAAGGAAAGCGCATATACCCATTGCAAATAGCTGTGTTTGCCGGTGATTTATGCCGGCAATGCTTTTATACCGTTGTGACTATCTTTGATTTGCTTGGGTATTTGTTTGCCGCCGGCACGAGTCGCCGGCGATGGTGGCTTTTGTGCAGATGTATGTTGGGGAGGAGTGGCGCGGCTGGCGGGGATCGAACCCACGACCCTCGGCTTCGGAGGCCGATACTCTATCCACTGAGCTACAGCCGCGCGGGGAAGGAGGGGAGGCAAGGGCGGCGATTATGGCGCATCGCGGCGCTGCAGCGCGGCGCTGGTGCGCATGGCGTCGAGTGCGGCGTCGATGGTGCGCTCGGCTTGTTGTTGCAGCGCAATGCGCTCCGGCTGCAGCAGCCACAGGTGCGTGAGGCCGAGCAGCAGTGCGTGCAGGTGCAGCGAAGCCGCCTGCACGTCCAGCGTGGCGGGCAGCGCCTCCTGACGCACGCACATGGCGAGCGCCGGGCGCATCAGCCCGTCAAGCGTGCGCAGGTAGCCGTGCATCAGCGCAGAGATGGCGGCGTTGTCGGCGGTGCGCTCGCATTTGAGGTGCAGGAACTTGCAGATGGTTTCGTCGCGCTCCACGCGCTCAAAATGCCGCAGCAACGCCTGCCGCAAGGTGCCAAGCATGTCGGGCGCGCCGCTGCGGATGTCGCGCTCCAGCTGCTGGCTGTATTCGCTGAACAGGCGCTGAAAGAGGGCGTCAAACAGCTCTTCGCGGCTCTTGAAGTGCCAGTAGAGCGCGCCGCGCGTCACGCCGGCTTCGTGGGCGATTTCGGCCAGCGACGCGCGCGCCACGCCGCGCCGGTCAAACACTTCCAGCGCCGCGCGCAGCAGGCTTTCGCGGGTTTGTCGGGCTTGTTCTGGGGTGCGTTTCATGGTGCTTGGTGCGGCGCAAAAAATGCGGCATACATGCCAATTTTGCGGGCGCGGGACAGGGCGGAAACATACAGTACTGTACGTATAATCGCACTTTTTTGCAGTGCACAATCGCCCTCGCGCGGCGGCTGCCTTTTGCGTGCTCACGGCCAGAGCGCCGCACCCGGCACACGGACAACAACAGGAATTTTTGTCATGCAATCTCGTGTTTCCCCCAGATGGATGGCGCTGGTCTTGGGCGTGGCTTTCGCCCTGGGCGCGTGCGGCGGCAAGGGCGAAGGCGGCAAGCCGCCAGCAGCAGCCGGCGGTGGTGCGCCGGGCGGCGCGCAGCAGCAGCCCCCTGCGCCCGTGGTGAGCGTGGTGACGGTGCGCGCGCAGCGTGTGACGGTGGATATTGACCTGCCCGGGCGTCTTGAAGCGCACCGCACCGCCGATGTGCGTCCGCAGGTGAGCGGCATCGTGCAAAAGCGTCTGTTCAAGGAAGGCAGCCAAGTGAAGGCGGGGCAGGCGCTCTATCAGATTGAGGACGCCAGCTACGTTGCCGCGCTGGAGGCCGCGCGCGCGCAGCTCGCCCAGGCGCAGGCGGCGCAGGCCAAGGCCGATGCCGATTTGAAGCGCTACAAGCCGCTGGTGGCCGCCGACGCCATCAGCCGCCAGGACTTTGACGCAGCGCAGGCGGCGAGCCGCTCGGCGCAGGCGAATGTGAAGGCGGCGCAGGCGGCGATTCGCGCTGCGCAGGTCAACGTGGGGCACGCGCGCATCACGGCGCCCATTTCGGGCGCCATCGGGCAGTCGTATGTGTCCGAGGGGATGCTGGTGACGGCGGGCGGCGCCACGCGCATGGCCACCATTCAGCAGGCCGACCCGATGTACATCAACGTCACGCAGTCAGCGTCGGACGTGATGCGGCTGCGCCGCGACATCGCCGCAGGCCGCCGTCAAGCCATCGACGGCGCCATTGAGGTGGACGTGAAGCTGGAAGACGGGCAGAGCTACGAGCACAAAGGCCGCCTGCTGTTCACCGACCCCACGGTGGACGCCGAAACCGGCCAGGTGACGCTGCGCGCCGAAGTGCCCAACCCGGACGGCGTGCTGCTGCCCGGGCTGTATGTGCGCGTGCTGCTGCCGCAGGGTGCCATTGACGGCGCCTTTGTGGTGCCGCAGCAGGCGGTGACGCGCGGCGCCCGGGACACCGTGCTCATCGTCAACGAACAGGGCGGCATGGAGCCGCGCGTTGTGAACGTGGCGGGGCAGCAGGGCGGCAACTGGATTCTCACGGGCGGGCTGCAGGAGGGCGACCGCGTCATCGTCGCCGGCACCATGATTGCCGGCATGATGGGCGCGCAGAAAGTGCAGACGCGCGAATGGCAGCCGGGTGAGGGCGCTGCCGCGCCGGGGCAGGGTGCGCCGGCAGGCGCGGCACCTGCAGCTTCGGCTGCGCCGGCGGCAGCGTCCGCAGCCCCCGCAGCATCGGCTGCGCAGTAAGGGTGCGCACGCACAGAGGAGCGTTGGCTCATGGCACAGTTTTTTATTGACCGCCCCATCTTCGCGTGGGTGATTGCCATCTTTATCTCCATCGCGGGCATCGTCGGCATCCAGAACCTGCCGGTGTCGCAGTACCCCTCGGTGGCCGCGCCCACCATCAACCTCACGGCGACCTATCCGGGTTCGTCCGCGCAGGTGATGGAAGACAGCGTGCTCGCCGTCATCGAGCGCAACATGAACGGGCTGGAAGGGCTGGACTACATGACCACCAGCGCCGACTCCAGCGGCCGTGGCACCGTGAGCCTGACCTTCACCCCCGAGACCAACGAGGACATGGCGCAGGTGAACGTGCAGAACAAGCTCTCGGAAGTCACCTCGGCGCTGCCCTCCATCGTGCAGCAGAACGGCGTGCGCGTGACCAAGTCGCGCTCCAACTTCCTGCTCATGCTTACCTTCACCTCCGACACCATGGGCACCGAGGCGGTGGCGGACTATCTGGAGCGCAACGTGCGCTCCGAGCTGCAGCGCGTGCCCGGCGTGGGCGAGGCGCGGCTGTTCGGCGCCGAGCGCGCCATGCGCGTCTGGCTGGACCCGCAAAAGCTCAAGAGCTACGACCTGTCCATTGCCGAGGTGAACGCCGCCATCAGCGGGCAGAACATGCAGATTTCTGCCGGCAGCGTGGGCGCGCTGCCCGCTGTGCCCGGGCAGGCAATGGAGGCCACCATCATCGCGCAGGGGCAGGTGTCCACGCCCGAGGAGTTTGGCGAGCTGGTGCTGCGCTCGCGGCGCGACGGCGCCAACGTCTACCTGAAAGACGTGGCGCGCATCGAGATTGGCGCGCAGAGCTACACCGCCAGTGCGCGCCTGAACGGGAACCCCTCCACCGGCATGGCCATCATGCTCTCCAACAAGGGCAACGCGCTGGCCACGGCCACGGCTGTGAAAGCCAAGGTGCGCGAGCTGGAGCGTTTCTTCCCGCAAGGGCTGAAATGGGCGTCGCCCTATGACACCTCGCTCTTTGTGGGGCTGTCCATCAACGAAGTGGTGCATACGCTGTTTGAGGCCATGGTGCTGGTGTTCATCGTGATGCTGGTGTTCCTGCAGAACATTCGCTACACGCTGATTCCCGCCGTGGTGGTGCCCATTTCGCTGCTGGGCGCGTTTGCTGGCATCTGGTACCTGGGCATGTCCATCAACGTGTTGACCATGTTTGCCATGGTGCTGGTGATTGGCATTGTGGTGGACGACGCCATCGTCGTGGTGGAAAACGTCGAGCGCATCATGGACGAGGAAGGGTTGCCCCCGCGCGAGGCGACGAAAAAGGCGATGGGGCAGATTTCCGGCGCCGTGGTTGGCATCACGGCGGTGCTGGTGTCCGTGTTCATTCCGCT
>JAFRYL010000139.1 GCA_017437605.1 Ottowia sp. | reverse complement strand
TCGCTGGCAATCACCGCCAGCCCGCACGCCATGCTTTCCAGCACGGAAACCGAGGTGGCGTCGCTTTCCGGCACGCTGATGGAGAGCTTGCAGCGCGCCAGCACCGCCGCCATGCCCGCATCGTCAAGCCGTCCGTGCCACTCCAGCGCGCCTTCGGGCAGCGCCAACTCGCGCGCCAGCGCACGCAGCGCCCCTTCCTGCGAGCCGCCTCCGAGCAGGTGCAGCCGCGCGCCGGGCACACGCGCGCACACCTGGGCAAAGGCGCGCAACACGCAGTCAATGCGATACAGCGGCTCCCACGAGCGCAAGCTCACCGCCTCAAACCCCGGCTTTTCCCCCCACGGCGCGGGGGCAAAACGCTGCGTATCCACGCCCCAGTGAATGAGTTGCACCGGCACGCGCGGCGCCAGCGCGCGGGCGGCGTCCAAGAGGTCGGGCGAATCGCCCGTGACCAGCTGCGCGCGCCGCAGGCTCCACGCCGTAAGCCACCGTTTGGGCGGCGAAGTGCGCGGGGTGAGCAGCAGGTCGCTGCCCCACGCCGTCATCATCAGCGGCTGCCGCCCACTGCGCGCGCCCAGCCAGCCATACGAAGTGATGTAGTGCGCGTGCACCAAATCCGGCGCAAGCTGCGCCAACACACGCCGCGCCGCGCCCGCACGCCAGAGCCAGTCACTGCTTCGGCGCACGGGCGGCAAGACATGCTGCGCCACGCCCAGCGGCAAATCGCCATCGGCCGCCGGACGCGCCGTCACCACCGACAGCCGCCAGCCACGCGCCGCCATCTCGCGCGCCCAGCGCTGCAGGTGCACGCTGTTGCCGTCGCCGAGCAGGGCAATGTGGTTTTTGGCATTCATGCGTCCAGCGCCGTGCGAAGCTGTGTCTGGCCTCAGATATAACTGATTTGATAATGCTCTTTTTTGGGCGCCCGTCTTTCATATTTAAAGTCGCTTTTGCCAAGCACCATGGAACAAAGTGGCGAATATCCTTGCGGAATTCCTGCCCTCTTGGCAAGCTCCGGCTCGTCAAAAAGCGTCACAACAACAGTATTCACAAGGCATGAGCTCACGCCCAGTGAAGTTGCGCGGAGCTGCATGTTTTGCAGAACCGAACCCATCGCCCAGTAGACGTTCCGGTGCATGTTTTCGGGCTTCAAAAATTCATACCCTGGGGGCAGTTCCTCCACGAGCCTGCCTGAAAACAGGATATACACAGGCGCATCATACAACGTATTGGTCACGCCCATGCTTTCCAGCGTTTTGCCAAATTTCCTGACAGCCGCCGCGTCAAGGTCGCCAAGCAGCTTTTTATCGGTAATCACAGAAATGTGGACGCCTTTTGTGGTGAATACGGCAGGCGCCAAACATGCCGCCTCCAGAATTGCCTCAATTTCATCCTTGCCAGGTATTTCACCGTTGAATTGGCGCACACATTTGCGCTTTTGCATGGCTTCCAGAAGTTCCATATTGTCCCCTCGGCTGGTTGGCACAAATGCAGGGGCAGGCGCTCCTGCATCAACATGGCAACGAGTGTACCAAAGCAGCCGGCCATTACTTTGCCTGCCGCCCTTCCCCCTCCGCCAGCCACGCCTCATACGCCGCGCGCACCTCGGCGGGCTGCGGCCAGCCAGCGCGCATCGCCCGCGCGCACGTCGCCCACCACGCGCGCCGGGCTACCGGCAAGCATGGAAAAGTCGGCAAACGCGCCGCGCACGCGGCTGTGCGACGCCACCACGCAGCCGCGCCCAAGCGTGGTGCCGGCCTCAACCGTGCTGTGCGGGCCGATGAAGCAGCGCTCCCCAATCGCAATGGGCGCGCGAATATCCGCCGCGCCGCGCCCAGCATTCCCAAGCCGCACGCTGCGGTGCGTGCTGTGCGTCACGATGCTCACGTAATTGGTGATGTGCGTACCCGCGCCAATCTGCACGCCCGCACCCGCCTCAATAAAACAGAAATGCCCGATGAACACATCATCGCCAAGCTGCAGATTTTCCGCGCCTTCAATACACACCGCAGGCGAAATGCGCGTGCCCGGCAAAAACCGCCCGCCGGAACATTCACCAAACACGGTGCGAAACAGCAGCCAGCGCACCACATTCCGGCGCCAGCGGTTCAATAACGCGCGCATATTCATCATGTACACCTCTTTATGCCGATTTATGCCAGTGCGCCAGGCGCCAGAAATAATAGCCAAAATATGGCAGCATCGCCGCCGACACCGCCCACGCCCCGCCCTGCAGCCCGCCCAGCGCCAGCCCGGCGGCCAGCGCCAGCAGAAACACCGCCTGCCCCACGAGCGCCAGCCGCAGCGCCCACGCCTGCGCGCCCCACGCCATCGTCACCGGCGCCAGCGGCGACGCCACAAAATGCACCCCGATATAGGGCGCCAGCGCCTGCGCCAGCCGCCCCGCCTCGCGCCACGGCTCGCCAAACACCAGGGCAAACAGCGCAGGCCCTGCTGCCAGCAGCACCAGCACCAGCACACACGCCAGCGCGCCCAGCAGCACCAGCACCTGCCGCACCAGCCGCTGCGCCTCGGCAGGCTGCGCCGCCGCCAAACGCGGATACAACGCCTGCGCCAGCGCACCGCCCGCCAGCGTCGCTGGCGCTTTCAAATAACGCAGCGCCAGCCCCCAGAAACCCGCAGCCGCCGCACCCTCAAACCCCGCCAGCAGCGCCACCGCCAGCGCGTCCTGCGCCCGGCCGAGGAAAGCGTGCGGCGTATTCAACAGCGCAAAGTCACGCCAGCGCCGCGCCGCTGCCGCCATGCGCCGCCGCAAACGCTGACGCGCGCCCGCGCCCGGCAGCGGCAAACACACACCGCGCCAACCGCCCTGCGGCGC
>JAFRYL010000138.1 GCA_017437605.1 Ottowia sp. | reverse complement strand
TGTCGGCAGGCGGCAAGCTGAAAAAGGCGCGCCCCAAGCAACGCTCGCTGAAAAAAGGGCGCTCCAGCCAGGGCTAACGGCATGACCGAAGAAAACATGAGCACCCCACCTGCACAAGAAGCTGGCGAGCGCCACATTCTCTGCATGAAATGGGGCACGAAATACGGCCCGGAATACGTCAACCGGCTCTACGGCATGGTGCGCCGCCACCTCGCGGGCGACTTCCATTTCATCTGCCTCACTGATGACGCCAGCGGCATCAACCCCGCCGTGCGCTGCCTACCCATTCCGCCGCTGGACTTGCCCGCCGGCGCGCCGGAGCGTGGCTGGCTGAAACTCACCACCTTCAGCCCCGACCTGAGCGAAAAACACGGGCTGCGCGGCACTGCCCTTTTTCTTGATTTGGATGTAGTCATCACCGGCGCGCTGGATGATTTCTTCACCCAGCCCGGCGAGTTCCTGATTATCCGCGACTATCCGCGCTGGTGGCGTGTGTGGAAACGCATTATTGGCAACTCCTCCGTCTACCGTTTTGAACTGGGCGCACACCCGGATATTCTGGAATACTTTCGAGCGCATTTTGACGAAGTGCGCACCAACCACCGCAACGAGCAGCACTTCCTCTCGCACTACCTGCACCGGCAGGGCAAATTGTCATATTGGCCAGACGGCTGGTGCCCGAGTTTCAAATACCACTGCATCCCGCCCTTTCCACTCAATTTCTGGCGCGCGCCCACCGAGCCAGAAGGCGCGCGCGTCATCACTTTCCACGGCGAAGTCAACCCGCCCGACGCCATTGCCGGGCGGCGCAACAAACGTTTTTCCGCCATGCTCCCCGCGCCCTGGGTGGGCGAGGCATGGCGCGAATAAATCCCTTCTCCTAATTTTCTTTTTCAAAAAATCATGCCAGTCAATCTCCCGGAACCCGACGTGCAGCAGCTCCTCGCCATTGACGGCCTGCGCCTTGGCATTGCGCAGGGCGGCATACGCAAAGCCGACCGCGACGATATTTGCCTCATGCTGCTGGATGAGGGCGCACAAGTGGCCGGCGTCTTCACGCAAAACCGCTTTTGCGCCGCGCCCGTGCTGCTCTGCCGCGAATATCTTGAAAATGGCGGCGACAATATCCGCGCGCTTTTAATCAATACCGGCATCGCCAACGCCGGCACGGGCGCGCAGGGGCTGGCCGATGCACGCCGCTGCTGTGAGGCGCTTGCCGAGCCGCTGCACATCGCCGCGAGCCAAGTGCTGCCCTTCTCCACCGGCGTCATCATGGAGCCACTGCCCGTGGAGCGGCTGACTGCCGCGCTGCCCGCCGCGATTGCCAGTGCCATTTCGCCATCGGGCGCCGCGCCCGCGCAGTGGCTGCGCGCCGCGCAAGCCATCATGACCACGGACACTGTGCCCAAAGCCGTGAGCCGCAGCGTGGACGTGGGCGGCGCGCGCATCGCCATCAGCGGCATCTGCAAAGGCGCGGGCATGATTCACCCGAACATGGCGACCATGCTCGGCTACGTCGCCACGGACGCGCGCATCGCCCCCGCGCTCATGCAGCCGCTCGTGCGCGCGCTGGCAGACGCCTCCTTCAACTGCATCAGCGTGGACGGCGACACCTCCACCAACGACTCTTTCATGCTCATTGCCACCGGGCGCAGCGCCGCACCCGTCATTGAATCGCTGGAAAGCGAGGCTGGCCGCGCGCTTGTCACCGCCCTCACCGAAGTGGCGCAGCATCTCGCGCAAGCCATCGTGCGCAACGGCGAAGGTGCGAGCAAATTCATCACCGTGCGCGTGGAAGGCGGCAAAACCCCCGCCGAATGCCGGCAGGTCGCCTACGCCATCGCGCACTCGCCGCTGGTGAAAACCGCCTTCTTCGCCAGCGACCCCAACCTTGGCCGCATTCTGGCCGCCATCGGCTACGCCGGCATTGCGGATTTGGACACGGGCGCGCTTGAGCTCTATCTGGACGACGTGCACGTCGCCACCAAGGGCGGCCGCCACCCCGGCTACCGCGAAGAAGACGGCCAGCGCGTCATGAAACAGGACGAAATCACCGTGCGCGTGCAGCTTGCGCGCGGCAACGCCACCGCCTGCGTGTGGACCTGCGACCTGAGCCACGACTACGTCAGCATCAACGCCGACTACCGTTCATAAAACAACGGGTATCAATGTGTCGCCGGCTTCATAAGCCGGCAACCACATACAAACAACATTGGTATCTAGAACAGGCACAAATACCTGTCAACATATATCACCATCGCCGGCTTATGTTGGCGGTGGCCATGTGATACCCAATCAAAACACACAAACCCCATTCCCGCGCCCCCGCCGTTGCGCCAGCAACGGACAGGGGGAGAGGGGCGGGGGTGAGGGGGCGCGCTGCGCCAGCAGCGCGGCAGTGCGGACAATAGCGGCAACGCTATCAACAACTGCCGATAGACACCATCATGCCGAGACAGCGCACAAGTGCTTTCGCCCGCGAACTGCGCCAAACCCAGACTGACGCCGAGCAGCGCCTTTGGTATGCGCTGCGCGACAGACGTTTGAGCGGCGCCAAATTCCGCCGCCAATACCAGTGCGGCATGTATGTGCTTGATTTTTATTGCCCGTGCAAAAAGCTGGCCATTGAACTTGACGGCGGGCAACACGCCAGCGCAGCAGCGCGTGAACACGACGCACGCCGCGCAGACTACTTGGCAGAGCGCGGCATCAAAGTTCTGCGCTTCTGGGACAACGATGCTCTTCTGCGCACAGAAGCTGTGCTGCAGGCAATTTGGCTGGCTCTGAACAGCGATTGAAGTGCTGTCGCGTGCAACGCGACAGCCCCCCTCACCCCAACCCCTCTCCCCCTGCAGCGTGCTGCGCACGCGCGGGGGCGAGGGGAAAAGTACACAGCCCCTCTTCCCCTGCTGTCGCGGGGGCGAGGGGAAAAATGGGCAAAAAAAAGAGGGCTGGAAAGCCCTCTTTTGTGTGCCTGTGTGCTGCCCGTGTGGGCAGCGGAACGGCATGGATTAGAAGCTGTGGTGGATACCCAGACCCCAGTGGGTCAGGCCGTCCAGACGCAGCACGTCGCCATAGAAGAAGGTGCGCTTGGACAGGGCGTACTTGGCTTCCAGCACGGCGTTGGTGTACTTCTTGCCTTTGATCTTGGCGCCGGTAGCGGCGTCGAAACCAACTTCACGCTTGGTGTCGCGCGTCACGTCCAGGGTGACGGTGAAGGCGCCGAACGTGGCCTGACCGCCCAGGCTGAAACCACGGCGGACGAGGTCAGGAGTGCCAATGGGGTCGGCAGCCGTCGGGGCAACGTAGTCGTTGCCGGAGGCCTGGTGGTAGGACGCGGCCACAGCGAAGTTGCCGAAGTTGTACCTGGCACCCAACTGATAGTTGGTCTTGCCGTCATCCAGACCCTTGTTCACGGACAGGCCGGCGCCGATGGGGCCGTTGTTGTAAATCAGGCCAGCGTCCCACACGTTGT
>JAFRYL010000137.1 GCA_017437605.1 Ottowia sp. | reverse complement strand
CCGTGCGCGTGCGCGCACGGCGGGGGAGAGGGGAGGTTCTTTTTTTGCGCCCCTACAAGGTGTTTTTTACGCCTGCCGTGGTTCAACAGTGCCTGTTTTCTGCATAAAAAAACGCCAGCCCGCAGGCTGGCGTTTGTGCGTGTGGCGCGGTGCGCGTCAGGAGTGCGCGCCGGGGATGAGGACGCCGCGCGCGACAGCGGGGCGGTCAAGGAAGTTTTCCAGCACGCGCAGCACTTCGCGGTATTTGTCCAGTTCCAGCACTTCGCCCGCGCCGTAGAACTCGCGCAGGGTGCGTATCCACGGGAAGATGGCGATGTCGACGATGCTGTAGCTGCGCCCCATCATCCAGGTGCGGCCTTTGAGGTGTTCGTCCAGTACGCCAAGGAGCCGCCGGCTTTCATTGGTGTAGCGCTCGAGCGGGCGTTTGTCTTCAATCATGCGCCCGTCAAATTTGTAGAAGTAGCCGAACTGCCCGAACATGGGGCCGAGGCCGCTCATCTGGAACATGAGCCACTGGATTGCGTGGGCGCGCTCAATGGGGTTGGAGGGCAGGAGGTTGCCGGTTTTTTCGGCGAGGTACAGCAGGATGGCGCCGGATTCGGAGAGCAGCAGCGGCTCGCCGCCGGGGCCGTCGGGGTCAAGAATGGCGGGAATCTTGCCGTTGGGGAAGGCGCTGAGGTATTCGGCGCTGCGCTGCTCGTCGGCTTCAAAGCGCACGCGGTGTGCTTCGTAGGACAGGCCGGTTTCTTCCAGCATGATGCTGACTTTGACGCCGTTGGGTGTGGGCGCGGAGTAGAGCTGTATCTGGCTGGCATTGCGCGGTTGCCACTTTTGCGCGATGGGGAATTGGCTGAGGTCGGTCATGGTTGGGGTGTGAGAGTTGTGTTTGAAATCTGGGGCTGCGGCGGGCGGGAAAAGTTCACGTCCGCATGGGCGCATTGTAGGAAGGCGCGCCGGGCGTTTTGTTGTCAGGGTTTTGGCAGTTCTATTTCGGCAGCGGAAGCTGGCGCAGAGACAGCAGATGCCGCAGCAGAAGCCGCAGAAGCGGGCGCGGAGGCAGCGTCGGCAGCGGCTTCGGCGGCGCTGTCGTCAAACAGCCAGCCCTGCTGCGCGGCAAAGACGGCGTTGGGGTAGGGCGCGCGCCCGCGCGAGCCGTTGTAGCGCCCCAGCGCCATGAACATGTTGCCGCGTTCGCGCTCGAGGTAGTGCCGCAGAATGACGCAGCCAAAGCGCAGGTTGGTTTGCATGTGAAAGAGCTTGCCCGGGTCGCCGTCGCCAATGACGCGGCTCCAGAAGGGCATGATTTGCATGTAGCCGCGCGCGCCCACGTAGGAGACGGCGTATTTGCGGAAGGCGCTTTCCACTTGTATGAGGCCGAGCACGAGCGAGGTTTCCAGCCCGGCGCGTTTGGACTCGTACCACACGGTCTGCAGAAACTCCACGCGCGTGTTGAAGTCGGGCATGCGCTTGGCAAGCCGGTCGCTCATGGTGGCAAGCCAGCGCAGGTAGTGCATGCGCGAGGCGGTGTCGCGGAACACGGGCACGGGCGGCGCG
This sequence comes from Ottowia sp., assembly GCA_017437605.1. GTDB lineage: Bacteria > Pseudomonadota > Gammaproteobacteria > Burkholderiales > Burkholderiaceae_C > Ottowia. The sequence goes on along the minus strand of JAFRYL010000137.1, from coordinate 2,427 downwards.
CTGTTGGCAATCGCTGAACTGAGGGCGGTGCGCACCGAGTCCGCCAGCGGCTCTTCCGCCTGCCTGCCGGCGTGCGCGCGCAGCGGCACGGCGGCCAGCAAGGGCAGCAGGGCAGCGGCGGAGCAGAAGCGGCGGCGTTGCATGGCGGGTTTACACGCCAAGGCGCTGGCGAATGTAGGCGGCGATTTCGCCGGCGGGCACGCGCGTGGCTTCGGTGTCGCGGCGCCCTTGGTATTCCATGATGCCGTCGTTCAGCCCGCGCTCGCCGATGGTGATGCGGTGCGGCACGCCTATCAGTTCCCAGTCGGCAAACATGGCGCCGGGGCGCAGCCCACGGTCATCAAGAATGAGGTCAATGCCGGCGGCGCGCAGTTCGTCATAGAGCGCCAGCGCCGCGTCGCGCACGGCGTCGCTGCGGTCCATTCCCACGGGGCAAATCACGAGGGTGAAGGGCGCAATCGCGTCTGGCCAGATGATGCCGCGCGCGTCGTGGTTCTGCTCAATGGCGGCGGCGGGCAGGCGCGAAACGCCGATGCCGTAGCAGCCCATTTCAAAGAGCTGCGGCTGCCCGTTTTCGTCCAGAAAGCTGCCATTCATGGCGGCGCTGTATTTCGTGCCGAGGTAGAAGACGTGCCCGATTTCTATGCCGCGCTCAATGGCGAGTGGCCCGCTGCCATCGGGCGCCGGGTCGCCGGCAACGACGTTGCGAATGTCGGCGACCATGTCGGGTTCGGGCACGTCGCGCCCCCAGTTCACGCCCGTCATGTGGTGGCCGGCCTTGTTCGCGCCGCACACCCAGTCGGCGAGCACGGCGGCTTCGCGGTCGGCGACGATGGTGACCGGCTTTTTCGTCCCCACGGGGCCGAGGTAGCCGGGTTCGCTGCCGAAGTGCGCCATGATTTCCGCTTCGCTGGCAAAGCGGAAGTCCGCCAGCCCGGGCAGCTTGCCCACTTTCACTTCGTTCATGTCGTGGTCGCCGCGCAGCAGCAGCAGCCAGATGCGCGTGGCGGTGACGGCGCCCGCCTCGTCCTTTTCATCGGTGGCGAGCACGAGGGATTTGAGCGTGCGGGTCAAAGGCAGGCCGAGGAACTCGGCCACGTCTGCGCATGTGGCCTTGCCGGGCGTGGGCGTGAGCGCCATCGCTTGCGCGGGCGCGGGGCGCGTGGCGGTGGGCGGCGCGGCTTCGGCCTTTTCCATGTTGGCGGCGTAGTCGCTCGCGGCGCTGTAGACCAGCGCGTCCTCGCCCGTGGAGGCGATGACGTGGAACTCCTCGCTGAGGTCGCCCCCAATCGCGCCCGAATCCGCCGCCACCACGCGGTAGCGCAGCCCGAAGCGGTCAAACACGGCGCGGTACGCCTGCTTCATCACCTGATAGCTGCGGCTTGCGCCCTCGGCGTTGCGGTCAAAGCTGTAGGCGTCTTTCATCACGAACTCGCGCGCGCGCATCAGCCCGAAGCGCGGGCGGCGCTCGTCGCGGAACTTGGTCTGAATCTGATACAGCGTGCGCGGCAACTGGCGGTAGCTGCGGAACTCCTGCCGCGCAATGTCGGTCACGGCTTCCTCGCTCGTGGGCTGAATGACGAAGTCGTGTTCGTGGCGGTCTTTCACGCGCAGCAGCTCGGGACCCATCTTGTCAAAACGCCCCGTCTCGCGCCAGAGCGCCGCGTCCTGCACCACGGGCATGCGGCACTCAATGGCGCCGGCGCGCTCCATCTCCTCGCGCACGATGGCCTCCACCTTGCGCAGCACGCGCAGCCCCATGGGCATGTAGGTGTACATGCCCGAACCTTGTTTCTTGATGAGTCCGGCGCGCAGCATGAGCTGGTGGCTGATGACTTCGGCGTCGGCGGGCGCTTCTTTGAGCGTGGAAATGAGGAACTGGGAGGCTTTCATCGGTTGTGGAGGGCAGGCAGGGCTGCCGCAGAGGGAAGGGGCGCGCCTCGCATGCTGCACAGCATCATGGAGACTGTGCATAATGGGCGCAGTTTCATCAGAATTTGCAAGGTTTGATTATGCTTGACCATCAGGGCTACCGCCCGAACGTCGGCATCATCCTGCTCAACCAGAAGAATCAGGTTTTTTGGGGCAAACGCATACACACACACTCATGGCAGTTCCCACAAGGCGGCATTGACAAGGGCGAAACGCCAGAACAGGCAATGTACCGCGAGCTGCACGAGGAAATCGGCCTGAAGCCGGAGCATGTACGCATCGTTGCCCGCACCCGCGACTGGTTGCGCTACGAGGTGCCCGACCGCTTCCTGCGCCGCGACGCACGCGGCCACTACAAGGGGCAAAAGCAGATTTGGTATCTGCTGCAGCTGCTCACAGGCGACTGGCTGCTCAACCTGCGCGCCACCAACCACCCTGAGTTTGACGCCTGGCGCTGGAACGACTACTGGGTGCCGCTTGATGTCGTCATAGAAT
>JAFRYL010000136.1 GCA_017437605.1 Ottowia sp. | reverse complement strand
ATGTGGGTGCCGGCTTAGCAAGCCGGCAACTTCCATATACCATTGGAATCAGAGCGCCGCCAGCGCCGCTTTCAGTTCATCGGCGCTGATGATTTCGCGCATCACGGTGGGCGCCTTGCCGGGCGCCTGCAGCACGTAGGTGGGCACGCCGGCGCGCCCGAGGCGCTGGAGTTCGGCGCCTATCGTGGCGTCGCGCCGCGTCCAGTCGGCGCGCAGGGTCTGCACGCCAGCGGCGTCCAGTGCGGCGAGCACGTCGGCGCGCGTGAGGGTGGTGCGCTTGTTGTATTGGCAGGTCACGCACCAGGCGGCGGTGAAGTCCACAAACACCGGCTTGCCTTGCGCCAGCAGCGCCTGCTGCGCCTCGGCGCTCCACGGCTGCCAGCGCGCGCCTGCGGCGGCTTGCGGGGCGTTTTCGGGCTGCTGGCGCAGCACCAGCGGGCCGGCGCTCATTAGCAGTGCCGCCAAGAGCAGCGCCGCCAGCGGTGCCAGCCAGCGGCGTGCTTTGCCCTGCAGCCCCAGCGTCCAGAGCAGCAGGGCAAGGGCGACGAGCAGCGCGAGCAGGGCGGCGGCGCCGTTGATGCCCGTTTGCTGCCCAAGCACCCAGAGCAGCCACACGGCGGCGCCATACATGGGAAACGCCATGAGGCGGCGGAACACTTCCATCCACGCGCCCGGGCGCGGCAGCCGCTGCGCCAGCGCCGGCCAGAAGGCTGCGGCGAGATACGGCAGCGCCATGCCGCAGCCGATGGCAGCAAAGAGCAGCAACGCCTGCATCGCTGGCAGCGCGATGGCAAGGCCGAGTGCCGCACCCATGAAGGGGGCTGTGCAGGGCGAGGCGACGGCCACCGCCAGCACGCCAGAGAGCAGCGCGTCCACCGTCGGGTGCTCGGCGCGCGCCGCCGCCCACGACGCAGGCAGGAATTGCCCCACTTCAAACACGCCCGACAGGTTCAGCCCGATGAGGGCAAACAGCGTGGCAAGCGCGGCAACCACGGCGGGCGACTGCAGTTGAAAGCCCCAGCCAAGCTGCTGCCCGGCAGCGCGCAGCGCCAGCATCAGCGCGCCCAGCAGCAGGAAGGAGAGCACCACGCCCACGGCATACGCCACGCCGCCCGCGCGCTGCGCGCGCTGGTCGCTGCCGTGCTGCGCAAAGCCCATCACCTTGATGGCAAGCACGGGGAAGACGCAGGGCATGAGGTTGAGCAAGATGCCGCCGATGAAAGCGCCCAGCAGCGCGCCGAGGAAAACGCCGAAGGACGCGCCCGCAGGGGCGGGAGCAGGCGCGGGGGAGGGCGGTGCCTTGTTTGCGGCTTTGTCGGCGTCTATGGCCGCCTGCAGCGCGGGGGAGATGGCTTCCGGCGTTTTGCCCTCGGTCCATTCGCCTTGCACGCGCGCCGTCATGCGCCATGCGCGCCCGCCATCGGCGGCGAGCAGCAGCGGCAGCGCATCGGGTGCGGCGTAGCGTTCGGGCGAAATGGGCGCCTCGGCCAGCCACACGCCGTTTTCCCAACGCTGCTCCCAGTGCGGCGGAGCGTTGACCAGCACGCCTTCCACTTCGGGCAGCAGCGTGAAGGTTTTGCCGTGCGCTTCGGCGGGCAGGCCAGCGACGCGCAGCGCGAGCAGCGCGCCGTCGTTTGAGGGCGTGGCGCTGGCTTCCGCGCTCGACGGCTCGTCGGGCTGGCTGGCGAGCGCGGCTTCAAACTCGGCGGCAGCCAGCGCGGTGGAGCCATGCAGCGGCAGGCGCAGTTCAAAGTCGCCCTCCTGCGGCAGGCACTCGAGCTTGCACGCCAGCCATACGGCGTGCAGGCGCACTTCCATTTCCGGCGCCGCGCCCGGCTGGTATTCAGACGAAATTTCCAGCGGCACGGGCAGCAGCACGCTGCCCTCGTAGCCGAAGTTGTGCAAATCGCCCACGGCAATCACATGCGGCACGGGCCAGGCGATGTCGCCCGCCTGCACGCCGGCGGGCAGCGTCCAGTGCAGTTCTGTGGGAGCGCCCGAATCGCCAGCGTTGCGCCAATACGTGTGCCAGCCGGGGGTGTGCTCCAGCCTCAGGCCGAGCCACACCTGCGGCGGCGCCTCACCCGCCTGCGCCGGAAGCACGCCCTGCGGCGCAAACGCCAGCAGCGTGGCGCGCACCTGCTCCGTGGTGACGGTGTCCGTGGCGCCTTGCGTAAATTGCGCGCGCGCGCCGCCCGCCAGCAGCAAGGCAGCAAGCAGCATCAGCAGGAAACGGAGGAGGCGCATGGGGTGTGCATGAGGGGGAAAAGCGGCGCATTCTGGCACGGCGCAGAAAACGGGCTGGCAGTGGGGAAAAACGGCATATACCCAACTATATTGCATTTTATTGCCAGCAATGTATGCCGGCAACCTATGTATACCCGCACATTTTTGTAGGGGCGCGATTTATGTGCAGTGAAGGAACATAGGTAACAGGTGTGAAGGCACATAGGTAACAGTTTTTGGGCGCAGACGAGGCATGAAGGCAGCGGCTATTCGCTCATCGCAAGGAGCTGCTGTCATGCCTTGGGAGCACAAGACTGTGAAAGAGCAAAGACAAGAGTTCGTGTTGGCGGCGCATGGGTGCAGCAATTTCAGCGCCTTGTGCCGCACGTTTGGCATCAGCCGCAAGAGTGGCTACAAGTGGGTGCAGCGCGCTGCGGCAGGCGAAGAGCTTGACGACCGCAGCCGTCGCCCCAAGCGGGTTGCCTCACGCACGCCAGAGGCGGTAGAGCGCAAAGTGCTTGCGCTTCGTGCCCAGCAGCCTGGCTGGGGCGCGCGCAAGATAAAGGCCGTGCTGGAACGTGCGGGCGAGGCAGGTGTCCCGAGCGTGCGCACGGAGGGCAATATCCTGCTGCGCCACGGCTGCATTGACCCAGAGGAATCGCGCAAACGCCAGCCATATCAGCGCTTTGAACGTGAGCACTGCAACGAACTCTGGCAGACCGACTTCAAGGGCAAGTTCAGAACCCTCGATGGCAAGCACTGCTTCCCGCTGGACATCATTGACGACCACAGCCGCTTTGCTCTGCGCATTGCTGCTGCAGACAGGATGGCGCACACGGTCATCCCGGTGTTTGAATCGGCATTCCGTGAATACGGGCTGCCGCAGGCAATCCTCTCGGACAACGGCGTGCAATTTGCCGGTTTCCGGCACGGGTATGCGCTCTTTGAGAAGTGGCTCATGGACCGTGACGTGCTGCCCATTCACGGACGCATCGGGCACCCGCAGACGCAAGGCAAGATAGAACGCTTTCATGGCGCAATGAAGCGCGAGTTCCTGCGCCATCGCAGCTTTGTCAATGCAGCGCACGCCCATGAAGAGCTGCAAGGCTGGCGGCACACCTACAACATGCAGCGCCCCCATGAGGCGCTTGGCATGCGCTGCCCGGGTGAGGTGTATGTGCCAAGTGTGCGCCAGATGCCGCAGCGCATTCCCCCAGTTGAATACGGAGGAAGGTTTCAAGTCATCAAGGTCAGCACCCAAGGATACGTGAGCTTCGCGGGTTTCAAAACCTACTTGAGCGAGACCTTGGCAGGCTGCCCGATTGAATTGCGGCTCCGCGAGGACGGGGAAATCATCATTGCCTGCTACCGCAACTTCAAGATTGCAGAGTTCGCCGCTTGCAGCGGCGAACTCCTCAACCGCAGAATCAGCAGGCTATAGGGTGTTACCCATGTCCTTGCACACCTGTTACCCATGTTGCCCTTGACATGAATTGCGCCCCTACATATACCTGCAATGTTTTCATGCCATCGCCGGCAATGTTTGCAGGCGGCGAAGTGATACTATCAGAAAAAAGAAATACCCCCTCTCCCTCGCGTGTGCGGAGCACACAGACGGAGGGGGAGGGCAGGGTGGGGGGTGCGCCGCCATGCTGCTGCAAGGCGGCGGGTGGGTTTTGCAAAGGATTTGCAGGTTCATGCTTCGCACGCGCGCTGCTGGCGCAGCGCATGCCCCCTCACCCTCTCACCCTGTCCGGCTGCGCCGGCGGGGGCGAGGGGGAGGCAATGAAAAGGCAACCCGAAGGTTGCCTTTTTGATGGTGTATTACTTTTCAGCCGGCTGATAAAGCCGGCAAACACATCAATTATTTGCTGGTATCTGCCTTTTTGCCCTGTTTTTCACGGCGGCGCAGGGCGGGTGCCGCAGCGCCCGCGAGTGCCAAGCCGGAAAGCAGCAAGCCCAGTTCGCTCATGGTGGGTGCGGAGCCGCCGCCGCCACCAGTGCTGCCGCCGTTGCTGCCGCTGTTGCGGGCGGTGAAGGTGGCACCCACGTTCAGCGGGCTGGTGACGCCAGAGGTGGTGGAGCATGTCATGGCGGCCAGGTCGCACTTCCAGCCCACAGTGTCTGGCAGCGACAGGTCGCCCAGTTCCAGCTTGTAGCCGTCGGCGGGCGTGGCGGTGCAGGTGACTTTTTCGCCGTCAGGCACCGGGTTGGGGGTGCAGTCGATGCTGCCATTCCCGGTGATGGCGTACGTGATGGCGTGATGCACCTTGGTGAAGGAGGCAGTGATTTCCACGTCGCCTGCCGCGTTCGGTAGTGAGCATGTTTTCGCCTTGCAGGTTTCGCTGCTCGTGCCGTCGGAGAGTGTCAGGCTGGCGAACTCAAAGCCGGGCGTGGGCGTAGCGTCACAGGTGACGCTTGCGTTCTCGCCGTGTTTCACCGTGGTCGGGGTGCAGTTTTCAAGAGAGCCGTTTGCAATGGTGTCCGCAGGCTGCACCTTGTATGTCTTCGGCTCGAAGAAGGCGGTCACGACCAAGGGGCTGGTGACGTTGGTGGCGGAGCATTCCCATTTGTCCTGCGCTTTCTGGGTGCAGGTGTCGGTGCTGTTTCCGCCTGTCAGCGTCAGGTTGCCCACCAGTTCATGGCCGTCTTTGGGGTCGGCGGTGCATTTGAAGACCACGCTATCGTCCTCTGTCACCTTGTCGGCGTCGCAGTTGATGGTGCCTTCCCCGACGTGCGTGGGTGTGATGGAATAGGTGCCGAGGGCGGCGAACGAGGCAGTTACGGTCAGGGAGCCGGTGACGTCTGTTGCCTCGCAAGTCACTGTGTCCTTGTCGCAGGGGGTGGTGCCGCTCTCGTCTGTTATTGACAAGCCATCCAGTTTGTGGCCGCCGGCGGGTTTGTCCTTGCAGGTGATGGTTACGTTATCGCCGTCTCCTACCTAGGCGGGGGTGCAGTCTTCAAGGGTGCCGTTCCCGTTGGACTTGTACGTGATGGGATGGAGCACCGTGACGGCAGCGACGAGGGCGCCGTTGTTGTCAATGCTCAAGTCGAACTTGTAGCCGGGGACAATAACGACGGTGTTCTTTGGCGTGCCCTTGGCGTTGTTGATGAGTGTGAGCGTGCTGCCATGTTGCAGCGTCGGAATGCTGCCTTCAAAGGCGATTTCTACGTCGGTCAGGTCAACTGGGTTGGCGCCGGTGATGTCAAGCATGGTGTCGCTGCCCGCAGTGAAGCCAGCTGGCAGGGTGAAGGCGATGCGTGCAAAGTTGTCCACCTCGCCGCTCACATTCGAGCCTTTGTCCTGCACTTTGAGCGTGTTGCGGCTTACGACATCGTTGCTGTCGTCACATGTCTGGCAAAAGCCGCCGTAAACGCTGCCGTTCTGCACTGTGCCGCCGGCGAGGGTGACGGTGTTGTCCGTGGCGTTGTTGTTGGACTTGACGTGGCCGCCATACACGTTGCCCGTCACCGTGCCGTAGATGGTGACGGTGTTGAACGTGGCAGAGCCGCTGACACTGGCGCCTCCGAAGGCAATCGGGAAGAAGGGGTTGTCGTTGCGCACCTCGCCGTAGATGGTGAGGGTGTTGTTTGTGGCGGGCTTGGCGCTCTGGGCGTAGCCCCCTGTGGCTGAGACCACCTTGCCGCTGCTTTCAATGGTCAGGAAGTTGTCCTTGACTTCTTCCGTGTCGGACCAGCCGCCGTAGGTTTTGCTGAAGGCATCGTTCTTTTTATGGTTATCGGCAACGGTGACGATGTTGTCGGTGGCGCCGTTCGCGCCGACGTAGCCGTGGTCAATGATATTGAATGCCCCGCCATCTGTGACTGCCCAGACCGCTGGCGCGGCAAGGAGTGCAGCAAGGGGGATGATTTTCAGGAAGCGGGAAAGCGGCGCATGTGCCTGGGAGGGAAGGGTGCATGAAGCCTTGTTCATGGGAGCCTTTCGGGAAGTGCGTAAAAGAAACCCGCCTGCCAGCGGGGAATTGCGCGGATGTAGCGGGGCGCTGTCGCGCAAACAAGCAAGTTTTTCACGCAGGCGCGCGTGGCATGTGTGGCGCATGCCATGTTTTTAGTATTTCCGGTATGCGTGCGTCGCCGGCGTAAGTTGCCGGCGATGCGATGTGTTTGTGTCTGGTATTTTTGTTCTTTTTATATACCAATGTGTGATGCTTACGGTCGCCGGCTTATGAAGACGGCGATGGTGTGATACTCACGCTGTTTGCGGTTCTTTGGCGGCGTTTTCGTCGTCAAAGGGCAGGGCGGTTTGTGTGAGGTCCTGCCGCGTTTCCACGAGCATGAGCGGGGTGCCGTCGGCTTCCTGACGCGGCGGGCGCTCGCGCGGCACATGCACGGGCGCGGGTTCGGCGGCGATGGCCGCTTGCACGGCGGCGGCTTTGCCGGGGTCGGTGCCGACCCAGTCCAGCCCGGCAGCGGCAAGCTGCGCCTGCAGTTCTTCGTCCGAGATGGCGGGCGCAGGCGGCGGCGGGGTTTCTTCCACAGCGGCGACGGCTTCGGCTGCGTCTTCGGCAGTGCCGGCGGCAGGTTCTTCTTGCGGGGCGTCGGCGGCGGCTGCGTCGGCTTCCTGCTGCTGCGCGGCGAGGGCGTCTTGCGCGCGCGCGAAGTAGGAGCGCGGCGGTGGGGTGTCGTCGTTTTCCGCTGCGCTGTCCTGCGCTGCGTCGGTCAGGGGAAGTTCTGGAAATTCGGGCTGCGCGGGCGCCTCGCCCGGCACGCT
>JAFRYL010000135.1 GCA_017437605.1 Ottowia sp. | reverse complement strand
TGCTCGGCGGTGGCGAGCGTGCCGGGCGCGGGGTTCAGCTCGCGGTAGTACGCCGCCTGCTGGTGCGGGTTTTCGCCGTAGCGCAGTGTGTCCACGCGCACGTAGCAGGCGTTGCTCTGCGCCGGAAACACACCGCGCGCGGGGGCGGCGTCTGGTTCACTTGCCTCAAAATCAATAGCAGAAAGCCAGTCGCTGATGGCTGCGTCGTACTGCGCCACGCGGTTGAAGGCAGCCACGGCGAGCGCAAAGCGCGTCTTGTCCGAGAGCTTGCCCGCGCCCTGCTTCAACTCCTCCAGCACGGCGGCGTACTGGCTGGCGTCGGTGAGCACGGCCACGTCGCGCCAGTTTTTCGCCGCGCTGCGCACCATTGCGGGGCCGCCGATGTCAATGTTTTCTATCGCTTCGGGCAGGGTGCATTCGTCGCGCGCGACTGTGGCTTCAAACGGATAGAGGTTGATGACGACGAGGTCAATCGGCTCAATGTTCTGCGCGGCGAGCGCCTCCATGTGCGCTGGCACGTCGCGCCGCGCCAGCAGGCCGCCGTGGATGGCGGGGTGCAGCGTCTTCACGCGCCCGTCCAGCATTTCGGGGAAGTGCGTCACGTCCGCCACTTCGCGCACCGGCAAGCCAGCGTCGGCCAGCAGCTTGGCCGTGCCGCCCGTGGACAGGAGTTCAAAACCCAGCGCGTGCAGCGCCTTGGCAAAGTCGGCCACGCCGCTTTTGTCGGAAACAGAGATGAGTGCTTTCATGGGAGTTGTGTGTTGGGTGTGGGTCAATCTATGGTTTCAATATGAGATGTATAGAGCAATAAACAAAGGTGTTGCGCTATGCTTTTTTATGATTTTTGCGTGCGCGCCCGCGGTGCCTCCAGCAGCCCGTTTTCCGCGAGCTTCTTGCGCAGCGTGTTGCGGTTCATGCCCAGCCACTGCGCCGCGCGCGACTGGTTGCCGCCCGCCTGCGCCATCACCACGTCCAGCAGCGGGCGCTCCACGGCGCGCAGCACCATCGCATACAGCCCCGCCGGCGGCTCGGCGCCGCCCAGGTCGCGAAAGTAATGCTGCAGACTCTCGCGCACACTCTCTTGCAAACAGACTCTTTTCATGCCCGCGCACTCCCGCTTTGCGGCGCGCCCTGGCAGTCTGCGGCGACGCTTTCACTGGGCTGCGGCAGCGGCAGGCGCTCGTGGCGCTCCGCCAGCGCGCTCCAGTAGTCAGCCACCATCTGCCACTGCACCACAGCGTCAAGCACATCGCGCAGGCGCTCCACGAAACCCTCCGCCCCCGGCAGCCCGCGCACATAGCGCACGATGTGCCCGCGCGCGCTGCGCACGCCGCGCGCCTCGCCGTGCAGCGCGTAGTGCGCCTGCAGGTGCTCGAGCACCACGCGGCGCACTTCCAGCACCAGCGGCGGCGCGAGTTTCCTGCCCGTGGCAAGAAAGTGTGCCACTTCGCGGAACAGCCAGGGCCGCCCCCACGCCGCGCGGCCAATCATCAGCGCATCGGCGCCGGTGGCGTCCAGCACCTCGCGCGCCTTTTCCGGGGAATCAATGTCGCCATTGGCGACGACGGGAATGTGCAGCGCCGCCTTCACCTCGGCAATCGTGTCGTATTCCGCCGCCTCGTCCCAGCCCTGCTCGCGCGTGCGCCCGTGCAGCGTGAGCATCTGCACGCCGGCGCTTTCAGCCGCGCGCGCCAAGCGCAGTGCATTGCGGTGCGCGGCACTCCAGCCGGTGCGCGTCTTGAGCGTCACCGGCACGCCGTGCGGCGCGCAGGCGGCGACCACTGCCTCGATGATGGCGAGCGCCAACGCCTCGTCACGCATCAGCGCGCTGCCCGCCCACTGGCGGCACACGCGCCGCGAGGGGCAACCCATGTTGATGTCAATGATGTGCGCGCCCACATCAATGGCGGCACGCGCAGCGTCGGCCATCGCCTGCGGCTCGGCGCCCACAAGCTGCACCGCCAGCGGCGGCGGCTCGCCGCCCGCGTCCATGCGGCGCTGGCACAAGGCGCTGGTGCGCAGGTCGGCGCGCGCGGCCACCATCTCGCACACCGCATGGCCGGCGCCGAAATGCCGGCACGCTTGGCGGAACGGCGCGTCCGTCACCCCAGCCATAGGGGCAAGGAACAGCGCGCCCGGCAGCGCATACGAGCCAATCTGCATATCAAACAGGGGGAAAAGAAACGACGGCAGCGCCCGTGGGGGCGCTGCGAAAAGCGGCGGATTGTAGCTGCCTAAATTTTGAGCAGACTGCAGGGCGCGGCGCCTGCGCCCGCGCGCTTTTCCCCCTGATTTTTGCGCGCGAAACGCGGCAGCGCGTGCGGCTGAACAGGGGCTGGCAGCTACGCTTTCCGCATACCTTCTTGCAAGCGTGCGTCATGCAGCCGTCAGAGTCTTGCGCCAGAATGCGCGCCGCCCCGCCCGCCGCTGCCGATGCGGCAGGATTTCACGCCCGCCATCTTTCAGATTCCCGCTGTTCATGGCCGCCTACATCGCCAAACGTCTGCTGCTCATGCTGCCCACGCTGCTGGGCGTGCTGCTGTTGACGTTTGTGGTGCTGCAGTTCGTCCCCGGCGGCCCGGTGGAGCAATACATCGCCGAGGCGCGCGCGGGCGCTGGCACCGCTGTGGAGGGCGGCGGCGCCTTCAGCTACCGTGGCGCGCAGGGCGTGGACGAAAAACGCCTTGCGGAAATCAGGAAGCTCTACGGTTTTGACAAGCCCGCGCCTGAACGTTTCGTGAATATGCTCGCGCGCTTTGCGCGCTTTGATTTGGGCACCAGCTTTTTCCAGAACAAGGACGTGTGGCAGCTTATCCGCGAAAAACTGCCCGTTTCCATCACGCTGGGCATGTGGACCTTTTTCATCAGTTACGGCGTGAGCATTCCACTGGGCATTGCCAAGGCGGTGCGCGCCGGCTCGCGTTTTGATCTAGTCACGACCATACTGCTGCTGGCCGCCTACGCCGTGCCGGGGTTTGTGCTGGGCGTGGCGCTGCTCGTGATTTTTGGCGGGCAACTGCAGTGGTTTCCGCTGCGCGGGCTGACCTCGGACGGCTGGGCGGATTTGTCGCTCTGGGGTCGCATCACGGATTATCTGTGGCACATCACGCTGCCCGTGGCGGCGATGGTGCTGGGCAGTTTTGCCGTCACCACCATGCTCACCAAAAACAGTTTTCTGGAAGAAATCCGCAAGCAATATGTGCTCACGGCGCGCGCCAAGGGCCTGAGCGAACGCCAGACGCTCTGGCGGCACGTGTTCCGCAACGCCCTCATTCCGATTGTCACCGGTTTTCCGGCGGCCTTCATCGGCGCGTTTTTCACCGGCGCGCTGCTCATTGAAACCCTGTTTTCTCTCGACGGGCTGGGCTTGCTCAGCTACGAGAGCGTTATCCGGCGCGATTATCCCGTCGTGCTCGGAACGCTGTACCTGTTCACGCTCATCGGGTTGGCGACCAGACTGGTTTCCGACCTGTGTTATGTGTGGGTTGACCCGCGCGTGAAATTTGACTGACCCCTGCAAAAAGAAGGAGATTCGCATGGACTACAGCAAAAAGTACCAGGAAAAACTGGTATCCGCAGAACAGGCCGCCGCCGTCGTGCAAAGCGGCGACTGGGTTGATTACAGCTGGTGCGTGTGCACACCGGTGGCCGTGGACGCGGCGCTGGCCAAACGCCTGCCCGAGCTGCGCGACGTGAAATTCCGTGGCGGTGTGCTGCTGCGCACGCCCGAGATTTTCAAGGTTGAAAACGCCGCCGATTACATGACCTGGAACAGCTGGCACATGGGCGGCTCGGAGCGCAAGGCGATTGCCAACGGATTCAGCTTCTACGCCCCCATCCGCTATTCGGAAGTGCCGCGCTATTACGAAGACAGCGACGACGAGCTGAACGTCGCCATTCTGCAGGTCACCCCGATGGACAAACACGGCTACTTCAACTTCGGCCCCAGCGCCAGCCACGCCGCCACGGTGTGCCGCAAGGCCAAGAAAGTGATTGTTGAAGTCAATGAAAAACTGCCCGTGTGCCTGGGCGGGAGCCGCGCCGTCATCCACATCGACGAAGTGGACATGATTGTGGAAGGCGGCAACCCGAACCTTGACATCCTGCCCGCTGGCGGCGCCCCGTCCGAAGTGGACCAGGCTGTGGCCAAACTCGTCGTGGCGCAAATTCCCAACGGCGCCTGCCTGCAGCTTGGCATCGGCGGCATGCCCAACGCCATCGGCAGCCTGATTGCGCAAAGCGACCTGAAAGACCTCGGCGTGCACACCGAAATGTATGTGGACGGCTTCGTGGACATGGCCATGGTCGGCAAAATCAACGGCAAATACAAGGCGCTCGACCAAGGGCGCCAAGCCTACGCCTTTGCCGCCGGCACGCAAAAGCTCTACGACTATCTGGACAACAACCCCGAGTGCATGAGCACCTCGGTGGACTACATCAACTGCGCCGCCTCCGTGGGCGCGCTGGACAACTTCATCTCCATCAACAACGCCATTGACATTGACCTGGCCGGGCAGGTGTCGTCCGAGAGCAGCGGCACGCGCCAGATTTCCGGCGCTGGCGGCCAGCTTGACTTCATGCTGGGTGCCTATCTGTCCAAGGGCGGCAAGAGCTTCATTTGCCTGTCCTCCACCTTCCAGGACAAGGACGGCAAGCTGCAAAGCCGCATTCGCCCGACGCTCGCCGAAGGCTCCATCGTCACCGACACGCGCGCCAACACGCACTACATCGTCACCGAATACGGCATGGTCAACCTCAAGGGCAAAACCGCGTGGCAGCGCGCCGAGGCGCTGATTGGCATCGCGCACCCCGACTTCCGCGAAGACCTCATCAAGTCCGCCGAGAAGATGCGCATCTGGCGCCGCAGCAACAAGAAATAAGCCACCCGCCGTGTGGCTTACCATCGGCGCTCCCGCCCGGCAGCACGCTTGGCGGGAGCGTTTTTTCATGCGCCACCACATTCCTTCCCCTCGCCCCCGCCGCGCGTAGCGCGGAC
>JAFRYL010000134.1 GCA_017437605.1 Ottowia sp. | reverse complement strand
GCGCCGCGCACGCCGCCGGGTTGCTGCGCGCCGATACGCCCGAAGGCGCCGCGCTGCTTTGGGCGTGCGAGCCGTCCAGCCCGCTTGGGCAGGCGCAGGGCGATTTGCCGCAGCTCGCGGCACTGGCGGCGCAAGGCGCGCGCACGCTGGTGCTGGACTGCGCCTACGCCCCGCTGCGGCTGGACGGGCGCAGCAGCCTGCCGCCTGCGGCGCTGGACGGCGTCTGGCAACTCATTACGCCCAACAAGGCACTCGCCCTCACCGGCGTGCGCGCCGCCTACGCCATCGCACCGCTGGACGCAGGCGCGCTTTTGGCGCGCGTGCGTGCACTCACCCCTTCGTGGGTCGTAGGCGCGCACGGCGTAGCGATGCTGCAGTGCTGGGCCACGCCCGAAGCACACCGCTGGCTGGCGGCGTGCCGCGTGCGGCTGCGGCTTTGGCGCGCGCGCCAGCAACGCCTTTTGCGCGCCGCTGGTTGGGAAGTGCTGCCCACGCAAACCAACTTTTTCTGCGCCCGCCCGCCCGATGCGCTGCTGACGCAGCGCGCCCCCTCACCCTACCCTCTCCCCCTCTGCGCCGCTGACGCGGCGCGGGGGGCGAGGGGATGTTTTTTTGTGCCCGCGCTGCTCGCAGCGCTGCGCGCGCCGGGCTTCAAACTGCGCGACTGCGCCAGCTTTGGGCTGCCCGGCCATGTGCGCATAGCAGTGGCGCACCCGCGCGTGCAGGATGCGTTGATGGCCGCCATTCGCATGAGTATGTATTCATCGCCGGCTTGATAAGCCGGCAAACATATGAAATATCAATGGGTATGAACCTAAAGTGCGCCCGCGCTACCGTCGCACGCACGCGCACCCATTGGTATGATGACGCCATGAACAGCAAGCAGAAGAAAATCCTCCGCTTGACGGCACCGGCATGGTGAGCATGGAGGATTTATCGTCGCTGCTGCGCGCACTTGGTTTCACATTGCGCCAAGGTTCTGGTTCACGCCAGCGCCTGCTTTCTGAAAAATACGGCATGCTGTCGCTGCATGTGCCGCACGGCGGGGAACCGACCGTGCCCAAGGGAATGATGAAACGCCTCCGGGAATCGTTTTTGGAAAAAGGAATCCACCATGAGCTTGACGTATAAGGGCTATACCGCCTCTGTGGAATACGACGAAGATGACAATCTCCTCTGGGGCAAGGTTGATGGAATCAGCGACGGAATCATTTTCCATTCCGACCCCACTGAAGGCATACGCAAAGAGTTTCAGGCATCCATTGACGATTACCTGCAGTGGTGCGCCGAGGAAGGCAAACAGCCGCAGCGCCCGACCAGCGAGTCCCTGAAGCTGCAATTCGTCCCCAGCGTCAGCAACGCCGCCCGCGCCGGACAAAGCCTCAACGACTGGCTGCAGGCGCTCGCCGCGCGTGAAACGGGCGTTGCGCTGTAAAACATCAAGTCTGTTTCAGGCGCTGCCACAACGCCCACTTCACATGCTCACGCACCACGGCACTCGGGTGCTGTGCACGGGTTTGCAAGGCGCAGGTGAGCGGCGCGCGGCGCGCATCACCTTCGGGCAGTGCGGCGAGCGCATTGCCGAGCGCCACGGCGATGTTGCGCAGCCAGCGTTCGTGCCCGATGCGGCGTATGGCGCTGCCCACGGTGCGCTGCAAAAACTCCTCCTCGCTCCATGCAAACAGCGCCGCCAAGTCCGCGCCCTCCATGTCGGGGCGCACGTCAAAGTCGGGCAGCGCGCTGCGCTGGGCAAACTTGTTCCACGGGCAGGCAAGCTGGCAATCGTCGCAGCCGTAGATGCGGTTGCCCATGAGCGGGCGCATGTCTTCGGGTATCGCCCCGTCCAGCTCTATGGTCAGGTAGGAAATGCAGCGGCGCGCGTCCACGCGGTGCGGCGCAACGATGGCACCCGTCGGGCACGCCGCCATGCACGCCGTGCAGCTGCCGCAGTGCTCGGCCTGCGGCGCTGTGCGCGGCAGCTGCAAATCAACATAGATTTCTCCAAGGAAAAACATGCTCCCGCCCGCGCGCGAAAGCAGCAGCGTGTGCCGCCCGCGCCAGCCCTGCCCGCTGCGCGCGGCAAGTTCGGCCTCCAGCACCGGCGCCGAATCGCTGAACACGCGGTGCCCGAAGGGGCCAATCGCCGCCGCAATGCGCTCTTGCAGTTTTTGCAGGCGTG
>JAFRYL010000133.1 GCA_017437605.1 Ottowia sp. | reverse complement strand
GAAATGGTCATGCCTGGCGACAACGTCACCATCACCGTGAAGCTCATCGCCCCCATTGCTATGGAGGAAGGTCTGCGCTTTGCCATCCGC
The DNA here is from genome assembly GCA_017437605.1 of Ottowia sp. Lineage (GTDB taxonomy): Bacteria > Pseudomonadota > Gammaproteobacteria > Burkholderiales > Burkholderiaceae_C > Ottowia. The sequence goes on along the minus strand of JAFRYL010000133.1, from coordinate 9,710 downwards.
GAAGGCGGCCACACCGTGGGCGCTGGCGTGGTGTCGAAAATCATTGAGTAATCACACCCAAGGGGTATAGCTCAACTGGCAGAGCGCCGGTCTCCAAAACCGGAGGTTGGGGGTTCGATTCCCTCTGCCCCTGCCGGTCAAAACCGGCGCACAAACCACCATTGAAAAAGCCCGCCAGATGTCTGGCGGGCTTGCCCGTTTATTGAACATTGAACTGGCGCGCATTTTCTGAAAATGCACGCCGCATGAAAAAACAGCCCGAAACATGGCAAGCGCTCAAGTTGAAACCGTCACCAGCGGCGCAGACAAAATCAAGCTGTCTGCCGCCGCCCTGCTGCTCGTGGGCGGCGTTGCAGCCTTTTATTTGCTCGCCAGCCGGGGCACGCTGGCGCAGTGGGGTGCGCTGGCTGCCGGCGCGGTGCTGGCGGCCATCGTCTTTTTCACCGCCGGCACGGGCAAACGTCTGGTTGCCTTTGCCCGTGAATCATGGCGCGAAGTGCGCAAGGTCGTGTGGCCGACGCGCAAGGAAGCCATACAGACCACGGCGTTTGTGTTTGCCTTCACCGTCATCATGGCGCTGTTTCTGTGGTTCACCGACAAGACCCTGCAATGGGTGCTCTACGACTTGATTCTGGGATGGAGCAAGTAATGACTGAATCCACGAACGAGCCGCAGGCCGAGCGCAACCCGAACCTGAAATGGTACGTGGTGCATGCCTATTCGGGCATGGAAAAATCGGTGGAGCGCAGCATACAGGAGCGCATCGTCCGCGCCGGCATGGAAGACCGGTTCGGGCGCATTCTTGTGCCCACCGAGGAAGTGGTGGAAATCAAGAACGGCGTCAAGCGCACCACGTCGCGCAAGTTTTTCCCCGGCTATGTGCTGGTGGAAATGGCGATGGACGACGACACCTGGCACCTCATCAAGCACACACCCAAGGTCACCGGCTTTGTCGGCGGCGCGCGCAACCGCCCCACGCCCATTCCGGAAAGCGACGTGATGAAAATCGTCAGCCAGATGGAAGAAGGCGCCGAAAAACCGCGTCACAAGATTGAGTTTGAAGTGGGCGAAGCCGTGCGCGTCAAGGACGGTCCGTTCACCGACTTCAGCGGCACGGTCGAGGAAGTCAACTACGAGAAAAACAAGCTGCGCGTGTCGGTCACGATTTTTGGCCGCGCCACGCCGGTGGAGCTGGAATTCAGCCAGGTGGAGAAAGGTTGAAATGGGGCTGCCGGAGCCTTACGGCTCGGCGCCGGCAGCCCTTTCATGCAATGAGCCGCTGTCTTACGGGGAGCCTTTTTCGGGCGTATGAACCCGCAAGGAGAAACATATGGCGAAGAAAATCGTCGGCTTTATCAAGCTGCAAGTGCCAGCCGGTAAAGCCAATCCGTCGCCGCCCATTGGCCCGGCACTGGGTCAGCGCGGCTTGAACATCATGGAATTCTGCAAGGCCTTCAATGCCCAGACGCAGGGCGTTGAGCCTGGCCTGCCGCTGCCCGTGGTCATCACGGCGTTTGCGGACAAGAGCTTCACCTTCATTATCAAGACGCCGCCGGCTTCAACGCTTATCAAAAAGGCGCTGAAACTGGACAAGGGTTCCACGAAACCCGGCACCTCCACCGTGGGCAAAATTACGCGCGCACAGCTTGAAGAAATCGCCAAGACCAAAATGCCGGACATCACGGCTGCGGACATGGATGCGGCGGTGCGCACCATTGCCGGTTCTGCCCGTTCGATGGGCATCAGCGTGGAGGGCGTGTAAATGGCCAAACTGAGCAAACGTCAAAAGGCGCTGCAGGGCAAGGTGGATTCCACCAAACTGTATCCTGTGGAAGAGGCGCTGGCGCTGGTCAAGGAATGCGCCACGGCCAAGTTTGATGAATCCATCGACGTGGCGGTGCAGCTTGGCGTGGACGCGCGCAAGTCCGACCAGGTGGTGCGCGGCGCCGTCGTGCTGCCCAACGGCACCGGCAAGACCATCCGCGTGGCGGTGTTCGCGCAGGGCGCGCGCGCCGATGAAGCCAAGGCTGCCGGCGCCGATGTGGTGGGCATGGAAGATTTGGCCGCGCAGGTCAAGGAAGGCAACATCAACTTTGATGTGGTGGTTGCCGCCCCCGACGCCATGCGCGTTGTCGGCACGCTGGGTCAGATTCTCGGCCCGCGCGGGCTGATGCCCAACCCGAAGGTTGGCACTGTGACGCCTGACGTGGCGACCGCCGTCAAGAACGCCAAGGCTGGCCAGGTGCGCTTCCGCGTGGACAAGGCCGGCATCGTGCACGGCACGATTGGCCGCCGCTCGTTTGACGTGGACAAGCTCAAGGGCAACCTGGCCGCGCTCGTAGAGGCGCTCAACAAGGCCAAGCCCGCCACGAGCAAGGGGCAGTACCTGCGCAAGGTGGCTGTGTCCTCCACGATGGGCGTCGGCGTGCGCGTCGATACGCAAACCATCAGCGCGTAACGGCCAAAAAGAATGGTGGCTGTCCGGGCGTGCCCGGGCAGGCCATCCAAGACCGCTGGCGCGCCCTCCCCTCGCGGGACGGTGCTCAATCGTCTGGCAACAGGCGGCCAGCGCAGATGGCGAACCCGCCGCAAAGGTTCATCCTTTCAGGTATGCGTTCGCTGCAATGAGGGGTGCAACGCGGGGCAACCCGCCGCGCACATTTTTGAAAGGAGTTCGACTTTGAGTCTGAATCGCAGTGAGAAAGAAGCGGTTATCAAGAAGGTAACCGACCTCGCCGCAAAAGCTCAAACGCTCGTCATGGCGGAATACCGCGGCATCACCGTGGCCGATATGACAAAACTGCGCAGCGATGCCCGCAGCAAAGGCGTGACGCTGGGCGTGTTGAAAAACACGCTGGCGCGCCGTGCCGTGGCTGGCAGCAGTTTTGAAGTTGTGGCTGACCAGATGTCCGGTCCGCTCATCTACGGCTTTTCCGAAGACGCCGTGGCCGCCGCGAAAGTGGTGGCCGACTTTGCGAAGACCAACGACAAGATGGTCATCCGCTGCGGCGCCTACAACGGCAAGGCTCTGGACGTTGACGGCGTCAAGCAGCTTGCCAGCATTCCCTCGCGGGAAGTGCTGCTTTCGCAATTGTGCGGCTTGCTCATGTCGCCCATTTCGCGCACGGCCGTGGTGCTGGGCGCATTGGCGAAGAAAAAGAGCGAAGGCGAAGCTGCTGCCGCTGCCTGAGGTGGCGCGCAGCTTCTGTATGAATCCCAAGAAACGCAAACCAGAAACATCATGGCATTTAACAAAGATGAATTTTTGACCGCGCTCGACAGCATGACGGTCATGGAACTCAACGAGCTGGTGAAAGCCATCGAAGAGAAATTTGGCGTGAGCGCCGCCGCGATGGCCGCTCCCGCTGCTGCCGGCGGCGCTGCTGCTGGCGGTGCGGCTGCCGCTGACGAAAAGACCGAATTTGATTTGGTGCTCACCGACGCCGGCACCGGCAAGGTGGCCGTCATCAAGGCGGTGCGCGAAATCACCGGTCTGGGCCTCAAGGACGCCAAGGACCTCGTGGACGGCGCTCCCAAGACCGTCAAGGAAGGCATGCCCAAGGCCGACGCCGAAGCCGCCAAGAAAAAGCTGGAAGACGCCGGCGCCAAGGTGGAACTCAAGTAATTCCGCCGCGTGCAATGTGGAAACCGCCGCGCGGCGGTTTCCCTTTTTTCCAGAATGCGCCTGCAAGCCCCGCCTGCTGCGAGGTTTTCAAGCGTCTTCTGATGTTTATCCGCAGAAGGCTTCCCCCTTGGTTCGGGTTGCGTGCAACGCGCAGCCGTCAGCCAGAAGCTGGTAGTGGCCAGCCGCCAAGGAGCACGCCGGGCACAACGCTGCAACGCGCCCGCGCCCCTTCAACACACAGGAACCCGCGCTAGGAGATTTCATGGCTTACAGCTTTACCGAACGCAAACGCATCCGCAAGAGCTTTGGCACGCGCGAAAGCGTGCTGGAAGTGCCCTACCTGCTGCAAATGCAGCGCGATGCCTACAAGGATTTTCTGCAGGCCGACACGCCGCCGCGCGAGCGTGAGCACAAGGGGCTGCAGGCGGCGTTTGAATCCGCCTTCCCCATCGTCTCGCACAATGGTTTTGTGGAGATGAAATTCCTGGAATACAAGCTCGGCAAGCCGGCGTTTGACGTGCGCGAGTGCCAGATTCGCGCACTCACCTACGCCTCCGCTGTGCGCGCGCTCGTGCAGCTCATCATTTACGACCGCGAAGCCTCCACCAGCCAATCCAAGGTCGTCAAGGACATTAAAGAGCAGGAAGTCTACATGGGCGAAGTGCCCCTGATGACGGACAAAGGTTCCTTCATCATCAACGGCACCGAGCGCGTGATTGTTTCGCAACTGCACCGCAGCCCGGGCGTGTTTTTCGAGCACGACAAGGGCAAGACGCACAGCTCGGGCAAGCTGCTGTTTTCCGCGCGCATCATTCCGTATCGCGGCTCCTGGCTGGATTTTGAGTTTGACCCGAAAGACATCCTGTTTTTCCGCGTTGACCGCCGCCGGAAAATGCCGGTCACCATTCTGCTCAAGGCCATTGGCATGACGCCGGAGCAAATCCTCGAGCAGTTCTTCTCCACCGACGAATTCCAGCTTCTGGAAAGCGGCGCGAACATGAAGCTCGTGCCCGAGCGCATCAAGGGGGAAATTGCCCACTTTGACATTTGTGACAAAAACGGCGAAGTCGTCGTTCCCCGGGACAAGCGCATCACGGCCAAACACACGCGCGAGCTGGAAAAATCCGGCACCACGCACATCGGCATTCCTGAGGAGTTTCTGCTTGCCCGCGTGCTCGCCAAGGACATCGTCAGCGAAGACGGCGAAATCATCGCGCATGCCAATGACGAACTGACCGTGGAGCTTCTGGACAAACTGCGCGACGCCGATGTGAAAAACATCGAGTGCATTTACACCAACGAGCTTGACCAAGGCGCCTACATTTCGCAGACGCTGCGCGCTGACGAAACTGCCGACGAGCTTTCCGCGCGCGTTGCCATTTACCGCATGATGCGCCCGGGCGAGCCGCCCACGGAAGACGCGGTGCAGGCGCTGTTCCAGCGGCTCTTTTACAACCCCGACACCTACGACCTCTCGCGCGTGGGACGCATGAAATTCAACGCCCGCGTGGGACGCGAAGAATCCACCGGGCCGATGGTGCTCACCAACGACGATATTCTTGATGTCGTCAAGATTCTCGTTGAACTGCGCAACGGGCGCGGCGAAGTGGACGATATTGACCACCTCGGCAACCGCCGCGTGCGCTGCGTGGGCGAGCTGGCAGAAAACCAGTACCGCATCGGCCTGACGCGCATTGAAAAAGCGGTGAAGGAGCGCCTGAATCAGGCCGAGCAGGAACCGCTCATGCCGCACGACCTGATTAACAGCAAGCCCATTTCCTCGGCGCTGCGCGAGTTTTTCGGCTCCTCGCAACTGTCGCAGTTCATGGACCAGACCAACCCGCTGGCGGAAATCACGCACAAACGCCGCGTTTCCGCCCTTGGCCCGGGCGGCCTGACGCGCGAGCGCGCCGGATTTGAAGTGCGCGACGTGCATGTGACGCACTACGGACGCGTGTGCCCCATTGAAACGCCCGAAGGCCCGAACATCGGCCTGATTAACTCGCTGGCGCTGTACGCGCGCCTCAACGATTACGGCTTCATTGAAACGCCCTACCGCCGCGTCAAGGACGGCAAAGTCACCAACGAAATTGACTATTTGTCCGCCATTGAGGAAGGCAAATACATCATTGCGCAGGCCAATGCCTCGCTGGATGCCAAGGGCAAACTCACCGACGAACTGGTAAGCGCGCGCGAAAAAGGCGAATCCGTGCTCGTGCCGGTCGAGCGCGTGCAATACATGGACGTGTCGCACGCGCAAATCGTCTCCGTGGCCGCCTCGCTCGTGCCCTTCCTGGAGCACGACGACGCCAACCGCGCGCTGATGGGCGCCAACATGTCGCGGCAGGCCGTGCCCGTGCTGCGTCCGGAAAAACCCTTTGTCGGCACCGGCATCGAGCGCGTCGCCGCCATTGACTCCGGCACCGTGGTCACGGCGCGCCGTGGCGGTGTGGTGGATTATGTGGACGCCACGCGCATCGTGATTCGCGTGAATGATGCGGAAACCGTCGCCGGTGAAGTCGGCGTGGATATTTACAACCTCATCAAGTACCAGCGCAGCAACCAGGACACCAATATCAGCCAGCGCCCCATTGTCAAGCGCGGCGACAAACTCGCCAAGGGTGATGTGATTGCCGACGGCGCGTCCACCGATTTGGGTGAAATCGCCATCGGGCAGAACATGCTGATTGCCTTCATGCCCTGGAACGGCTACAACTACGAAGACTCGGTGCTTATTTCCGAGCGCGTGGTTGCCGACGACCGCTACACCAGCATCCATATTGAGGAGCTGGTCGTCATGGCGCGCGACACCAAACTGGGGCCGGAAGAAATCACGCGCGATATTCCCAACCTGAGCGAGCAGCAGCTCAACCGGCTGGACGAATCGGGCATTATCTATGTGGGCGCCGAAGTGCAGCCCGGCGATACGCTGGTGGGCAAGGTCACGCCCAAGGGTGAAACCACGCTCACGCCCGAAGAAAAACTGCTGCGCGCCATTTTCGGCGAAAAAGCCAGCGACGTGAAAGACACGTCCCTGCGCGTGGAACAGGGTTCCAGCGGCACCGTCATTGACGTGCAGGTGTTCACGCGCGAAGGCATCGAGCGCGACAAACGCGCGCAGCAGATTATTGACGACGAACTCAAACGCTTCCGCAAGGATTTGAGCGACCAGATGCGCATTGTGGAAGCCGACGCCTTTGAGCGCCTGGAAAAACTGCTCATCGGCCAGACCGTGAACGGCGGCCCCGGGCGCATTGCGCGCGGCGCGACCATTGACAAGGCATATCTGGCCTCACTGGAGCACTACCACTGGTTTGACATCCGCCCCGCCAGCGACGAAGTCGCCGCGCAGCTTGAAAGCGTGAAAAACGCGCTCGAGCAGCAGCGCCTGGTGTTTGAGCAGGCGTTTGAAGAAAAGCGCAAGAAACTCACGCAGGGCGACGAACTGCCCGCTGGCGTGCTCAAAATGGTCAAGGTGTTTCTGGCCGTCAAGCGCCGCCTGCAACCTGGCGACAAGATGGCGGGTCGCCACGGCAACAAGGGCGTGGTGTCCAAAATCACGCCGGTGGAAGACATGCCCTACATGGCCGACGGCACGCCCGTGGACATCGTGCTCAACCCGCTCGGCGTGCCCTCGCGCATGAACATCGGGCAGGTGTTGGAAGTGCATCTTGGCTGGGCCGCCAAGGGGCTGGGGCAGCGCATCGGCGACATGCTGCAGCGCGAAGCGGCCACCGCCGAAATCCGCGCCTTCCTCGAGCAGATTTACAACACCACCGGGCGCAAGGAAAAGCTCAGCGGTCTCTCGGACAAGGAACTGCGCGCCATGGCGCAGCGCCTGAGCGAGGGCGTGCCCTTCGCCACCCCCGTCTTTGACGGCGCCACCGAGCAGGAAATCATGGACATGCTGCAGCTTGCCTACCCCGACGACGTGGCCAAGACCAAGGGGCTGACCGCCACGCGCACGCAGGCGCAGCTCTACGACGGGCGCACGGGCGATGCCTTTGAGCGCAAAACCACCGTCGGCTACATGCACTACCTGAAACTGCACCACCTAGTTGACGACAAGATGCACGCGCGCTCCACGGGGCCGTATTCGCTCGTCACGCAGCAGCCGCTGGGCGGCAAGGCGCAGTTTGGCGGCCAGCGTTTCGGCGAGATGGAGGTGTGGGCGCTGGAAGCCTACGGCGCCTCCTACACGCTGCAGGAAATGCTCACCGTCAAATCCGACGACGTGCAGGGCCGCACCAAGGTTTACGAATCCATCGTCAAGGGCGACCACGTCATCAGCGCCGGCATGCCCGAATCGTTCAACGTGCTGGTCAAGGAAATCCGCTCGCTTGGCCTGGACATTGAACTGGACAACGCCTGAACAAAACGAATTGAAGCACACGAGGTGATTGAATCATGAAATCGCTGCTCGACATATTCAAGCAAATTTCGCCCGAAGAGCATTTTGACATCATCAGCATCGGGCTGGCGTCGCCGGAGAAAATCCACTCCTGGTCGTATGGCGAAGTCAAGAAGCCGGAAACCATCAACTACCGCACCTTCAAGCCGGAGCGCGACGGGCTGTTCTGCGCCAAGATTTTCGGCCCCATCAAGGACTATGAGTGCCTGTGCGGAAAATACAAGCGCCTGAAACACCGTGGCGTGATTTGCGAAAAATGCGGCGTGGAAGTCACGCAGTCCAAGGTGCGCCGCGAACGCATGGGGCATATTGACCTGGCCGTGCCGTGCGCGCACATCTGGTTTTTGAAGTCGCTGCCCAGCCGCCTTGGCATGGTGCTCGACATGACGCTGCGCGACATTGAGCGCGTGCTGTATTTTGAAGCCTATGTCGTCACCGACCCCGGCATGACGGACCTGAAAAAGGGCACCATCATGACCGAGGAGGAATACGAAGCCAAGCGCGAAGACGAAAAATACGGCGAAGAGTTTGACGCCAAAATGGGCGCCGAAGCCATCAAGGAACTGCTGGAAACCATTGACCTTGACACCGAAATCGCCAAGCTGCGCGGCGACATGACGGGCGCCGAAGCCAAAATCAAGAAAAACACCAAGCGCCTGAAAGTGCTGGAAGCCTTCCGCCGCTCCGGCCTGAAACCCGAATGGATGGTGCTGCAGGCGCTGCCCGTGCTGCCGCCTGACCTGCGCCCGCTGGTGCCGCTGGACGGTGGGCGCTTTGCCACCTCCGACCTCAACGACCTGTATCGCCGCGTCATCAACCGCAACAACCGCCTGCGCCGCCTGCTCGAACTCAAAGCGCCCGAAATCATCGCGCGCAACGAGAAGCGCATGCTGCAGGAGGCTGTGGACAGCCTGCTTGACAACGGCCGGCGCGGCAAGGCCATGACGGGCGCCAACAAGCGCGCCCTCAAGTCGCTCGCCGACATGATTAAGGGCAAGAGCGGGCGTTTCCGCCAAAACCTGCTCGGCAAGCGCGTGGACTACTCGGGCCGCTCCGTGATTACCGTCGGCCCCACCTTGAAGCTGCACCAGTGCGGGCTGCCCAAGCTGATGGCGCTGGAACTCTTCAAGCCCTTCATCTTTGCGCGGCTGGAAAAGATGGGCATTGCCACCACCATCAAGGCCGCCAAGAAAGAGGTGGAAAGCGGCACCCCCGTGGTGTGGGACATTCTGGAAGAAGTCATCACCGAGCACCCCGTGCTGCTCAACCGCGCGCCCACGCTGCACCGCCTTGGCATCCAGGCGTTTGAACCCATCCTCATCGAGGGCAAGGCCATCCAGCTTCACCCGCTGGTGTGCGCCGCCTTCAATGCCGACTTTGACGGCGACCAGATGGCCGTGCATGTGCCCCTGTCGGTGGAAGCGCAGCTGGAAGCCCGCACCCTCATGCTCGCCTCCAACAACGTGCTCTTCCCCGCCTCGGGTGAGCCGTCCATCGTGCCCTCGCAGGACATGGTGCTCGGCCTCTACTGCACCACGCGTGAAAAAATCAATGGCAAGGGCGAAGGCATGGTGTTTGCCGACGTGGCCGAAGTGCAGCGCGCGCTGGACGCCGGCGCCGTGGAACTCGCCAGCAAAATCTCCGTGCGCCTGACCGAATGGCGCAAGGACCGCG
>JAFRYL010000132.1 GCA_017437605.1 Ottowia sp. | reverse complement strand
GTCCGCGCTGACGCGCGGCGGGGGCGAGGGGAATCTTTTTGTGCTGCCGCAGGTTCCCATAGCGAACGCAGACAGCGCCTAACGTTGTTAGGTATACATTCATCGCCGGCATATAAAGCCGGTAAACAAACATCATATCCATGAGTATGGTGCAGAAACGCACATTTTCCCCATGCCAAGCGAAATAGAACGCCTGCTCACGCTGCCCGCTGTGCCCGACCTGCACGACGCTGCGCTGCTAGAGCGTCTGCGCCGCGCCATCGACGGCAAAACCAAGCCGCTCGGCGCGCTGGGCGACGTGGAGGCGCTCATGCTGCGCCTTGGCCTCATTCTGGGCAGCGAAACGCCGCAACTGCACGCGCCGCAACTCGTCGTCTACGCCGCCGACCACGGCATCGCCGCGCAGGGCGTCTCGCCCTATCCGACGGACGTGACCTGGCAGATGGTGAACAACTTCCTCGCTGGCGGCGCAGCGGCCAGCGTGCTCGCGCGCCAGCATGGATTGGCGCTCACCGTCGTGGACTGCGGCGTGCGCCACGACTTTGCGGCAGATTCCGGCGTGCTCATGCGCAAAGTCGCGCCCGGCACCGCCGACTGCACGCAGGGTCCCGCCATGAGCGCCGCGCAGTGTGCCGAGGCCATCAACAACGGCATGGAACTCGTGCGCGCGCTGCCCGGCAACGCGCTGCTGCTGGGCGAAATGGGCATCGGCAACACCAGCGCCGCCGCGCTGCTGCTGGCACGCTTGAGCGGCGCCGACATCGCCGAGTGCACCGGCGCCGGCAGCGGGCTGGACGCCGCCGGCATCGCCCGCAAAACCGCGCTGCTGCGCCGCGCGCTAGAGGTCAACGCCGCCGCGCGCGCACCGCTTGCCGCACTCGCCGCGCTGGGCGGGCTGGAAATCGCCACCATGTGCGGCAGCGTGCTGCAGGCCGCTGCCGAGCGGCGCGTCATCGTCGTGGACGGCTTCATCACCAGCGCCGCCGTGCTCGTCGCCTCACGCGTGGCGCCGCATGTGCTGCAACGCTGCATCTTCGCCCACTGCGGCAGCGAACGCGCCCACGCCCTCATGCTCGCCCTCATGGGCGCGCAGCCCTTGCTGCGCCTTGGCCTGCGCCTTGGCGAAGGCAGCGGCGCCGCACTCGCCTGGCCGCTGCTGCAAAGCGCCTGCGCGCTGCTGCGCGACATGGCGAGTTTTGAGAGTGCGGGGGTGTCCAACCGTTGAGCAAGCCCATTGATTTCATGGGTATATTTTTGTCGCCAGCAACATAAGCCGGCAACCATAGCTAAACATAGGTAGTATCGTTATGCCAAAGACCACACTCACCGCCGCGCGCTACGCGGAAGATTCCATCAAGGTGCTCAAGGGGCTGGAGCCTGTGCGCCAGCGCCCGGGCATGTACACGAGCACGGACACGCCGCTGCACATCATTCAGGAGGTGATAGACAACGCCGCTGACGAGGCGCTGGCGGGGCACTGCACGCACATTGAAGTGGTGCTGCACGCCGACGGCTCGGTGAGCGTGGCCGATGACGGGCGCGGCATTCCCCACGGGCTGCATCCGGAGGAAGGCGTGCCGGTGATGGAGCTTGTCTATGCGCGGCTGCACGCGGGCGGCAAGTTTGAGCGCGGGGGCGCGGCGGCGTATGCCTTCGCGGGCGGGCTGCACGGCGTGGGCGTGAGCGTGACGAATGCGCTCAGCACGCGGCTGGAGGTGACGAGCCGCCGCGAGGGGCAGGCGGCGCACATGGCGTTTGCTAGCGGCGAGGTGGTGCAGGCGCTGACGCTGCGCGCGCTGGAGCGTGGCGAGCCGCCGCACGGCACGACGGTGCGCGTATGGCCGGACGCGACGTTTTTTGAGAGCGCCGCGCTGCCGCAGCCGCAGCTCGAGCAGCTTTTGCGCAGCAAGGCGCTGCTGATGCCGGGGCTGCTCGTTTCCCTGTTGATTGAGGCCACGGGCGAGCGGCAGGAGTGGCGCTTTGAAGGCGGTTTGCGCGCCTATCTGG
>JAFRYL010000131.1 GCA_017437605.1 Ottowia sp. | reverse complement strand
TTCTCATCTGGCTCTTGCCCGCGCAGCCGGACAACCCGTCCACGTCTACGGGGGAGCCGGCGCCGCTGCCTGCGCCCGCCATCGTCGAGCCTGAGCACACTGTGCTGCCGGCGCCCGCGCTGCCCGCCAGCGAAGCTGCTTCTGCTGCAGAAGTCGCGGCTTCTGCGCGCGCATCGGCGGCTTCTGCCGCGTCCGCCACTGCCGCAGCCGGTGGCGAGCTGTTCGGTGTTGAAGCGCGGGAAGAAGTGTGGGTGGAAGTGGTGGACGCCACGGAGCGCAAACGCATCAGCCGCACCCTCGCCAAGGGCGAGCGCGCAAGCGTCACGGACGCGCCGCTGCCGCTGAGCGTTGCCATCGGGCGGCGTGACGCGGCGAGCGTCACCGTGCGAGGCAAGCCCTACGACCTGACGAAGGTGGGCAGCGGCCCGGTGACGCGCTTCCAAGTCAAGTAAATGATGGACGCCGCTCCCATCGCGCTGGCGCAGCCTGCGCCGCGCCACTCGCTGACCGCGCGCGTCGTCTGGGGCGTGCGCACCGTCACCATCGGCGGTGATGCCCCGGTGCGCGTGCAGTCCATGACCAACACCAACACCGAGGACGCCACCGCCACCGCCATTCAGGTCAAGGAACTCGCGCAGGCCGGCAGCGAACTCGTGCGCCTCACCGTCAACACGCCCGCCGCCGCCGCCGCCGTGCCGCATATCCGCGAGCAGCTTGAGCGCATGGGCGTGGACGTGCCGCTGGTGGGCGACTTCCACTACAACGGCCACACCCTGCTGCACGACTATCCCGACTGCGCGCAGGCGCTGAGCAAATACCGCATCAATCCCGGCAACGTCGGGCGCGGCAGCAAAAAGGCGACGCAGTTCGCGCAGATGATTGAAACCGCGCTGCGCTGGGACAAGCCCGTGCGCATCGGCGTGAACTGGGGCAGTTTGGATCAGGAGTTGCTCGCGCAGCAGATGGACGCCAACAGCCGGCGCGCTGCGCCGTGGGACGCGCGGCAGGTGATGTATGAGGCGCTCGTCACCTCTGCCGTGCAGTCCGCAGCCGACGCCGTGCGCCTTGGCATGGCGCCGGAGCAAATTGTGCTCAGTTGCAAAGTCAGCGGCGTGCAGGACTTGGTTGCCGTTTACCGCGCGCTGGCTGCGCGCTGCCGCCACCCGCTGCACCTTGGGCTGACGGAAGCGGGCATGGGCGTGCGCGGCATCACCGCCTCCAGCGCCGCGCTGGCGCTGCTGCTGCAGGAAGGCATCGGCGACACCATTCGCGTCAGCCTCACGCCGCAGCCCGGCGAATCGCGCGCGCAGGAAGTGCGCGTGGCCGCCGAACTGCTGCAGGCGCTTGGCCTGCGCGCCTTTGCGCCCAGCGTCAGCGCCTGCCCCGGGTGCGGGCGCACCAGCAGCAGCGCGTTCCAGACACTCGCGCAACGCATAGACGAGCACCTGCGCGCGCGCATGAGCGAGTGGCGCACGCTGTATCCCGGCGTGGAGCGGCTGAAAGTGGCCGTGATGGGCTGCATCGTCAACGGCCCGGGCGAGAGCAAACACGCCGACATCGGCATCAGCCTGCCCGGCAACGGCGAGTCGCCCGCCGCGCCCGTCTTCATTGACGGCGAAAAAACCACCACCCTGCGCGGCGAGCACATCGCCGAAGAGTTCCAGCGCATCGTGGAGGACTACGTGGCACAGCGCTGCGGCAGGAAAGAATAAATACCCGTTGCTATTGCATTTGGTTGCCGGCAACTTGTGCCGGCGACAATGCAATACATATCAATGGTATTTGTTGTGTTTGATGGTATATGTTCGTTGCCGGCATAAGTCGCCGGCGATGAAGCATATATGTTTGCAGTATGTTTGCCGTGTTTTATCCGCCCAGATAGGCGTTGCGCACGCGCTCGTCGGCGAGCAGTTCGCTGCCGCTGCCTTCCATGACGATGCGGCCGTTTTCCAGCACGTAGCCCCGGTCGGCCAGGCGCAGCGCCTGGTTTGCGTTTTGCTCCACGAGGAAGATGGTGACGCCCTCGCTGCGAAGCTGCTCAATGGCTTCAAAAATCTTGCGAATGATGATGGGCGCGAGGCCGAGCGAAGGTTCGTCGAGCAGCAGCAGGCGCGGCTGGCTCATGAGCGCGCGCCCGATGGCGAGCATTTGCTGCTCGCCGCCGGACATGGTGCCAGCGCGCTGCGCAAAGCGCTCTTTCAGGCGCGGGAAAAGGCGCAGCACGCGCTCCATGCGCTCGCTGCGCTGGGCGTCGCTGGCGAAAAAGGCGCCCATCGCCAGGTTCTCTTCCACTGTGAGGCGCGCAAACACGCGCCGCCCTTCGGGGGCGATGGCGATGCCTTTGTTGATGATGGCCGGCGTTTCCAGCCCCACGAGTTCGGCGCCGTCAAAGCTAATCGAGCCGCTGCTTGGGCGCGGGTCGCCGCAGATGCTCATCAGCAGGGTGGATTTGCCCGCGCCGTTGGCGCCAATCAAGGTGACGATTTCGCCCTCCTGAACGTGCAGGCTCACGCCGTGCAGCGCCTGCACCTTGCCGTAGTAGGTGTTGACTGACTGGATTTGCAGGAGCATGGCGGTTTCAGTCCTCGCCCAGATAGGCTTTGATGACGTCGGGGTGCTCGCGCACCTGCTGCGGTTTGCCCTGCGCCAGCGGGCGCCCCTGGTTGATGACGTAGATGTAGTCCGAGATGCTCATCACAAGGCGCATGTCGTGCTCAATGAGCAGCACGGTGAGCGAGAACTCGTCGCGCAGCTCACCGATGAGGGTTTCCAGCTCGGCGGTTTCGTGCGGGTTCAGGCCGGCGGCGGGTTCGTCCAGCATGAGCAGGCTGGGGCGCGTCATCATGCAGCGGGCGATTTCGAGGCGCCGCTGCTGGCCGTAGGGCAGGGTGCCGGCAGGGCGGTTCGCCACATCCAGCAGCTGCAGGCGCTCCAGCCACGCGGCGGCGGCATCCAGCGCCTCGCGTTCGCTGCGGCGGAAAGATGGCGTTTTCAGCAGCCCCGCAAGATAGCTGCGGTTCAGGTGCCGATGCTGCGCGATGAGCAGGTTTTCCACCACGGTCATGTCGCGGAACAGGCGCACGTTCTGGAAGGTGCGCACCACGCCCCGGCGCGCGATGGCGTGCCCGGGCAGACCGCCAATGCTCTCGCCGCGCAGCATGATGCGCCCGCCGCTTGGCTTGTAAAACCCGGTCAGGCAGTTGAAGACCGTGGTTTTGCCTGCCCCGTTGGGGCCAATGAGCGAGACGATTTGCCCCGCGCGCACCTGCATGGCGAGTGCGTCCACAGCCAGCAGGCCGCCGAAGCGCATCTGCAGGTTTTGCACCTCCAGCAATGGCGTGTCGGGCTGCTCCAGCGCATCAAGCAGCGCGGCGGTGGCGGCCTCGCCCGTGGGAATGTGTGCGGGTGCGGGCGCTGTCATCGCCGCAGCTCCATGTGCGGGCGCTGCATGGGCAGCAGCCCGTTGGGGCGCCAAATCATCATCACAATCATCATCAGGCCGAAGATGAGCATGCGGTATTCGGCAAAGCCGCGCATCTCCTGCAGCAGCACCATGATGGCCGCCGCCAGAATGACGCCAAGCTGCGACCCCATGCCGCCCAGCACGACGATGGCGAGAATCATGGCCGATTCCATGAAAGTGAAGGATTCGGGTGTGACCAGCCCCTGCCGCGCAGCGAAGAAGCTGCCCGCAAAGCCGGCGAACGATGCACCGATGGTGAAGGCGGAGAGCTTGATGACGGTGGGGTTCAGCCCGAGGGCGCGGCAGGCGATTTCGTCCTCGCGCAGCGCCTCCCATGCGCGGCCGATGGGCATGCGCATGAGGCGGTTGACGATGAAGAGGGCGGCCAGCACGAGCAGCAGCGCGGTCAGGTACAGCGCCGTGACTTTGAGCGCCGGGTCGTACTGCAGCCCGAAAAATTCGTGGAAGGTTTGCAGCCCCTCGGTGGCGCGGCGCTCGAACGTCAGCCCGAAAAAGGTGGGCTTCGGGATGCCGCCGATGCCGTTCGGCCCGCCGGTGATTTCGGTTTCATTGCGCAGCACGAGGCGGATGATTTCGCCAAAGCCCAGCGTGACGATGGCGAGGTAGTCGCCGCGCAGCCGCAGCACCGGAAAACCGAGCAGGAAGCCAAACAACGCCGCCATCAGGCCGGAGACGGGCAGCGCCTGCCAGAAGCCCCAGCCGTGCTGCGCCAGCAGCGCATAGGTGTAGGCGCCTACGGCGTAAAAACCGACGTAGCCCAAATCCAGCAGCCCGGCGAGACCCACGACGATGTTCAGCCCGATGCCGAGCATCACGTAAATCAGGATAAGGGTGGCGATGTCCACCGTGCCGCGCGTGGCAAAAAACGGCATCACCAACGCCAGCGCCAGCAGCGCAAACACGGCGCCGCGCTGCGTGCCGGGCAGCGTGAGCCAGCCGCGCAGCCCGCCAAGTGCGCTGGCGCGCGCACTCGGCTTCAAAAAGGCGGGCGTGGGGATGCGTTCGCGCACCAGTTGCCAGACGAACACCAGCACCGTGGCCGCCACGATGCCCGCCCACACGCGCGCGCCCGCAAGCTCCACATGCAGCGGCATACGCAGCCGCAGCCCCAGGATGGGGGCGGCCATCAGGAAGGTAATCAGCGCGGCAAAGGCGGCGCGCGCCAGCGGGGAGGTGAGGGACATGGCGGTCAGACTTTTTCTACTTCCGGCCTGCCCAGAATGCCCGATGGCCGTACCACCAGTACCAGTACCAGCAGGGTGAAGGCGACCACGTCCTTGTACTGGTCGCCCACGAGGTCAGCGCCCAAGGCTTCTGCCACGCCCAGCAGCAGGCCGCCCAGCATGGCGCCGGGTATGGAGCCGATGCCGCCCAGCACGGCAGCCGTAAACGCCTTCATGCCCGCAAGAAAACCAATGACGGGGTTGATGACGCCGTATTGCAGTCCCAGCAGCACCGAGGCGACAGCCGCCAGCGCGCCGCCGATGACAAAGGTCATGGCGATGATGGTGTTGGTTTCAATCCCAAGCAGGCGTGCCATGCGCAGGTCTTCGGCGCAGGCGCGGCACGCACGCCCGATGCGCGAGCGCGAGATGAAGAGCGTGAGCGCCGCCATCACTGCCACCGTGGTGCAGAAGACGATGACCTGAATCCAGGAAATCATCACGCCTTGCCCGTCCGCGCCCACGGCAAAGCCCTCGATGAGCTGCGGCAGCGCTTTTTCGCGCGAGTCCTGCGCGAGCAGCACGAGGTTTTGCAGGAAGATGGACATGCCGATGGCGGAAATCAGCGGAATCAGCCGGTTGCCGCCGCGCAGCGGGCGGTAGGCGGTGCGCTCAATGCCGTAGCCCCAGGCGCTGGTGACGATGATGGCCGCCAGCGCCGCCAGCAGCACCAGCGGCAGCGCGGCCGTCACGCCCGAGGCCATGAGCGCGGCAATGACCATGAAGGCGATGTAGGAGCCAATCATGTAGACCTCGCCGTGGGCGAAGTTAATCATGCCGATGATGCCGTAGACCATCGTGTAGCCAATGGCAATGAGCGCATAGGTGCTGCCCACGGTGATGCCGTTGACCAGTTGCTGCAGGTAGTGGTGCAGGGAATCCATGAGGGGCGTGCGCGCGCGCTAAAAAAGCAGGGAAATGATGGAAAAAACCAGCCGCGCGCGTGTGCGCTGCGGCGCGCGGCTGGCTGCCCGGATGCGGGCGGTTTACTCGGCAGCGGTGCGGCTGCCGTCCTTGTGCCAGTGGTAGACGGCGAAGTCAAAGCTCTTCAAGTCGCCCTTGTTGTCAAACGCCACTTGGCCGATGGGCGTTTCAAACGTGCCCGCGCGAATCGCATCGGCAACCTTGGCGGGTTCCTGCGAGCCAGCGGCCTTCAGCCCCTCGGCAATCACCTGCAGGGCGGCGTAGCCGGGCATCACGAAGGCGCCGCTTGGGTCTTTCTTGGCGGCCTTGATGCGTTCGACCAACTCCTTGTTGCGCGGAGCGGTGTCAAAAGCGCGCGGCAGCGTGGCGAGCAGCCCTTCCACGGCATCACCAGCGATGGCGGTCACGTCGTTGTTGCCCACGCCTTCAGGCCCCATGAACTGCACCTTCAGCCCTGCCTGGTGCGACTGGCGCAGCAGCAGCCCCATTTCCGTGTAGTAGCCGCCGAAGTAGACGAACTCCACGCCAGCGCTTTTCAGCTTGGTCACCAGCGCGCTGAAATCCTTGTCGCCAGCGTTCAGGCCTTCGAACATCACCACGTCCACGCCGCCAGCCTTGACGCCGTCGCGCACCACGGTGGCGACGCCTTCGCCGTACTGCTGCTTGTCATGCAGCACGGCAATCTTCTTGCCCTTGTATTTCTTGACGATGTAGTCGGCGGCAATCGTGCCCTGCACGTTGTCCAGCCCAATGGTGCGGAAGGTGAGGCGGCGCTTTTCGGAGGTCACTTCCGGCTGCGTGGCCGACGGCGTGACCATCAGCACGCCTTCATCGTCATAAATTGGCACGGCGGCCAGCGTTGCGCCCGAGCACACATGCCCCACGACGAAGCGGATGCCGTCATTGACGACCTTGTTCGCCACCGCCACGGCCTGCTTGGGGTCGCAGGCGTCGTCGTAGTAGACGATTTCCAGTTTGCTGCCATTGATGCCGCCGGCATTGTTGATGTCGGCCACCGCCGCCTGCACGCCGGTGAACACCATGTCGCCATACTGCGCGGCCGGGCCGGTCTGCGGGCCAGCGGCGCCGATGCGGATGGTGCCCTCGGCCTGCGCTGCGCCCACGGCGCCCAGCGCCAGTGCTGCGGCCAGCGCGATGCGGTTGAAAAACTGTGCTGTTGTCATGTTGAGCTTCCCATGAAATGAAAGGGCGCACGGCCCCGGAAAAACAGCCCGCGCCAGAGCCGGGGGCGGCGCTGGCGCGGCGGGCAGTGAGCGAAGGCGCACACACGTGGCCACCTTCCTGCCTTGGGCGCGAATGGTACCAGCCTGCGCCCCTCTTTGTTGCAGTGCAACTTTTTTACACTCCACCTTTTTTGCGCTTTGCGCCACAACGTCATGCCAGACGCTTACCAGTCCCTGACAGAACTCGCTCCCGGCCTCGCCGTGCGCGGCATCGCGCCGCCGCTGCGACTGGCGGATTTCCGCCTCATTGCCTTTGACATGGACGCCACGCTCGGCAACATCGAGTGCATTGATGAAGTGGCGGACGTTGCCGGGCGCGGCGCCGAAGTGGCGGCGATAACCGCAGCGGCCATGCGCGGCGAAATCACCGACTTCAAAACCAGCCTGCGCCGGCGCGTCGCCATGCTGCGCGGCACCACGCTGGCGCAGCTTGAAGAAGTGCGCCGCGAGCGCCACCGCGCCAACCCCGGCGCCGTGGAACTGCTCGCCGCCTGCCGCGCCGCCGGGCTGAAAACGCTGCTGGTTTCCGGCGGCTTCACCTTTTTTGCCGAACCCTTTGCGGAAAAACTCGGCATGGACTACGTGCGCGCCAACGTGCTGGAAATGGAGGGCGGCGTGCTCACCGGGCGGCTGCTCGACCAGCCATGGGGCGACATCGTGGACGGCGCACAAAAACGCGCCACGCTGCTGGAAGTGTGCGCGCAAATTGGCTGCGCGCCGCAGCAGGCCATCGCCGTGGGCGACGGCGCCAACGACCTGCCTATGATGGAAGCGGCGGGTTTATCAGTCGGCTGGCACGCCAAACCGCGCGTGCGCGACTACGCGAACGTTGTCATTGATGAGGGTGGGCTGGACAGGCTGCTGGAAGTCGTGCAACCCTGATACCCAGTCATGTTGCTACTGGTTGCCGGCTTATAAAGCCGGCGATGAAATGTTGATGTGTGCAGTATGCGTTTTTTCGTACAAAAAAGCGCCCTGCAGGGCGCTTTTTTGTGGCGTGGCGCGTGGGCGCAAACCTTCATCAATCAGCAAAAAACCAGTGGAGAACCTCATAAATGAGCAGCAGCGCCAGCGCACCGACGACGGCGGCAATCCAGCTCGGGGTGCTGCCGGCAGGGAACAGCCCGAGTGTTGAGCCGCCTAAGTTGGCAAGCGCTGAGCCAGCGATGCCGAGGAAGGAAGTCGTGGCGATGCCCATCGGTTGGTCGCCGGGCATGGCAGCGCGCGCAATCAGGCCGACGACGAAGCCGATGATGATGGTTCCGATGATGGAAAGCATGGAAATCTCCTTGGTTCAGGAAGGCCGCGTGGCGCAGCAGCAGCAGCGAGTGTATGCCCTGTGCGCGCGGAACTTGTGCGGGCGGTGTGTTGTGTTGATGAGTATATATTTGTCGCCGGCAACATAAGCCGACAATAATGCGTATACCTTGATAGTATATAGATATTTTGCATGAAAAAAGCGCCCCGCAGGGCGCTTTTTGTGGCGCGGCGCATCAGCGCATGTTCTTGCGAATCAGCTCGTAGGCGAACAGCAGCACGATGGCGCCAATGACGGAACCGATGAAGCCCACGGGGCCGGTGAGTCCGAGCGCGGCGCCGCCGTAGAACGCGGCCATGGAGCCGGCGATGCCGAGGACTGAGGTCATGATGAAGCCCATCTTCTGCGTGCCGGGCATGATGGCGCGCGCAATCAGGCCGACGACGAAGCCGATGATGATGGTCCAAAGAATGGAAAGCATGTGAATCTCCTTGGTTCAAGACAGGCCCGGCGGGCCGCGACGGAGGCGAGTGTATGCGTTTGCGCGCCGTCAGTGGCAGCCGCCACAGCGCCCGCAGGCGCTGCAGTCGCCACAAGTGCCGGCGCGCGTTGCATTGCTGCCGCCCGGAGGCGCTTTCTTGAAGAACACTTTGCGCAGCACGTAGCCGGCGCAGGCCGCGACGATGAGCGCGGTGATGATGAGTTGCAGGGTTTGCTGGTTCATTGCGGCCACTCAAAGTGCGATGCGGTAGACGATGAAGGCGAAGACGTAGGCGAGCGCAAAGAGCGCGCCGGTGATGATGGCGGTGTGGCGCCAGGAGTTCATTTCGCGCTTGATGGTGGCGAGCATGGCGATGCACATGGGCGCGAGCACGTACCAGGCGAGGAAGGAGAAGGCCACGGCCAGCCCCCAGCGTTCCTGCACGACGGCGGTGAGTGCGCCTTCCAGTGCTTCTTCCGTTTCGGCGCCCACGGCATACACCGTGCCAAGCGCGGCGACGACGACTTCACGCGCCGCCATGCCGGGAATGAGCGCAATGCACATTTCCCATGTGAAGCCAAGCGGCGCAAAGAGCGGCTGGAACAGGCGTCCAATCTGGCCAGCGTAGCTTTCATTGATGCCTTCACCGGGGAAGCTGACGAGCGCCCAGATGACCACCGTCATGGCAAAGATGATGGTGCCAGCGCGCACGAGGAAGGCGCGCACGCGCTCCCAGAGTCCCAATGCAAAGTGCCTCCAGTTCGGCCAGCGCCACGCGGGCAGCTCCATGAGCAGCGGGAATTGCTGCATGTGCCCCTTGCGGCGCGCCCACACTTTGAGCACCCAGGCGGCAAGCGCCGCCCACGCGATGCCAGCGAGATACAGCGCAAGCAGCGTCAGCCCCTGTAGGTTGAGGAAGCCCAGCACGGTGCGCTCTGGAATGATGGCGGCGATGAGCAGCGCATACACGGGCAGGCGCGCTGAGCAGGTGAGCATGGGCGAGACGGCGATGGTGGCCATGCGCTCGCGCGGGTCGCGGATGGTGCGCGCGGCCATGATGGCGGGCACGGCGCAGGCAAAGCTGGACAGCAGCGGAATGAAGGCGCGCCCGGAAAGCCCAAGGTGCGCGAGCAGCCGGTCGAGCAGCAGCGCGGCGCGCGGCAGGTAGCCAGAATCCTCCAGCAGCAGAATGAAGGCGAACAGGATGACAATCTGCGGCAGAAACACGAGCACCGCGCCCACGCCGCCAATCAGACCCTCAATGATGAGGTCGCGCAGCACGCCTTCGGCCATCGCGCCTTCCACCCAGCCGCCGAGCCACTCAAACGTGTCTTCAATCAGGTCCATCAGCGGCTCCGCCCATGTGTAGATGGACTGGAACATGACCCCCAGCACCAGCACCAGCAGCACGCAGCCCCAGACGGGGTGCAGCGTGAGCGCGTCCAGCTTGCGGTGCCAGGCGGGAAGCTCCATCGCGTGGCTGACAGTTTTTTCAAGAATGTCATCCACCTGCGCGTAGAGCGCGGAGCTGTCCAGCGCGGCGAGGCGCTGCTCCACTTCGGCGGCGTCGGGCGGCGTTGCGGCACCTTCGCGCGGCAGCGCCAGTACCGCTTCGCGCAGCTTTTGCACGCTGGCGCGGTTGATGGCAACTGTTTCCAGCGTCGGCACGCCAAGCAGTTCCGACAGGCGCGGCACGTCAATCTGCAGCCCGCGCGCCTTGGCCACGTCGCTCAGGTTCAGCGCCACCACCATCGGCAGCCCAAGCTCCTTGAGCTCTAGCACCATGCGCAGCGTCATGCGCAGGTTGGTGGCGTCCGCCACGGCGATGATGGCGTCAGGCCGCTGCCCGAGGCGCCCGAGCGCCACGTCGCGAGCCACCGCTTCATCGGGGCTGGCGGTGCGCAGGCTGTAAGCACCCGGCAAATCCACCACCATGATGGACGGCGCGCCCACAAGCGTGCCCTGGCGGTGCTCCACCGTCACACCGGGGTAATTCGCCACGCGCGCATTCGCGCCCGTCAAGCCGTTGAACAGCGCGGTCTTGCCGCAATTGGGGGCGCCCAGCAGGGCGGTGCAGGAGGTGGCAGACATGGCAACAAACAGGAAAAAAAGAGTACAAGCCGTGCGCGCGCCATCAGGCAGCGCGGCACTGCACCTTCAGTGCCTCGGCGCGGCGCAGCGCAAACTGCGTCGAGCGCCCAAGCCGCACCGCAAACGGGCCGTGCCCGCGCAGGCCGCTGGAGACCACGGTGATGCTCATGCCATTGGAAAAGCCAAGGTCAGAGAGGCGGCGCGACACCTCGGCGTCCAGCGCGCCGAACTCGGCGCTTGGTGCAATGCAGTCAATGCAGGCCGTCTGGCCCTTGGGCAGTGCAGTCAGGGGAAACGTGCTCATGGCGAGTGCAAGAAACGGAAGGCGGCGCGGCTGCGCCAAAGTCGCAAATGATAATGTTTCTTGTCTGCAATGTCTATCAGTTTGCGCACGCCGTCAAAACGGCACCGCGCACTCCAGCCGCAACTCCTGCCCGCTGGCGGGGTGCGCAAAGCGCAGCGCGGCGGCGT
Organism: Ottowia sp.; assembly: GCA_017437605.1. GTDB lineage: Bacteria > Pseudomonadota > Gammaproteobacteria > Burkholderiales > Burkholderiaceae_C > Ottowia. The sequence goes on along the minus strand of JAFRYL010000131.1, from coordinate 1,276 downwards.
GCAGCATGAGGCGCGGGGCGTTGTCTGGTGCGCCATAGAGCGCATCGCCCGCGATGGGGCAGCCGCTGGCGAGCAGATGCACGCGCAACTGGTGCGAGCGTCCGGTGACGGGGCGCAATTCCAGCCGGCAGAGCGTTTTTCCGTCCGCCCACGCGGGCGTTTCTTGTTCTGCCAGCGCGCGCCAGAGCGTGAGGCTTGCTCTCCCATGCTCCAAATCCACCTTGCTGCGCGGGCGGCGCGGCCAGTCGCGCGCAAGCGGCAGGGCGATGCGTGCCCAGCCCTCGGCGTCCACGTCCTCGGCGGGCGGACAGCCGTGCGCCAGTGCCACGTAGCGTTTTTCCACTTGGCGCGCGGCAAACAGCGCCGAGAGCACGCGCTGCATTTCCGCGCCGCGCGCCATGAGCATCAGCCCGCTGGTGGCTTCGTCCAGCCGATGCACGACGAGGGCATCAGGCCAGCGCGCCTGCACGCGCGCGGCAAGGCAATCCGCCTTTTCCGCTCCGCGCCCGGGCACCGCCAGCAGGCCTGCGGGCTTGTCAAACGCCAGCAGCCAGCGGTCTTCGTAGAGCGGGTCGGGTGGCGCGTGCATTTTGTGGAGTATTAGTGCGTTGCCGGCGTATGCTGACGGTAATGCAATATGATTTGTTGCGGTATGTGCAAAACGCGCGCCATCGCACTGTTACGGCAGCAGCGCAGTGAGCAGGCGCTCCAGGTGCGCGCGCTGCGGTGGAATTGGGGCGGCAAAGCGCAGCGCGCCGCTGGCGTCGCCGAGCACGATGGTGGGGAAGGTTTCTATGTCCAGGTCTTCGCCCAGCGTGTCGGCTTCGTCCTCAATGTCCACCCAGCGGAAGGCAAGCTGCGGGTGCGCGGCGGCGGTTTCGTCAAAGATGGCGCGGAACTCGCGGCAGGTGCCGCACCACTCGGCGCAGAGGCAAAGCGCCGCGCCGCGTGCGTCTGGGGCGCTGTCTAGTGTGGCGCGCCGCAGCACAGCGGCAAGTGCTTCGTCGGCGGTGGTCATGGTTTTTGTGGCGCTGGACGAAGCACGCAGAAATGCTTTCCCTCTCCCTCGCGTGTGCGAAGCACACAGACAGAGGGGGAGGGTAGGGTGGGGGTGCGCCGCATTGCTGCCGCAATGCGGCGTGGCAATGGCAAAGTGGCGCAAACGCCCGCTGCGCAGGCGTTCCCCCTCTCCCTAGCCCTCTCCCCCTGTCCGCTGCTGGCGCAGCGGCGGGGGCGAGGGGAAATCTTTTTTTTCACCCTGCACCCTCTCCCCCTG
>JAFRYL010000130.1 GCA_017437605.1 Ottowia sp. | reverse complement strand
CCCTGCTCGGCAAGCTGGGCGGCATCTTCGGCGCCCCCGCTGAAGCAAAAACCACCGCTGCCAACAGCGAGGAACTGAATGAAGCGCTGGTAGATGCAGCAGGCAATGGGGATTTGAACGAGGTCAAACGCCTGCTGGCGGCAGGAGCTGAAATTAATCAAAGAACAGCCGATTCGTATGGCTGGCCTCTTTTGCGTGCTCTGACTGAGGAGCACATGGAAGTTGCCCGCTACTTGCTTGAAAATGGCGCCGACCCGAATGCGGTGGATGATGCTATGGAGTTCTGCGGCGGAGCTAAAACATATCAGCCGTGGACCGCCTTGTCCACGGCTGTTTTCTCAAACCGTGAAGATATTGTGCAGCTTTTGCTAGGAAAAGGCGCAAACATCAAGACGTGCCCAGACGACGAAGGTGAAGCAAATCCGGCGATGGCATTGCGCGCGGCAATACATGTTGCCAAAGAGAAAGGCGATACCCGAATGCTGCGCCTCTTGCTTGAAAAGGGTGCCAATGTTGCCTGCACATCGTGCGCCGGTGATTCTGAGGGCAACGCTTTGCATTTTGCAAAGTTGAGCAAAAACAAGGCGGCTATCAATCTCGTCAGCCAGTACAGCAAGAAGGGCGCGAAGAAGCGTAAATGAGCCGCAGCAAAGCACATACTCTCTGCAATACCATGTGGTTGCCGGCTTATGTTGCCGGCGACCACACGATACCCTGCAAAAATCCACAACAACTACCGTAGGGGCGTGATTGGCTACGCCGAAACTTCGTTTTCATCACGCCACGCCGTTCACGTCACCGGGCGGGCGCGATAAATCGCGCCCCTACAACATACCAACACGATGCACCATCCATTGCCGGCTTATGTTGCCGGCGGTGTGCTGATACCCTTCGTTTTTGCCTCGCTCGGCGCTGTTTTCCCCGCCGCTGCCTTCGCAATTCTGTTGCTGCTCTGCGCTTTTTCTGCGTGTTGTCAGCAAAGCTGCGCTTATCTTGCGTATGCTTCGCGGCTTCACGCTTTGTTCTGCTGCCATGTCTGCACCGCTGCCCAACGCTTTCCCGCTGAATCCTGATGCACCCACCGCGCGGCGCAGTGCGTGGTCGCTGCGCTTTGAGTTGCTGCGCGTGTGGCCGCCCTTTGGCTGGCTGGTGCTGATGTGGCCGACGCTGGCGGCGCTGTGGCTGGGCGCGGGCGGCTGGCCGGGCTGGCATCTGCTGGCGGTGTTTGTGCTCGGCTCGCTGCTGATGCACGGCGCGGGCTGCTGCATCAACGATGTGGCCGACTGCGGCTTTGACCGCTGCGTGAAGCGCACCATCGCGCGCCCGCTGGCGAGCGGGCAGATGAGTGCGCGCGATGCGCTGGCCACGGGCGCGGCGGCGACGCTGGTGAGCCTGGGGCTGGCGTTGACGATGAACTGGCTGGTGGTGGCGTGGAGCGTGCCGGCGCTGTTCATGGCCGTCTTCTACCCCTACAGCAAACGCTTTTTTTCCATGCCGCAGGCGGTGCTGGGGGCGGCGTTCGGGCTTGGCATTCCGATGGCGTATGCCGCCACGCGCGGCAGCGTGCCGCTGGAGGCACTGTGGCTGTATCTTGGGAAAATTGCGCTGACGATAGGCTACGACACGGAATATGCGATGGTGGACAGGGACGACGATTTGAAAATCGGCATGAAAACTTCCGCGATTACGCTTGGTCGTTTTGACGTGGCGGGCGTGATTGGATTTTTCTGCCTGTATTGGTTGATATGGCTGGCGGTGCTGGCGCCGCGTGTGCCGAACGCCGTGCCACTGTATGTGGGGTTTGCCGTGGCTGCGGCGCAGATTGTGTGGCACTGGATGCAGATTCGTGGCAGGACGCGCGCGGGCTGTTTTCGCGCGTTTTGCCAGAGCCACTGGATGAGTGCCGCCGTTTTTGCCGGGCTGGCGCTGGCGTATCTTTGATTTTCTCTGGAGCATGACATGGGACCGACACTGAGTACGGAAGGCCTCAAAAAGCAGTTCAAACATCTGGCCGTGCTGCTGCTGGCCGTGGGTATATCTGTGGGCTGGGTGCTGTGGCGCATCAGTGGAGAGAGCGGAAAAATCCTGCAGTTGTGCGAAACGGCCACTGGAAAAACCGTGGCACAGTTGAATGCCGACATTGAAAAACTCGGCCTGATTGCCACTTTTTCCCAAGGCAGCGCCATCGTGCACGGCAACAGGACGATGGGGCGCGCGGTGTGCCTGATTGAATATGTGGGCGACGCAGTGACAAAAGCGCAGTTCAACGAGGCGGAGTAAATACAATCCATGCCCTCGGCCCAGAGTTTCATTTTTGCGCTGGAGCTGGTCGGAACCGCCGCCTTTGCCGCCTCTGGCGCTCAAATGGGCGTGCGCAAGAATATGGATATTCTGGGCGTGCTGGTGCTGGCGCTGACCACGGCGCTGGGCGGCGGCGTGCTGCGCGATTTGATATTGGGCATTCACCCGCCGCGCATGTTTGAACATGGCGTGTATGCGGCAGTGGCGCTGGCCGCTGGGCTGGCGCTGTTTTTTGCCGTGCGTTGGCGTTGGCACCACCCGCGCGCCTTGAGCATGCGCTGGCTGCGCGCGTATGACCGCACGCTCAATTTTCTGGACGCGCTGGGGCTGGGCATTTTCACCGTGGTTGGCGTGAATACCGCCATTTCCGTGGGCATGGGCGACAACGCCATGCTGCTGATTTTCGTGGGCATGTGCACGGGCGTGGGCGGCGGCGTGCTGCGCGACGTGCTGGCGCAGGAAACGCCCGCCATTTTCGTGAAACAGATTTATGCCTGCGCCTCGTGCGCCGGCGCGCTGCTCTACGTGTTTGCCCACGGCCTGCTGCCCGAGCCGCTGCTGGCGCTGCTCGCCACGGCGCTGGTGCTGCTGGTGCGGCTGCTCTCGCTGCGCTACGACTGGCACCTGCCGCGCTGCCTGCCGCGCAGGAAGTAATGAAATGGGCTGGTTCTTTTTTGTATGGTTTCTGGTTTTTGCTGGTGCCGCTGCCTGGTATTATGCCTTTGGCCCGATACCGGAAGGGAAGGTGGAACTGGCGGAAGATGGTTTGCACTATCGCAACGAATATTATGCTGGTTACATTGCCTGGAACGAGACAAGCGGTGTGGAAATGTATCGCGGCTGGCGCGGCAAGCGGTTGACGGTGTATGGCGAGGCGGATGTTGATTTTAAAAATGTCCCCGCTGGAGTTGGAGCCGGGCCAGCCTGGCCTGCAACAATTTTTTTATTGATTTATGAAGCAGATTACCAAATGAAGCATAAAGAACCCCCACAAGGTGCCCCGGGTTTGAGGCTGAACAGATATGAAGGGCGGCTGGAGATTTATCCGTCAAAACATTTTGATATTGAAAAGCTCTACCGCGATTTGCTGCTCAAGGGCATCCCGGCCATGCGGACGGTGAAGCTGCCGCGTGCATGAAGAAAAAAGGGCACCCACAAGGGGTGCCCCTACAGAATGGGTTGGGTGTGTTATTGCGCCGCTGCGCGCCCCAGTTCCTGCGCGCGCTGGTGTGCGGCGCGCATGGCGGCTTCAAAGTGCTGGGCGACTTCGGCGGCGCGCAGCACGTTCAGCGCGGCCTGTGTGGTGCCGCCTTTGCTGGTGACGCGCTCGCGCAGGGCGGCGAGGGTGTCGCCCTTTTCCGTGGCTTGCTGTGCGAGCAGGGCGCTGCCTTCAAAGGTGCTGAGGGCGAGTTGGCACGCCTGCTCGCCCGTCAGCCCGAGGCTTTCGCCAGCGCGCTGCATGGCTTCCAGAAAGTAGAAGACGTAGGCGGGGCCGGAGCCGGAGAGGGCGGTGACGGCGTCGAGCAGTTTTTCTTTTTCCACCCAGAGCACGCTGCCCACGGTGGCGAGCACTTGCCCCGCCAAGGCGCGCGCGTCGCCTGCCAGCGTGGTGAAGGCGCCAGTGGCGCCACGCGCGATGAGGGCGGGCATGTTGGGCATGCAGCGCACGATGCGCGCGCTGCCCGTGGCGGCGGCGATGGCGGCGCAGGGCACGCCCGCCATGAGGGAAAGCTGCACGGCATCGCCGATGTGCGGAGCCACAGGCGCGGCGGCGGCGGCGAAGTGCTGCGGCTTCACCGCCCAGACGAGGAGCGTCGCGCCGCGCAGCGCGTCGCCAGCTTCGGGCAGCGCCTGCACGCCGAGCGCGGCAAGGCGCGCGCGTGCGGCTTCAAGTGGCTCCACAACGGTGATGGCAGATGCGGGCAGGCCGCTGGCGAGCAGCCCGCCGATGATGGCGCTGGCCATGTTGCCGCCGCCGATGAAGGCGATGTGTGTGTCTGGTTGCCAGATGGTGTTGTTCATGGGGTATTGTGTTGTTGCCGGCTTATGTTGCCGGCAATCGTATGTAGTTGCGATGTGTATGTGACTTTTTACGGCACGCGCTGGAAGATGCAGTCTTTGCAGACCTGCTCTTTGGCGTCGTGCCAGTAGAGCGCGCCGCCCTGCCATTGCAGGGTGCCGGTGCCTTTGCTCCAGAGGCGTGTTTCCTTGATGGGGCCGCCGCTGTCTTCAACGCGCACGCGCGTGCCGTTGGTGTAGGCGAGTTTCTGCTGCGCCTTGTCCCAGCGGCCGCTGAAGGTCCAGACGTTGTCTGTGGCGGCGCCATCGGCCCAGTTGACTTGCACCTTTATTTCGTCGCCCTTGATGTGTGTGATGCTCATGTGGCAGCGGCCGCTGTAGCTGTCTTCCCACGCGCCTTGCAGTGCGGCGGCGTCAGGAGGGGCTGAGGCGGCGAGGGCAAAGCCGGGGGCGAGTACGAGTGAGCCGTCTTCGCCGCTGTAGGCGGGCGTCCAGCATTTTTCCTGTCCGCCGCCCTTGGCGCAGATTTCCAGCGCGGGGATGCCTTCGCTGATGCAGACGTTGAGCGTTTGCGTGTCGCCGCGCTTCATGGTGCTGCTGGTGCGGTTGCCGTAGGTGAAGCCGTCGTTGTAGCCGGTGATGGTGCGCTGTTCGAGCGTGAGCGCGCGTTCGGCGCGCAGGCTGAAGTCGGCCTCCTGCGCGCCGCAGCGGTTGCTGGCACGCGGGGCGCTGGCTGTGATGGTGATGAGCGTGTCCGTGCCCTGCGCGGCGGCGGGCAGGGCAGCCAAGGCAAGGAGCAGGGCGGGGATGGGGTGTTTCATGGGTGTGCCTTTGCGATGGGGTGCTGTGGAAAAAGCTGAATTAAAACAAGGCTGATTGAGCAATGAAAACGACGGGTATATATTTGCCGCCGGCACATGTTGCCGGCAATGTTATGTTATTGTATTGAGTATATGCCGCAAAGCGGCATTTTTACTGCGGCAGCGCAGTCTCGGGCGAGAGGCGGTCAATTTCCGCCAGCAGCGCAGCGAGCGCGCGCCCGGTGGCGGCAATGAGGGCGCGGCCATAGTCGGCAGTGGCGGCGGCGGCGTTGCCGGCGGCGCCTGCGGGGTTGAGGTCGCGCGCCATCCATGCGAGTTTGGCGCTGCTGCCGTTGCCGAGAATGGGGAAGGCTGCGGCGCGCTGCTGCGAGGTGGAGGCAAAGTGCCGGGCGCTTTGCATGTCCACGCTTTGCGGCGCGATGGCGAGCATCATGGCGGTTTCGCTCTGGCCGGCGTGGACGCCAAAGCGCCGCTCCTCGGCGCCCATGCGCGCCATCAAGTCCTGCCCGTCTTCGTCCACGAGCGGGAGCTTGTACCAGCTCGTGGTGTAGACGAGCATGCCAAGGCGCTGGCGCCAGGTGCGCGCGGCGGCGTCCATCAGCCCTTCGTGGCCGCCGTGGGTGTTGAAAAGCACGAGTTTTTTCACGCCGCTGGCGGCGAGGCTTTCGGCAATGTCGCCCCACACGCTCAGGCAGGTGGCGGGCGAGAGCGAGAGCGTGCCGGGG
>JAFRYL010000129.1 GCA_017437605.1 Ottowia sp. | reverse complement strand
TGGACGCGCGCGCCTGTGGACGGGCACTGGCTGCGCTGGCAATCCGCGCCGCTCAAAACCGCCCCCGACTGGCGCGCCGCCTGGCAAGCGGCGGGCGAATGGGCGCGCAGCCCGGTCGCACCGCTGCCGGAGGACGCAGACGCCAGCGCCGTGCTCATCGCGCGCGCCGACGACTGGCAAATCCACTACTACCGCCGCAATGCGTGGAGCAACGCGCTGTCTGCCGACGCGCCGCAGGCCGATGAGGAACACACCAGCCTGCCCGACGCCGTGCGCCTGCGCCTGGTGCTCGCGCCGGAACAGCATGTGAGCGGCGAAGTCACCGTGGACTGGGTGCGCCCCAGCTTTGGCGGGCTGCAGTGAGCAGAATGCGCTGGCGGGTGCTACCATGCGCCACACGCCGCAAGGAGAGATTGCCATGCACGCAGAAAATGCCAGCCAGACATTTGTGACGCGCCAGTTCATTGCTGACAGCCAGCCTGCCGTACATATTCCGCAGGAAATGGCGTTCCCCCCGGACGCAGAATTGCTTGTCGTGCGCGAAGGCGGACGTATTGTCATCACCCCGGTAAAAAAGAACCTTGGCGCATTGCCGGGGCTGTTTCGCGCGTTGGGAAAGCACTTTACCGGCGGGCGCGTGGAGTTTGACGAAGCGGAGCGGCGGCTGTGAAATACATGCTCGACACCAATATCTGCATCTACCTCATGCGTGATGCGCCGCCGGGCGTGATTGGGCGCTTCAATGCCTGCGAGGAAGGTGACGTTGCCATCAGCGCGGTCACGTGGGCGGAGCTGTGCTGCGGTGTCAGCAAGGATGGCGAGGCAATCCTGCAATCCATTCCTGAACTTGTGACCGTGCTGCCATTTGGCATGGCACAGGGGCGGGCTTTCGGGCGGCTGAAAGAAATGTACCCGGATAGAAAAGCCAATTTTGACCGCATGATTGCCGCGCACGCCCTTTCCCTTGACCTGGTACTGGTGACCAACAACACCAGGGATTTTGAAATATACAAAGGCGCCGGTTTGAAGCTGGAAAACTGGGTGCAGCAGTAAAAACCGCTTTTTCATGCTTTTGACGCACATATTCCGGCTGCGGCAACGCGGCGCCGCGCTGCTCACCGCCATGCTCACCGTCGCACTGGTGGCAACGCTGGCTGCTGCTGCGCTCTGGCAGCAGTGGCGCGACGTGGAAGTGGAAGCCGCCGAGCGCGCACGCGCGCAATCCGTGTGGCTGCTCACCAGCGCGCTGGACCTGGGGCGGCTCGTGCTCGCTGGCGACCTGTTTGAGGACGAGCGCGCCAGCCGCATGGGGCAGCCCGCCGCCGACCATCTGGGCGAGCCGTGGTCCGTGCCGCTGGCCGAATCGCGCCTTGCCTCCTTCATCGGTGCCGACGATGACGACGGCGCCAACCCGCTCGCGCACGACGCCTTTTTGTCTGGTCAGGTGCTGGACCTGCAGGCGCGCATGAACGTCATGAACCTCCTCGCCGGCAACGACGACGCACGCGCCGCCGCGCAACTGCGCTTTGCGCGCCTCTTTGAGCTGCTGCGCCTGCCGGCGGGCGAGCTGACGCACCTGACGCAGCAACTCGAACGCGCTGACGAGGCGCTGCGCGCCGGCATGGAGGGCGACGCCCCCGTCATGCCCACGCGCGTGGAGCAACTCACCTGGCTCGGCCTGCCCGAGCAGAGCGTGGAAAAACTGCGCGAATACGTCACCCTGCTGCCGCTGGCAGGCGGGGCGTTCACCAAAATCAACCTCAACACCGCCAGCGCGCAAGTGCTCTACGCCAGCCTGCCCGGGCTGGACGCCGCCGGCGCGCAGCGCATCGTCAGCCGCCGCGCCGTGGAACCCTTCCGCAACGTGGACGACGCCACCGCCATCCTGCAGGCGGGCGGCGGCGTGGACACAAGCTGGGCCAGCGTCACCACGGAATTTTTTGAAATCCGTGGGCAACTGCGCCTCGGCGACGCCGCCCTGCAGGAAGTCGCC
>JAFRYL010000128.1 GCA_017437605.1 Ottowia sp. | reverse complement strand
GCTGCTCATCGTCATGCGCGTGTACTTTGAAAAGCCCCGCACCACGGTGGGCTGGAAAGGCTTTGTCAACGACCCGCGCATGGACGGCAGCTACGCCATCAACGACGGGCTGCAGATGGCGCGCCGCCTGCTGCTGGACATTCTGGCGCTCGGCATGCCGGTGGGCACGGAGTTTCTGGACCTGCTCAGCCCGCAGTTCACCAGCGACCTCATCACTTGGGGCGCCATTGGCGCGCGCACGACGGAAAGCCAGAGCCACCGGCAACTGGCCAGCGGGCTGTCGTGCCCGGTCGGTTTCAAGAACGGCACCAGCGGCAGCGTGCAGGTGGCAGTCGACGCCATCGTTGCCGCGCGCGCGGAACACGCCTTTATCGGCATGACGAAGATGGGGCAGGCGGCCATCTTTGAGACGCGCGGCAATGCCGACGCCCACCTCATCCTGCGCGGCGGGCCGCAGCCCAACTATTCCAGCGCCGATGTGCAGGCCGCATGCGCGCTGCTGGAAAAAGCGGGCGCTGACGCGCGCCTCGTCATTGACTGCTCGCATGCCAATTCAAGCAAGCAGCACCTGCGCCAGATTGAGGTGGCAGGCGATGTGGCCGCACAGATTGCCGCCGGCGAGGAGCGCATTGCTGGCGTGATGCTGGAAAGCCACCTGCACGAGGGGCGGCAGGACATCGTGCCCGGCCAGCCGCTGCAGCGCGGCGTGTCCGTCACAGATGCGTGCATCAGCTTTGAGCAGACGCAGCCCGTGCTGCACACGCTGGCGGACGCCGTGCGCCAGCGCCGCGCGAAAAAGGCTTGATACTATCCGCAAATACCATTGGTTGCCGGCAACTTATGCCGGCGACCTATACATACCCAGCCATTTGCGGTTTTGGCAGGGCACTCTGGAAGATGCACGTCAGGCGCGCACCGGCGCCGGGCCACGGTCTTTGAGGTGGCGGAAGTTGATGCGCCCCTTGCTCAGGTCGTAGGGTGAGAGTTCCAGCGTCACGCGGTCGCCCGCAAGAATGCGGATGTGGTTCTTCTTCATCTTGCCGGCAGAGTAGGCAACCAGCACATGCCCGTTGTCCAGCGTGACGCGAAAGCGCGAGTCAGGCAGCACTTCGTTGACCACGCCCTGCATTTCAATCAGCTCTTCTTTGGCCATATAGGTGATGTGTTCAGGGAAAAAACACGCGCGCGCCTTGGCGGGGCGCACCCGTGGACGAAAAGCGGCGGATTGTAGGTGCGGCGCTCCTGATATTCAAGCCTTTGTTGGCGTGAATGAAACAGCTTCATCGCCGCTTCAGCTTGCGGCATGGCCGCTCTTTTTTTGCAAGCTACGCCGCCTCAATGTTGGGCGCCAGCGCCTGCTGCACTTCTTGCAGCGCGCAGCCGCTGCGCTGCGCCATGTCCTGCACCTGGTCGTCGCCAATGCGCCCGAGTGTGAAATAACGCGCCTGCGGGTGGCTGAAATAAAAGCCGCTCACGCTCGCCGCCGACAGCATGGCAAAGCTCTCCGTCACACGCATGCCCACTTCGTCCGCGCCCAACAGCGCAAACAACGGCGCTTTCACGCGGTGGTCGGGGCACGCCGGGTAGCCCGGCGCGGGGCGTATGCCCCGGTAGTCTTCCGCCAGCAGCGCGGCGGCGTCCAACTTTTCCGTCGGCGCATAACCCCACCAGTCGCTGCGCGTGCGCCAGTGCAGCCACTCTGCGCCCGCTTCTGCCAGCCGGTCGGCGAGCGCTTTCAGGCAGATGCTGCTGTAGTCATCGCCCTGCGCGGCGAACCCGGCGGCCTTTTCGTCCGCGCCCGCGCAGGTGACGGCAAAGGCGCCAATGTAGTCGCGCACCGCTGCACCCACAGGAGCAATGAAATCTGACAGGCAGCGGCTTGGGCGCATGTTTCCCTGTGTGTCTTCCTGCTTTTCCGTCTGCTGGCGCAGCCCGCGCCAGATGAGTGCGGTGCCCTGCCGCGCTTCATCGCTATACAAAATGATGTCTTCACCATCGGACGCTGCCGGCCAGAAGCCCACCACAGCGTTCACTTCCAGCCAGCGTTGCGCCACGATGCGCGCGAGCATGGCTTGCGCGTCGCCAAACACGCGCCGCGCCTCGCTGCCGACGATTTCATCATCAAGAATGGCGGGGTACTTGCCCGCCAAATCCCACACCTGAAAAAACGGCGCCCAGTCAATGAGCGGCACCAATTGCTCTAGCGCAATGCGGCGCACCACGCGCCGCCCGATGAAACCGGGCACAGGCGGCGTGTAGCCGCCGCCCCAGTCCAACTGCAGGCGGTTGGCGCGCGCACGCTCCAATGGCCAGAGCGCCGCGCCTTTTTTGCGCGCGTGCTGGCGGCGCACGCGCTCGTAGTCTTCGTGCAGTTCGGCGACGTAGTGCGACGCGCCCTCTCCCAGCAGGTTCTGCGCCACGCTGGCGCTGCGCGAAGCGTCGGGCACATAGGCCACTGGCCCGTCGTAATGCGGCGCAATTTTCACCGCCGTATGCACGCGGCTCGTCGTCGCGCCGCCGATAAGCAGTGGAATTTTGCGCAGGCGGAAGTAGTCGTCTTTTTGCATTTCGCCTGCGACGTGCTGCATTTCTTCCAGGCTGGGCGTAATCAGCCCGGACAGGCCGATAATGTCCGCGCCCTCCACCTTGGCGCGCGCCAGTATCTCGTGGCACGGCACCATCACGCCCATATTGATGACTTCAAAGTTGTTGCACTGAAGCACCACGGTGACGATATTTTTTCCAATATCGTGTACGTCGCCCTTGACCGTGGCAATCACTATTTTCCCTCGGCTGCGCACTTCGCGCCCCGCTGCTGCGTCCTGACGGCGTTCTTCCTCAATATAGGGCACCAGATGCGCCACCGCCTGTTTCATCACGCGCGCGCTTTTCACGACTTGCGGCAAAAACATTTTGCCCTCGCCAAAAAGCGCGCCCACCTGATTCATGCCGCCCATCAGCGGCCCCTCAATCACATGCAGCGGGCGGCCACCGGCGGCGCGCACCTGCTGCCAGGCTTCTTCGGTGTCTTCGTCGATGAACTCGGTGATGCCGTGCACCAGCGCGTGCGACAGGCGCGCTTCCACAGGCGCGTCGCGCCAGCGCAGTTTTTGTGAATCGTCGCGCGCCGCGCCTTTCACACTTTCAGCGATTTCCAGCAGGCGCTCGGCAGCGTCCGGGCGGCGGTTGAGCACCACATCTTCCACGCGCTCGCGCAAATCGGCGTCCAAGTCGTCATACACGCCTATCATGCCGGCATTCACGATGCCCATATCCAGCCCGGCGCGTATGGCGTGGTACAAAAACACGGTGTGAATCGCTTCGCGCACCGGATTGTTGCCGCGAAAACTGAAACTGACGTTGGAAATGCCGCCAGAGACTTTTGCGCCCGGAAGGTTCTGCTTAATCCAGCGCACCGCCTCAATGAAATCAACGGCGTAATTGTCGTGCTCCGCCATGCCCGTGGCCACGGTGAGCACATTGGGGTCAAAAATGATGTCTTCGGGCGCAAAGCCAGCGTTTTCCACCAGCAGTTTGTAGGCGCGCGCGCAGATTTCTATGCGCCGCTCAAAGGACGCCGCCTGCCCCTGCTCGTCAAACGCCATGACGACAGCCGCCGCCCCGTAGCGGCGCACCAGGCGCGCGCGGCGCAGGAACTCCGCCTCACCCTCTTTCAGTGAAATGGAATTGACGATGCCCTTCCCCTGCAGGCAGCGTAGGCCGGCTTCCAGCACCTCCCACTTGCTCGAATCCACCATCACGGGCACGCGCGCAATGTCCGGCTCGCTCGCCGCCAGCCGCAGGAAGCGCACCATCGCCTGCTGCGCGTCGAGCATGGGGTCGTCCATGTTCACGTCGATGATTTGCGCGCCGTTTTCCACCTGCTGCCGCGCCACAGCCAGCGCCTGCTCGAACTGCCCCTCCTCAATCAGGCGCGCAAACGCCTTGGAGCCGGACACATTCGTGCGCTCGCCCACGTTCACAAACAGCGCGCCCTCGCCGATGACCAGCGGCTCCAGCCCCGCCAGACGCAGCGGCCAACTTCCCTGCGATGCAACAGCCATGCGTGCCTTTCCCCGCACAAAAAACCGCCCAATGCGGCGACGGCGCGCATTGTAGGAAGCGCCTCCGCAGCATGCTTTGTTTATCGGAGCACGCATGAACATATACTCATTAGCAAAGCATGTGGTTGCAGGCTTTATACGCCGGCGACGAAACAATACCCTTACAAAACAGCAGGCAAAACACGCTCCTTCCATGTGCTTGCCGGTTTACATACCCTTTTATACAACTTCACATTGCCGGCTTCATAAGCCGGCGATAAAGTGATACCCTGCAAGCAAGCTGCAGCAACGCGCGCTCTTGAAAACGCACCCTTGCGCCAACACCTGCGCGCCTGCACAATCGCCCCCTTCCTTTCTTTCACGCCCATTTATGGAAACGCTCTACGACTCCGACCGCTTCATCGTGCTGCACATGCAGTGCGATGCGCCTGCGCCCGCTGCCACCAGCGCGCCCTTTGGTGCCGAGCTGCTGGCGCGCCACGGCTTTGAAATCGTGGACAAGCACTCGGGCAAGCAGCTGTATCTGGACGGGCAGTGGTCGGAGCTGTTCCAGCGGCGCATTGCCGAGTGGCGCGAAAACATTCCCACGCAGCAGGAAGTGGAAGACGCGCTTGATGCCCTGGCTGGCCTGGCGCAAACGCCGCTTGCGCTGCACTGAACCGGGCGCGCGGCGCGCGCTGCCACAATTGCGCGCCATGCACGACAGCTACATCCTCACCCTCTCCTGCCCCGACCGGCGCGGCATCGTCCACGCCGTCACGGGTTTTCTGCTTGAGCGCGGCGGCAACATTGAAGAAGCCGCGCAGTTCAACGACCGCGCCAGCGGCCTGTTTTTCATGCGTGTGCGCTTCCAGTGCGCGGGCACCGACGCGCCAGCGCTGCGCGCGGCGCTGGCTGACTTCGCGCCGCCGCTGGAGCTCACCTGGGGGCTGCACGCACTCGCTCACCCCATGCGCTGCGTCATCTTTGTCAGCAAACAGGGGCACTGCCTCAACGATTTGCTGTTCCGCTGGAAAAGCGGGCTGCTGCCGCTGCTGGACATTCGCGCCATCGTCAGCAACCACCGCGACTTCTACCAGCTTGCCGCCAGCTACAACGTGCCCTTCCACCACACGCCGATGGACGACAAGGCCGCCGCCGAAGCGCGCCAGATGGACATCCTGCGTGAAGAAAACGCCGAGCTGGTGGTGCTTGCGCGCTACATGCAAATCCTCTCGCCAGCGATGTGCCAGACCTTGAGCGGGCGCGCCATCAACATTCACCACAGCTTCCTGCCCAGTTTCAAGGGCGCGCGCCCGTATGCACAGGCACACGCGCGCGGCGTGAAGCTCATCGGCGCCACGGCGCACTACGTGACCGCCGACCTGGACGAAGGCCCCATCATTGAGCAGGACGCCACGCGCGTGGACCACAGCATGAGCGCCGAAGAGCTGGCCGCCATCGGGCGCGACACGGAAAGCCAAGTGCTTGCGCGCGCCGTGAAGTGGCACAGCGAGCACCGCGTGCTGCTCAACGGGCAGCGCACTGTCGTTTTTCGCTGAAAAGCGGCGCGGTTTGTTGCGCGCGGCGCCATGCCTGCGCTGCGTTTGCTGCAGTGCGCGCCATAATCCGCCCAACGTATCAATCTGCAACTGAAATCACACAGGAGTTTTCGCCGTGGCAATGGACATCACCCAACTGCTGGCCTTCGGGGTCAAGAACAAAGCCTCCGACTTGCACTTGTCCGCAGGGCTGCCGCCGCTCATTCGCGTCCACGGCGACGTGCGCCGCCTGAACGTGCCGCCGCTCGAGCACAAGGAAGTGTTCGCGATGCTCTACGACATCATGAACGACACGCAGCGCAAGATTTACGAAGAAAACCTGGAGGTGGACTTCTCGTTTGAGATTGAGGGGCTGGCGCGCTTCCGCGTCAACGCCTTCAACCAGAACCGGGGCGCCGCCGGCGTGCTGCGCACCATTCCGAGCAAGATTCTCACGCTCGAGCAGCTCAACTGCCCGCGCATCTTCGCCGAGCTGTCGCTCAAACCGCGCGGTCTGGTGCTCGTCACCGGCCCCACGGGGTCGGGCAAGTCCACCACGCTGGCGGCGATGATTAACCACCTCAACGAAACCAACTACAGCCACGTGCTGACGGTGGAAGACCCGATTGAGTTCGTGCACGAATCCAAGAAGTGCATCGTCAACCAGCGCGAAGTCGGCCCCATGACGCACAGCTTCGCCAACGCCTTGCGCTCGGCGCTGCGCGAAGACCCGGACGCCATCCTCGTGGGCGAAATGCGCGACCTGGAAACCATCCGTCTGGCCATGACCGCCGCCGAAACCGGCCACTTGGTGTTCGGCACGCTGCACACCTCTAGCGCGCCCAAGACCATTGACCGCATCATTGACGTGTTCCCCGCCTCGGAAAAGGAAATGGTGCGCGCCATGCTCTCGGAATCGCTTGTGGCCGTCATCTCGCAGACGCTCTGTAAGCTGAAAGACGGCTCCGGGCGCGTCGCCGCGCACGAAATCATGCTCGGCACCCCCGCCATCCGCAACCTGATTCGCGAGGCGAAAGTGGCGCAGATGTACTCCTCCATCCAGACCGGCAACAGCCTGGGGATGCAGACGCTCGACCAGAACCTCGCCGACTTGGTGCGCCGCAACCAGATTACCCCCGCCGAGGCGCGCGCCAAGGCGAAAATCCCGGAAAACTTCCCCGGCTAATCTGCCCCCGAACCATTCGCACCACCCATTCTTTTTTGCATGTGAAACGCGCCGCTGCCGCCGGCGCAAGGAGAACCCATCATGGCAATGGAACGTGACCAGGCCACAAAATTCATCCATGACCTGCTCAAGCTGATGATTTCGCGCAACGGCAGCGACTTGTTCATCACCGCCGACTTTCCGCCCGCCATCAAGACGCACGGCAAGATTGACAAAGTCTCGCCGCAGGTGCTCTCGCATGTGCAGACGCTGGCGCTCGTGCGCTCGGTGATGAACGACAAGCAGGCCGCCGAGTTTGAAAAAACGCACGAATGCAACTTCGCCATCTCGCCGGCGGGCATCGGGCGCTTCCGCTGCAACGCCTTCATGCAGTCGGGCAAGGTCGGGCTGGTGATGCGCGTGATTCCGCAAGACCTCCCCACGCTGGGCGACCTGTTCATGGACCCGAAACTGGTGGAAAAAATCGCCGGGCAAATCGGCATTGAAAACGCCAGCAAGCAGCCGCTCAAAGACACGGTTGACCAAATCATGGTCAAACGCGAACGGGAAGCGCAGTTGCGCAGCGAAGGGCGCCTCACGCCGCAGGACACGCTGCGCCTTGACCTCACGACGATTGAGGAAAACAACCTGCGCATGGTGGAGACGCTGAAAAACATCGCCATGACCGAGCGCGGGCTGGCCATCATGGTCGGCGGCACCGGCACCGGCAAGTCCACCACGCTGGCGGCCATGGTGGACTGGCGCAACATTCACAGCTACGGGCACATCATCACGGTGGAAGACCCGATTGAGTTCGTGCACCCGCACAAGAACTGCATCATCACGCAGCGCGAGGTGGGCATTGACACCGACAGCTGGGAAGCGGCGCTGAAAAACACCCTGCGCCAGGCGCCCAACGTCATTCTCATGGGCGAAATCCGCGACCGCGAAACGATGGAGCACGCCATCGCCTTCTCTGAAACCGGCCACTTGTGCCTCGCCACGCTGCACGCCAACAGCGCGAACCAGGCGCTGGACCGCATCATCAACTTCTTCCCCGAAGAGCGCCGCAAGCAGCTGCTCATGGACTTGTCCATGAACCTGCGCGCCCTCGTCTCGCAGCGCCTGATTCGCCGCCAGGACAAGCAGGGGCGCACCGCCGTGATTGAAATCCTGCTGGGCACGCCGCTCGTCTCCGACCTCATCTACAAGGGCGAAGTCGGCGAAATCAAGGACGTGATACGCCGCAGCCGCGAGCTGGGCATGCAGACCTTTGACCAGGCGCTGTTTGACGCCTACGAAAAGGGGCTGATTCGCGAAGAAGACGCCATCCGCTACGCCGACTCCTCCAACGACGTGCGCCTGCAAATCAAACTCAACAGCCAGCGCAAGCGCAAGGAACAGAGCCGCATGCAGCAGCGCAAGACCGACATCATCAAGAGCCTGCGCGAGGAAAGCCTCAAGACCGGCCAGTCCATCGACCAGTTGCTGTTCGAGGCCTACGAAAGCGAACAAATCAGCGAAAAGGACGCCGTGGACAACGCCACCTCGCCGAACTCCATGCGCGAACTCATCCAGCTCAACAGCGCGCGCAAGCGCCGCGAAGTGGGCGACATGGACGAAATCCTGCTGCAGCAGCAAGGCGGCAGCAACGTCCTCAAACGCATGGGCGACGAAGAAGAAGCCGCCCAGTTCCTCATGGGCGAAACCGACCTGCAAATCGTGTAAGCGCTCCGCGCGCCCAAACAAAAACGCCAGACTCAGAGTCTGGCGTTTTTTTGTCCCGCGCAAACTTCAAATTTCAACGGGTATCTAGATGTCGCCGGCATAACAAGCCGGCAACCACATATATTTCGTCATAGTATATGTTGTTCCAACATATACCAAATGACTTAAAACACTGACGCCGGCAACTTGTGCCGGCGCCAAATTGATACTCATGCAGCAGTTCTTGCCGCCGCGCTTATTCGCTCTTGCCCTTGTCTTCGTCCTTGCCCCCGGCGTCCGCCTTGCTGCTGGCAGCGCGCTTCTTGGGCTTGGCTTCCTGCACGGCGGCGGCAGCTTCGGCAACCTCGGCAGCCGCCTCTGCAACTTCGGCAGCCGCTTCCGCAACCTCGGCAGCGGCCTTGGCAGTGGCCGCCGTTTGCGCCTTGGCCGCAGCCGTGGCCGCTTCCACCGCCACCTGCTGCTGCTCCACCGTGCCGGCAAGCTGCTGGAACTGCGCGCTGAGCGCGTTCCACCACATCTGCGCCGGCGCCACCATGCTTGCCGCCATCTGCTGCGCCGCGTCGGGCTGCGCCTTGCCGCCCTCCGGCGCTGCGCCTTTGTCCCTGGACGGCTTGTCGTCCGCCGGCGGCACGGCGCCGCTCACAGACGTGGCAAACGGCCAGGCGCCAGGCACCGGCGCCGCTCCACCCTTGACTGGCGCGGGCGGCGGCATGGTGAAGGCTTTGGCCATCTCCGCCATGCCGAGGTTCATGGCGCCCAGCGTGCCCAGCGTCATCTTCTGCACTTCCAGCGCCTGCATCGTGCTCTTGACGATGGCGGCGTTCTGCTCCAGCCAGAAGAGCACGGTTTTCAGCTCATTGATGCGGTTGTCCAGCTCCTTGGCATCCAGTGTCGGTATCCAGCTGCCCAGCCCGGGCAGGCTGCCGCCCGCCGGCACGCCCGATACCGCCTGCTGCATGAAGTCAAAGCCGGGAAAAAGACCGGCAAAGGGGTTTGTGGTGCTCATGCTTGTGTTGCTCCTGTGGCTGAAAAAACTGCCTTGGCTCAATGTTAACGCCGAGCGCCGCAGCGCACAGGCACAATCGCGCCCTTCATGCCTTCCTTGTCCTCCCCTTCCCCCGCCGCCGGGCCGCTGCAACTTCTGCACCTCGTGCTGCTGGCTGCGCTGCTCGCGCTGCCCTGGCTCTGGCCATTCACCGCCGGCCCGCTGCCTGCGGTGCAGCCGTACCTGGCCGCCGCCTACTGCGGCGCGGTTGTGCTGGCGCTCTGGACGCGCACGGCGCAGCGTGGTGCGCAGGCCGCCGCCTGCGGTTGGCTGCTGGCGGCCGTTGCCAGCGCCGTCATCGCACAGCTGCAGTACTTTGACCTTGAAACGCCGTTCTACCCTTGGATAAACATCGCCAAGCCCGGGCAGGCGTTCGGCAACCTGCGCCAGCCCAACCAGCTCGCCACGCTGCTGGTGATTGGGCTGGCGGCGCTGCGCTTTCTGACGCACGGTGGCCGCCGCGCCACACAGGTGTGCGCTGCGGCACTGGCGCTGCTGCTGCTGGCAGGCACGGCAGCGACTGCCTCGCGCACCGGGCTGGTGGAGCTGCTGGCTCTCACCGTCGTGCTGCTGATGTGGAGCGGCAGGCGCCACTGGCGGCGCGTGCTGCTGCTGGCGCTCGCCGCCCTTGCCGCCTACGCACTGGCAGCGTATGCGCTGCCTGCGCTGCTGCAGACCGGCAACCATGTGGCGGGGCGCGACCTGCTTGACCGCCTGCAGCACGCCGAGGGCACCTGCGGCAGCCGCCTCATTCTCTGGGGCAATGTGCTGCATCTGATTGCGCAGAAGCCCTGGCTCGGCTGGGGCTGGGGCGACCTAGCGTGGGCGCACTACATCACGCTCTACCCGGGCGCGCGCTTTTGCTACATCTTGGACAACGCGCACAACCTGCCGCTGCATCTGGCGGTGTCGCTGGGCGTGCCCGCTGCCGTGCTGATTTGCGTGGCGCTGGCCTTTTTCGCCCTGCGCGCGCGCCCGTGGAGCGAGCAGAACCCAGCGCGCCAGATGGCGTGGTGCGTGCTGCTGGCCATTGGTGTGCATTCGCTGGTGGAGTACCCGCTGTGGTACGGGCCGTTCCAGACCGCCGCCATCATCAGCCTGTGGCTGCTGTGGGTGACGCGCAAGGGGCGTTCTGCCGCAAAACCCGCCGCGTGGGGCGCGCTGCCGCGCGCTGCGCTGGCGCTCGTCATGCTTGCCGCCACGAGCTACACCGCGTGGGACTATGAGCGCATCTCGCAGCTTTATTTGCCGCCCGAGGAGCGCCACGAACGCTGGCCGGGGCAGGCGCTGCAGGAGGCGCGCCGCTCGCGCCTGTTTGCGGACGATGTGGCGTTTGCAGAACTGACGGTGCAGCAGCCCTCGCGCGCCAACGCGCCGTGGATGCTGCAGGACGCGCTGCGCCTGCTGCACTATTCGCCCGAGCCGCGCGTCATTGAGCGTGTGATTGAAAGCGCCATCTACCTCGGACACGACGACATCGCAAAGGCGCACATGGCGCGTTACCGCGTTGCGTTTCCGAGGGAGTGGGATGAGTGGCGCACAAAAAGTGCGCACCTGTTGCAGCGCAACTAGGCGCGGGGGCGCAGGCACAATCGCGCTCCTTATGCCTCCCTCCCAACTCTCACTTCTGCCGCACGCACTTCCCGCGCTGCTTGCTCTGCCTTGGCTTTGGCCGCTGACCGCCGGCCCTGTGCCCGAGGTGCAGTTGTACCTGGTTGCTGCTGCCTGCGGCGCACTCGCCCTTGCGCTCTGGCCACGCACAGTTGCGCGCGGCGCGCACGCGGCGGCACTCAGCTGGCTGCTGGCAGCGTGCATCAACGCGCTCATCGCGCTACTGCAGTACTTTGACCTAGAAAATCCGCTTTCCCCATTGATAGTAACGGCCACACCTAGCGAGGCATTCGGCAACCTGCGCCAGCCCAACCAGCTCGCCACGCTGCTGGTGATTGGGCTGGCGGCGCTGCGTTTTCTGGCGCACGGTGGCCGCCGCGCCACACAGGCGTGCGCTGCGGCACTGGCGCTGCTGTTGCTGGCAGGCACG
>JAFRYL010000127.1 GCA_017437605.1 Ottowia sp. | reverse complement strand
TGACCTGCAGCGCCCCATTTACGCCAAAACCGCCGCCTACGGCCACTTCGGGCGCGACGAACCCGAGTTCTCCTGGGAGCGCACCGACAAGGCCGATGCGTTGCGCGCCGCTGCTGGTCTGTAAAAACACAGAATCACAAGGGTATTGCACGGTTGCCGGCTTGATAAGCCGGCAACCGGGTATTTATTTATAGGGTATGCGCTTTTTCAATCAGCAAAGATGCTGCGTGCGCCGAGGAAGTGTTGTTTGTAGTACCTCTCGGAGAGGCTGTTTTTGCGCACTCTTTTGCCAGTGGAGGGGGCGTGGACGAACTGGCCGTCGCCCAGGTAGATGCCCACATGCGAGTAGCGCGTGCGGCGGGAGGTGTTGAAAAAGACGAGGTCGCCGCGCCGCATCTGGCCACTTGGCACGGCGCGCGAGGCCGCCGCCCATTGCGCGGCGCTGCGCGGCAGGCGGGCGCGTTCGCTGCTGCCAAGGAGCTGCCCGTAGACGTAGTAGACGAGGCCGCTGCAGTCAAAGCCCGTGGCGGGCGAGGCGCCGCCGTAGCGGTAGGGGGTGCCCGTCTGCATGAGCGCGAGCGCGACGCTGCTTTCGCGGTATTTGGGGTTGAGTCTGAGGGTCGCGGCGCTGGGTGTGCCGCCGCCACTGACGCTGCCGCCTCCGCTGCGCCTGCGGCGCCGGCTGCGGCGCGTGGAGCAGCCGCCAAGGAGCAGCGCCAGCGGCAACGCGAGCAGGGTGCGGCGCGTGGGGTTCAAAACATTTCTCCTTCACCCAAATAGCGCCACTGGCCAAGGGGCAGCGCGCCGAGTTTGACGCGCCCGATGCGAATGCGGCGCAGCGCCTCCACGCGCAGGCCAACCAGTTCGCACATGCGGCGGATTTGGCGTTTTTTGCCTTCGTGCAGCACGAAGCGCAGCTGTTCGCCGTTTTGCCACTCCACCTGCGCGGGGGCGAGGGGCTGGCCGTCGAGCGCGAGGCCGAAACGCAGTTTTTGCAGTGCCTCTGGTGGCGTGGCGGCACGCACGTTCTGCGTGACGCCGCTCCAGCTCACGCGCACGATGTATTCCTTGTCTACGCCGCTTTCTGCGCCGATGATGCGGCGCGCGATGCGCCCGTCTTGCGTGAGGGCGAGCAGGCCGGTGGAGTCAATGTCCAGCCGTCCGGCGGGTGCCAGGCGCATGAGGTGCGCGCGGGTGAAGCGGCGGCGGCTGGCGTCGCCGCGCCAGTGGTTGTGCGCGCCGATGATGGAGGCGGCGCTCTGGTAGCCGCGCTCCGCCTGCCCGCTGACGATGCCGATGGGTTTGTTGATGAGTATGGTGACGAGGCGCTGCTGCTGCCCACGGGCGCGGGGGTCCACCTCTATGCGCGCGGCGGGCGGTACGCGCTCGCCGACGGTGGCGGGGCGCCCGTCCACGCGCACCCAGCCGCGCGCTATCCACTCGTCAGCCTCGCGGCGCGAGCAGAGGCCGAGGTCGGCCATGCGCCGGTTCAGGCGTATGGCGTCGTCGGCACCGGCTGCTCGTGGCATGGGGGGCGCGCGCTCAATCGTCGTCGTCGGAGCCGCCTTCGGCTTTCTTGATTTCGGTGTCGGCGTCGGAATAGCCCATGGCGATGGCGGCGATGCCGTCGCCGTATTTGTTCATCATGGCGCAGGGCACATAGATGCTGTCGCGGATGATTTCGCGCGGCAGCCCGGTGAGGTTGTCGCAGTTGACGTAGCTCTTGTAGCGCACTTCGCCGTCGCGCACGTCCAGCTCAAAGTTGCCGTTGATGAGGGCGTAGTTGGCGCGCGTGATGTAGCGCATGAGTTCGGGGACGGTGTCGCCGTTGCCGCTGATGGGGGAGATGGCGTAGACGAGGTAGGCGTCTTCCTTCACGTCAATGTACAGCCGCGTGTTCTGCAGGCGGCTGCGCAGGCTCACGCCCATTTTGAAGAGCGTTTTTTCGCCGTTGTATTCGTATTTCCAGTCGTCGTCGTCAAGAAAGTCGCCGATGGCTTCCACGATGGCTTCAGTGCGCATGGTGCGTCCCCTTTATATGGTTGGAAAGAGTATTCAGCATTTGATGCCCACGTGCAGCGCCACAACGCCGCCCGTGAGGTTGTGATAGTCCACATGACCGAAGCCGTTGGCAAGCATCAGCTCGCGCAGCGCCTGCTGGTTCGGGTGCATGCGTATGGATTCGACCAGATAGCGGTAGCTGTCTTCGTCGCCGGTGACAAGTTTGCCCAAACGCGGCAGCACCTGGAAAGAATACAGGTCATACAGACGCCGCAGCGGTTTGGCGACTTGCGAGAACTCGAGCACCAGCGCCCGCCCGCCCGGGCGCAGCACGCGCGCCATTTCGCGCAGCGCCACGTCCTTGTGCGTCATGTTGCGCAGGCCAAAGGCGACGCTGACCAGGTCAAACGAGGCGTCGGCAAAGGGCAGCGCCTCGGCGTCGCAGGCCAGCGGCGGCGCAATCACGCCAGCATTCAGCAGCCTCTCGCGCCCGTGGCGCAGCATGGCTTCGTTGATGTCGGACTGCACCACCAGCCCCGTGCTGCCCACTTTTTTGGCAAAGGCGCGCGCCAGGTCGCCCGTGCCGCTGGCGATGTCCAGCACCTGCTGGCCTTCGTGCAGGTTGGCGACGTAGACGGTGTACGCCTTCCAGAAACGGTGCAGCCCGCCGCTCATCAAGTCGTTCATCAGGTCGTACTTGCCGGCGACGGAGTCAAAGACGCCGCGCACGCGGCGCGCCTTGTCGCTTTCATCAACGGATTGGTAGCCAAAGTGCGTGGTGGCCATGGTGCAGGAGTGCGTGCAGGGAAAGATTCAGAGGGCGCTGATTGTGCCTGCGCGCGCAGCGCCGCGAACGCCCCGGGAAATTATCAATGGTATATGTTTGTCGCCGGCTTGATAAGCCGGCAAACAAAGACTATTACAACAGGTATATCCTCATGTTTCCATACCATCTGATGTAGCACTTCGTCGCCGGCTTATAAAGCCGGCAAGCACATGTTTTATTGCGG
The DNA here is from genome assembly GCA_017437605.1 of Ottowia sp. Classification (GTDB taxonomy): domain Bacteria; phylum Pseudomonadota; class Gammaproteobacteria; order Burkholderiales; family Burkholderiaceae_C; genus Ottowia. Next base: position 2,020 of record JAFRYL010000127.1, on the reverse strand, counting down.
GGTATCTTCCACAACGGCGCCGCCCGCCGCCACGCGCCGCAGCCAGAGCGCGGCTTCGTTCAGCCCCTTGCGCCGCAGCGCGGAGAACAGCAGCGCCTGCCCGCCCGCCGTCTGCAGGCGCGCGATTTGCAAGGCTTTGGCCTGCTGCGTGCTGTTCAATTTGTCCGCCTTGGTGAGCAGCACGAGAAACGGCATGCCCTGCTCCACGCGCGGGGCAATGAGTTCCAGCAGCGCCTCGTCGAGTTCGCGCAGCCCATGGCGCGCGTCGCAGAGCAACACCACACCGGCGAGCGATTCCCTCTCGCACAGATACGTCGCCATCACGCGCTGCCAGCGTTCCTTGTCCGCTTGCGGCACCGCCGCCCAGCCGTAGCCGGGCAGGTCAGCGAGCGAGGCCTCGTGCGCGCCGCCGCGCCCCAGCGCAAACAGGTTGATGTGCTGCGTGCGCCCGGGCGTTTTGGAGGCAAACGCGAGCCGCGTCTGTTGCGTGAGCGCATTGATGGCGCTGGATTTGCCCGCGTTTGAGCGCCCGACAAAGGCAATTTCGGGCACGCCGGGCGCGGGCAGGTGCTGCAGTTGCGCGGCAGTCGTCAGAAAGCGCGCGGTATGCAGCCAGCCCAGCGCCTCGCGCGCTGCGGCGGCGTCTGCATTCTCTGGAAAACTGATGTTGGTCATAAGACAGCGCCGAGCGCCTCCGTAGAATTTCACGCTCTTTGTACAACACCACGATGCGCGCCATGAAACCGCTTGCCGCCTTTGCTTCTGCCCTCGCCTTCACCCTTGCCGCCACTGCCTTCCCCGCTGCGGCGCAGGAAGAAGCTGCCGCCGCCGAAGCGCCCATGTCCAAAGGGCAGGAACTCTTTGTCACCTGCTCGGCCTGCCACGGGGCAGATGGCGGCACGCCGCTCATGCCCGTCTATCCATCGCTGGCGGGGCAGTTTCCGGAATATCTGATGAGCCAGTTCCTCGCCTTCAAAAGCGGCGTGCGGCAGGACGAATCCATGCAGCCCTTTGCCGACATGACGAGCGAGGAAGACGCGCGCGAAGCCATCGCCTGGGTCAGCACCCAGAAGCCCAAGGTGCCCGAAGCCACCGTCACCCCCGAGGACGCCGCCGCTGGCGAGCGCATCTTCCGTGGCGGCATCGTGGACCGGCGCATTCCCTCGTGCGCCGCGTGCCACGGGCCGGACGGCAGCGGCATTGCGGTGCAGTACCCGCGCATTGCCGGCCAGAACGCAGACTACACCATCAAGCAGCTCACCGCCTTCCGTGACGGCACACGCACCACCAATCAGGTGATGGCCGATGTCGCCGCCAAGATGAACGACAAGGAAATCAAGGCCGTGGCGAACTACATCGCCAGCCTGCGCTGAGCGCCCACACTCACGATGAAAAAGCCGCACACGGTGCGGCTTTTTCTTGCCCGCCGATAATGCGCCGCCTCCCTCTGCCTCCTTTGTTTGCCGCCCTCCCCTTTTCTCGCGCATGAAACCCTCGCCCCTCACCCGCCACTGGCGCGCTTTTCTTGAACTGCTCGCCTCCATGCGCTTTGCCGTCGCGCTGCTGGCGGTGGTGGGCATCGTCGCCGCCATTGGCACCGTCGTGCCGCAGGGTGAAGGGCTGGGCGCGTATATCAACAAGTTTGGCGCGTTCTGGGGCACGCTTTTTGTGCGCCTGGGGCTGGGGCAGGTGTACAGCGCCTGGTGGTTCCTGCTCATTCTGGCGCTGCTGGTGGCGAGCACCGCGCTCTGCCTCGTGCGCCACACGCCCAAGCATCTGGCGGACATGCGCTCCATGAAAGAGCACATTCGCCCGCGCGCACTGAATGCCTTTGGCCTGCGCGCGCAGGCGCGCCTTGCCGCGCCGCCTGCGGAAGCCGCCGGGCGCCTTGCCGCCGCGCTCACATCGCGCCGCTGGCGCGTGCGCCAGACGCCGCACGAGGGGCAAGGCGTAATGCTCGCCGCGCGCGCGGGCGCAAGCAACCGCCGGGGTTACGTGCTCACGCATGGCGCCATCGTGC
>JAFRYL010000126.1 GCA_017437605.1 Ottowia sp. | reverse complement strand
ACGATTGCACACCGCCGCCTTGCGCGCTACCATCGCGGCGCTGGCGTGCCCCGCCAGGGGGCGGGTCGCCGCACAGCGCAAAGGAGACAGCGTATGAGTGCGTGGATTGCCCAATTGCTCGAGTGTGTTGTCCTGGCGGCCTTGGTCGCAGGCGCGCTGTATGCGTTCCTGCACGCCGCAAGCGATGCAGCTTGCGGTCACATGCAGGCGTCGTAGCCTCGTTGCTGCACCCCCTAGAGCACCGCTGCGGCGGTGCTCTTTTTTTGCATAACTGCAAGGGTATGCTTTCATCGCCGGCAACATAAGCCGGCGATGATGCACATATTCTCAGAGTATAGATGTTTTCCGCGCTACACAAGGAAAACGCAAGGCTCGCCGTAGCCCTGGAGCAGCGCATCGTGCGTCAGCAGCGTCATCCCTTCCGCCTTGGCTTGACAGATGAGCATCCTGTCGAACGGGTCGTGATGCTCTTTTGCTCCTCGCGCAAGGCGAAGGGTTTCCAGCATCTGGACATGCTCCTCTTTCAACGCAAGCAAACCGCAGCCAAACCGGCGGATGCACTCAAAGAACTGTTTCCCCGAAAGGGGCATTCTGGCTGGGTTCAAGTTGTGTTTGATGGCAACTTCCCAGGCGGAAACAATGCTGCAATACGCGCTGCCAGAACCGGCTATCAGGTCCCTTGCCTTTTTGGACAATTGCCCATCATTCGAGGCATACCATAGCAGGATATGCGTATCCAGCAACAAACTCATTGTTTGCCCTCAAACAAATCAGCAATCAAATCGTTGTCGGCATCAAAATCACTGGGCAAAACAAACTCGCCAGCAGCAAAACCTGGGGGCGCCAACGTCATGGCAGGCTCTTGGAGAGGGAGGGAGGTGACGGGGCGCCCAGTAAATTCCTTCATGAGCGCAACCATGGAAGCGAGCACGCCCTCCGGCATCTGGTCAAGCAAGGCGCTGGCGTCATGGCGCAGGTTGGCAAGCGTTGCGGTCGTCATGGCCTTCTCCTCAGTCTCTGTTCACATACGAAATGCGTGAAGTTTGCCACCAGCAAGCGGCACGGTCAACGCGCTTCCTGCTCATGGCAGCACGCTGAGGTCAGCGCGGATTTTTTCTTTCACGGCGCCCAGGTCGCTGCTGGTGAGAATGGGGATAAGGGCGTTGATTTCGTCGGTGGGTTTGTCCCACCATTTCCATTCAAGCAGCAGGGCGGTCAGCTCCTCGTCAAAGCGCCTGCGGATTTCGCGCGCGGGGTTGCCGGCGGCGATGGTGTAGTGCGGCACATGGCGCGTGACGACGCTGCTGGCGCCGATGATGGCGCCGTCGCCAATATGCACGCCGGGGAGGATGGTGGCGTTTTGCCCTATCCACACGTCGTTGCCGATGATGGTGTCGCCCTTGAGTGGCAGGTCTTCATGGGCGGGCGGCGCCATGTTCCAGCCTTGCAGGGTGTAGAACGGAAAGGTGGAGACGGCGTTCATCTGGTGATTCGCGCCGTTCATGACAAATTCAACGCCGGCGCCAATTTGACAGAATTTTCCAATAATCAGCTTGTCGCCAAGAAACGGGTAGTGGTGCGTGACGTGGCGTTCAAAATCAGCGTCGGCAATGTAGCTGAAGTCGCCGACGATGATGTTAGGATTTTTGACGGCGGGCTTGATGTAAATTTCATTCTCATAGCCCGCCACGGGGTGCAGGGTGTTGGGGTCGGGGAGTGTGGAGGCGTTCATGGCAAGGTTGTTGTGGGGTATGGATTCATCGCCGCCAAGAGAAGCCGGCAATGGTGAATAATGAACCATAGTATACAGCTATTACTGCAATACGCATCATGCAGCAAACAGGTATGCATGCCAGAGCTCAAACAACCACAGAAAAAAACAGAATAATCAGCTCAATAACCAGGGCATCTGTAAGTGCAGTGTCCAGTGTTGCGCCTGTGTCACGCTGCCGCGAAAAAAGCAGGGAAGTAAGCCGGCTTCCGATGAAAGACCTAGTAATCACATACAAGGCGGCAAGAAATATTATGGCTGCAAACAGTGCCCTATCGCCCCATGTCCCGGCGTATGTATTTGGTATAGCAAACGGCAGGATTGCCAGTGCAGCAGCTTTCCAAGCCATGCGCTGCGTGCGTGTCTGGTTTTTCACTTCGCTTGCTCTTTAAGCGCCCGCGCAATTTCGGGCACGAGCGCAGGTCCCTTATAGATAAATCCGGTGTAAATCTGCACTGCGTTGGCGCCGGCCTGTATTTTTTCCAGTGCGTCTTGCGTGCTGAATATGCCGCCTGCGCCGATGATGGGGAAGTCTGCGCCCAGCGCGGCGCGCAGTTTTTCAATGATGCTGGTGGACAGCGCCCGCAGCGGGCGGCCTGAAAGCCCGCCGGTTTCTTCGGCGTGCGGCAGCCCCTTGACGGCGTCGCGCGCGATGGTGGTGTTGGTGGCAATCACGCCATCAATGCCGTGGTGCAGTAGCGCGGCGGCAATGGCTTGCAGCCCGGCGTCGTCCAAATCGGGGGCGATTTTCAGGAACAGCGGCACGCGGCGCGCGTGTTCGTCGGCCAGTTCTTTTTTCCGCGCCGCCAGCGTGGCGAGCAGGGCGTTGAGGGCGTCTTCACTTTGCAGGTCGCGCAGGTTTTTGGTGTTGGGGCTGCTGATGTTGATGGCGATGTAGTCGGCCAGCGGATACACGGCGGCCAGCCCTTTCAGGTAGTCATCGGCGGCGCGCTCTATGGGCGTGGCGGCGTTTTTGCCGATGTTCAGGCCGAGTGCCATGTGCGCGGCGCTGCCCGCCTGCGCCTGCCAGCGTTCGCGCTGCGCACGCACGCGGGCGCAAAAGGCTTCCAGCCCCTCGTTGTTGAAGCCCATGCGGTTGATGATGCCCTGCGCCGCCGGCAGCCGGAAAAGGCGCGGGCGCGGGTTGCCGGGCTGCGCCAGCGGGGTGACGGTGCCAAGTTCGGCAAAGCCGAAGCCCATGCTTTCCAGCGCGGCGATGGCGCGGGCGTCTTTGTCCAGCCCGGCGGCCAGCCCGATGCGGTTGGGAAAGCTGACGCCAGCAAGGGTGACGGGGTCTTCAATGCGCTCCTGCTGCCAGAAGCGCGCGAGCGGCGTGCCGTGGGCGCGCTCGAGCATGGCGAGCGTGGCGTTGTGGGCGAGTTCGGCGTCAAGCTGAAAGAGCAGGGTGCGCGCGGCGCCGTAAAAGGGCATGGGCATTGGGGATAATCCTTGGCGGTTGCAAACATCGGCAGAGGAAATTCTCGCAAATGATGCAGGACGCTTTGAAGGCAATGGTGGCGCGCGCGGCGCTGGCGTACGTGCGCCCGGGCGAGATTGTGGGCGTGGGCACCGGCTCCACGGTGGACAAGTTCATTGACGCGCTTGGGCTGCTGGGCGCGCCGCTGGCGGGGGCGGTGTCGTCGTCGAATGCCTCCAGCGAGCGGCTGCGCGCGCACGGCATTCGCGTGTTTGACTGCGCTGAAGTGGGCGAGCTTGGCGTCTACATCGACGGCGCCGACGAAATCGACCCAAACGGCTGCATGGTCAAGGGCGGCGGCGGGGCGCTGACGCGCGAAAAGATTGTGGCGGCGCAGTCGCGCCAGTTCATCTGCATTGCCGATGAAAGCAAGCAGGTGCCGGTGCTGGGGCGCTTTCCCATTCCTGTGGAAATCATCCCCATGGCGCGCGGGCGCATCACGCGCCAGTTCGCAAAAATGGGAGGGCGCGCGCAACTGCGCTGCGTGGACGGCGAGCCGTTTGTCACCGACAACGGCCAGAACATTCTTGATGTACACGGGCTGCAGATTGAAGAGCCGCTGGCGTTTGAAGCCGATGTGAGCCAGTGGCCCGGCGTGGTGTGCGTGGGCGTGTTCGCGCGCCAGCGCGCGCACTGCTGCCTGCTTGGGACGGCAAGCGGCGTGCGCACGCTTGCCTTTGATTGATGGGTATATATGTTGTCGCCGGCTTCATAAGCCGGCAAACAGTGAAAATACAGACAGGTATGTTTGCCAAAAAAGAAAAGATGGCGCTGTTAAACCAGCGTTGAAGTACGTGCTCCCACCGCGCCCGCCACGGCACATGTGCCCCGATGTGCGAAGCAGACTTTGTTGTATCAGCGGTCTGTGTAGCCTGGCGTTGCAGCGGCCAGCCCCCGCATCGTCAACAGTTTCACCGCCTGTCTGTCAAATGACGCGAATACGCAAGGCGCACCATCAGCCATTCGGCGCCCCATGTACTCCAGGACACCATCGGCAAAGTCGCCGCCGTCATCCAGCATCCGCAAGCCCGCCGACACAGCGTCAGTGTCATATTCCACCTTGCTGAAATCAATGATGATGCGGATGGCGCCAGAAATAAAGTCCCTGTCGCGCCTGTAGAGCTTACTCATGACCCACGCCGCTTCGCAGAAGGCAATGATGGGAATGATGACCTTGTCTGCGCGCTGCATCAATTCAAACGCTGCGCGCACCTGCTCAGGGTCGTCCACGTCAACAAGCATTCGCAGCAGGATGTTGGTGTCCACGACAACAATCATCGCAGCCCCTTCGCGCCGCTCTCGGCATAGGCGTCTTCAATGCCCTTCTTGATTTCATCCAGGGTCAGGCGTATGCCGTTGTCATGCGCCTTGTTCAGCGCCGCCAGGCGCGCCCGCGTTTCCTCAAGGCTTGCCCTGCTGTCGGCAGAGGTGAAGAGAAGCCCGTTCTCAACAGCCCGAACCAGAATTTTGTCGCCCGGCCTTGCGCCAAGGCGCTCGCGCAATTCTTTGCGTAGCGTTACTTGACCGCGCTCCGTCATGGTGAGGATAGCTTCCATGATGCACTCTCCTGTTGGGGTTGAAGGAATGGCTGCCATTTTATGCCGCCGTAAGGTGTAATGCAGCTTATTGCTTACCAATCGCAAGGGTAGGGGACAATTGCTTTTGTGCGCCGCCATATCGTTCAAAAGCACAAAATAACGGGTATCAGTGTATCGCCAGTATTAAACGCTGGCGATGTTGTCTTGTAATGACGGGTATCACACCCACCCCGTCGCCTGCAGGTCTTTTTTGGTGTAGCTGTAGTAAAGCGGCGCGGCGACCAGCCCGGCGGGGCCGAAGAGCACTTCCATCGCAAACATCACGCTCAGCAGCTCCCACACCGCCATGTGCGTGCGCTGGCCGATGACTTTGGCATTGATGAAGTATTCGGCCTTGTGAATGATGATGAGAAACGCTAGGCACGCCGCCGCCACCCAGGGCGAAACGGACAGACCCACGATGGTGAGCACGCCGTTGAATATCAGGTTGCCGACTATTGGGATGAGGCCCGCCACAAAGGTAAGCAGCAGCAGCGCCGTGACGTAGGGCAGGCGGTAGCCCGCGAGCGGCAGCACGACGAGCAGGAAGATGGCGGTGAGCGTGGTGTTGAACAGCGCAATCCAGAACTGCGCCACGACGATTTGCCGGAAAGCCTCGCCAAAGTGCGAAATGCGCGCGTGCAGTTGCGCCGCCAGTGGCTTCATGGGTGCGTCAAGGCGGCGCCGCGCGGCGGCAAGCGCGCCAATGAGCAGCCCGACGTAGGCCAGCAGCAGTCCGCCGACCCAGGCGCGCCCCGCCATGGCCAGTTTGCCGGCGCGACTGAACAGGTAGCCGGCGATGGTGCGCTGCACCTCCTGCGAGCCTTCGGGCAGCAGGCGTGCGATGTCGGCGGGCAGGCGCTCGCGCAGCTCCATGACGGTGCGCGCGAGGAAGTTGAGTAGTTCGCGGTAGTGTTCGGGCGCGTCCAGTATCAGCCCGCTGGTGCGCGGCAGCGCCAGCATCAGCACGCCCAGCGGCAGGATGGCGACGATGGCGGCGGCCAGGTGCGTCGCGTGTCCGCTGCGCTTGAGCGCCAGCGCGCCCAGGCGCGGGCTGAGTGCGCGCGTGGCCACAAAGCCCAGGCAGGCGCAGAGCAGGCCGACGAGCATGTCTTTCCAGAGCACGAGCAGCAGCGCACCGCCCATAAGCACATGGCTGGCGATGCAGGCAATGTGCTGGCGGCGTTCGAGCGCCTGCGCTGTGGTGCCGAAGGCGCGCTGAAAGGCGTTCTGCTGCGCGGCGGCGCGCGCCATCTCGTCCAGGCTGCTCATGCCAGCACGACTGGCGCCCCGTCGCCGCGCGGGGCGATGCGCCCGATTTCAAACACCTGCTCGCCCGCCTCGCGCAGCGTGGCGGCGCAGGCGGCGGCTGCTTCCTGCGGCACCACGAGCACCATGCCGATGCCGCAGTTGAAGGTGCGGTGCATTTCGGCGTCGTCGATGCCTGCGGTTTCCTGCAGCCAGGTGAAGAGTTCAGTGCACGGCCAGCTTGCGCGCGTGAGCTGCGCGGCCAGCCCCTCAGGGAGCACGCGCGGAATGTTTTCCAGCAGCCCGCCGCCGGTGATGTGCGCGATGGCGCGCACAGGGTGCTGCGAGAGCGCCGCGAGCACGGGCTTGACGTAAATGCGCGTGGGCGCCATGAGCGCGGCGCGCAGCGGCTGCCCGTCAAGCTGGGCGGGCAGGGCGGCGGACTGCTGCGCGCGCTCAATGCACTTGCGCACCAGCGAAAAGCCGTTGCTGTGCACGCCGCTGGAGGCCAGCCCCAGCACCACGTCGCCTGCGGCCACCTCGCGGCTGGGCAGCACGCCCCCCTTTTCCACCGCGCCCACGCAAAAGCCGGCCAGGTCGTATTCACCCGGCGGATACATGCCGGGCATTTCCGCCGTCTCGCCGCCGATGAGAGCGCAGCCCGCCAGCTCGCAGCCGCGCGCAATGCCACCCACCACGGCAGCCGCCGTGTCCACGTCCAGCTTGCCGCAGGCGAAATAGTCAAGGAAAAAGAGGGGTTCGGCGCCCTGCGCCAGCACGTCGTTGACGCTCATCGCCACCAGGTCAATGCCCACGCCGTCGTGCATGCCCCATTCAAAGGCGAGTTTGAGCTTGGTGCCCACGCCATCCGTGCCGCTGACCAGCAGCGGCTCCTTGAAGCGCTTTGGCACCTCAAACAGCGCGCCAAAGCCGCCCAAGTCGGTGAGCACGCCTTCGCGCCAGGTGCGCCGCGCCAGCGGCTTGATGCGCTCGACCAGCGCATCGCCCGCGTCAATGTCAACGCCGGCGTCTTTGTAGCTCATCGCTGAGGGGGAAGTGCTCATGGTGTGTTCCGCTGCAAATGAAACGGCGCGCACGCCGCGCGCCTGCCTAGAATCCGCCGCCGATTTTATGGATTCACACAGCCGCCGCACACATGAAGCAGCTTGCACTGGACTTGGGACTTGCCCCCGCCCCCACGCTGGAGGGCTTTCTGCCAGCCGGCAACGAACACGCCGTGCAGCACCTGCGTGCGTGGCTGGAGCAGGGCGGCGGCGAAAACATCTACCTCTGGGGGCCGCCCGGCTGCGGCAAAACGCACCTGCTGCGCGCGCTGCACGGCGCGCTTGCCGCGCGGGGTGAGGCGGCAGGCTGGCTGGACGCCGCCGCGCCCGCAAACACGCCCTTTGCCGGTGACTGGCGCGCCGCCTTCATGGACGATGTGCATCTGTATGACGACGCACGGCAGCACACGGCATTCAACTGGTTCGTCAACGCCGCCGCGCCGCAGGAAGGTGCCCCGCGCGCCATCATCGCCGCTGGCAGCGTGCCGCCCGTGGACTTGCCGCTGCGCGAGGACCTACGCACGCGGCTGGCGTGGGGGCACATCTTTGAACTGCGCCACCTTGACGAAGCCGACATGCGCTGCGCCCTGCAACGCGCCGCGCACGCGCGCGGGCTGCGGCTGCCCGATGCGCTCACAGACTATGTGCTCGCACGCCACGCGCGCGACCTCGGCAGCCTCATGGCGCTGCTGGAACGCCTCGACCGCTACGCGCTGGAGCAGGAGCGCGCGCTCAGCATTCCGCTGCTCAAAGACATGCTGCAAGCGTCGGAAGAATAGATACCTATTGCTTTTGCATTGCATCGCCGGCTTATGTTGCCGGCGACAAAAGCATACTCATCGGAATCACAGCCAATTGCCCATAAGAATGAACGGCGCCCAGTAGTAGGGGTGGTTTGCCCCTGCTGCTTCCAGCGTTTTGCCTGCCGCATCGGTTTGCCTGCCGCGCGCGCGGGCAGCTTCTGTCAGCTCGGCAGCCACGCGCCCTTCAATGACGGCAAGCTGCGTCTTTTGCAGCGCTTCGGCTTT
>JAFRYL010000125.1 GCA_017437605.1 Ottowia sp. | reverse complement strand
TGTGGCGTTGGTCAGCTCGCAGCCCGTCGCATCGCACGCGCCCAGCGTTGCACCTGTGACGCTCATCGTCCCGTCAAACACATACCCCGCGGCTGGCGTGGCGTCGCACCGTGTGCTCTCGCCGTAAGGCACCGGGTTGCGGTCGCAGGTCACACGGCCCTTTACCCGGTCGGTGATGTCGTCAATGTTGTAGTCCTCTTTCTTGAACACCCCCGTCACCGTCACATCGTCCACCACGTTGGTGAGTGTGCAGCCGCTGTCGTCGCACGCCCCCCGCGTGGCAGCGCCAACGGGGGAAATGTCCATTGCCTTGTCAAAAACGTAACCCAACTCGGGCTTGGCCGTGCAGGTTGGGGTGTCAAGCACCGTCACCTTGGAGGTGGGGCAATCCATCGTGCCGCCCGCGCCGGTGGGCGTGGCGTCGCTCACGCTGTATTCGTTCAGCGTGAAGCTGGCGGTGACGGTCACATCGTTGCTGACCTTGGAAAGCGCGCACGTATCGCCGCTGCAGTCCGCGTCTGCCGAACTGCCGACAAGAGCAATGCTGTCTGCGTCATAGGCATAGCCGGGGTGGGCTTTGGCGGTGCAAGTGGTGATGCCGATGCGCTCCCACACCGCGCCATGCTCGCATACCACTTCGCCACCCGCGAGTTTGTCGCCCGTGACCTTGCGGGTCTGCGGCACTGTGTGAAGGCTGGCAACGAGTTTGTTGTTGTCCGTTGTACTGCGAGCCACGTTGAAATAGTCAGCGGTGGTGGTTGTGAGCGCGATGGCCTTGATGTCCAAGGTTCCAGCGGCGACGAGTGTGATTTCATTGCCCGCATTCAGCGCCGGGGCGCCGAAAACGCTGATGTCAACCTCGGTGCTGGCGGCAGGGAAGTTTGCGTTGCCGCTGGCGGTGAGCATGGCGCCGCCGGTGACGGCGTCCGGCAGGGTGAAGGCGAGTTTTCCAAAGTTGTTGACGCCGCCCACCGTCAGGTTTTTGCTTTCCACCTTCAGCGTGTTGCCGGTGGTGACATCGCCGCTGCCCTGATAGACCGCGCCGCCGTACAGCGTGGCGCTGGAAAGGGTGGGCGTGCCGGAAAGGCGCACCGTGTTGTTGGTGGCCGCGCCCGAGTGGGACCAGCCGCCGTAGACACCCCCCCGCACTTCGCCGCCGGAAATATCCACAGTGTTTTCCGTGACCGTGTAAGGGGCACTATGGCCCCCAGTCCTGCCGCCAAAGACACTGTCCTCGCCATTGGTTCCCACCACGCCACCGGTGATAATGACGGTGTTTTTGTAAGCGTTGCCGTAATTGGCGCGCCCGCCTGCGGCTTCCTCTTCAACCCAGCCGCCATGAATCTCCAGTCTGTTTTCGCTGGCGTCACCTATGGTATTTCCTCCGCCGTAGGCGTTCTGCACCGTGCCGTTTTGGATAATCAACTCGCTCTTGCTGACGCTGCCGCCGCCGTCCCCGTAGACTTGGGTGCCGTAGGCGTGGTCAAGTTTTGGCGCATGGGTGTCGTCGCCGACTATCACCCTCCGCCCTCCCAGCGTGCCGATTGGATACCAGTCACCACAGACTTTTCCCAGTGTGACGGCCGCGCCGTTGTACGTATCACTTTCGGTTTCAAAGACGACATCCCCGCTGCCGTTGCCGACGTAGTAGTACCATATATAGTGATTTACTACCGTGCCGCCGGAGTTGGCTGCCGTGGCTGCAACAGGCAGGCCGCCCAGCACACACGCCGCCAGAATGGCAGCGCCCAAATGCAGGCGGCATGTTTTAGCGCGGGGAAATGACGGAAAATGCGTTATAATGCCGGAATGCCGGAATGCCGGAATGCCGGAATTGATTTTCTGCAGCGCGCTGTTCATGTGAATCTCCAAAAATGTGATGCGGGATTTTTGATGGGGGTTGTTGGTGCAGCAAATGTGCAAAACTGCACGGATTCTAGCGCCTGGCTTGCAGCAGTGCAAGAAACAAGGCAAAAAGGTTGATACCCTGCTATGATGTATACGATTGCCGGCTTCTTGTGCCGGCAGGCATGTGATACCCGCTGGTTTTGCCCCCTCTCCCCCTCTGTGCCGCTGCGCGGCACAGAGGGGGAGAGGGGATTGGTTTTGGCGTGCGCGTTGTACGTATGGCACCCGGGCGGGCGCGATACATCGCACCCCTACGAAGGCTGTTGTGTGTTTTTACGGCGTATCGTGTGGCTACCGGCACAAGAAGCCGGCAAGCACAATCAATGCTACGGGGTATGCGGCGTTTTACGCCTGCTGCGCCTGCGCCAGATGGCCGCGCACGGCGGCGATTTCTTCTGCCGTGCCGCCGCGCGCCTGCACACTTTCCAGCACAGCGCGCCAGTCGGCGGCGTGCTGCGCTTTTTTGTCCGCCGTCATGGGGCGCTGGCGTGCGGCCTGCAGCGCCTGCTGCACGCAGCATTCGCCCTCGCCAGCGCGCCATTCGTGCAGCGGCTGCCCGCCTGCACCATACAGGGTGATGCCCGCCGGATACGCCGCGCCTTCGCCAACGGCGCGCTGCACGGCGGCCACGGTTTGCGCCACGCCGGCGTAGGCATCGTCGTGTTTTTCAGGTGTGGAAAAGCGCCCGAAGCCGCAGTGCGCGCGCTGGCTTTCATAGCGCTGCCACACGCGCAGCGTGCTGACGGCGGCGGGCACGGCCATCAGGTGCCACTCGCTGCGGTAGCCCGCTGCGTGCAGCCGCTGCAAAAGCGCCTGCATGAGGTCGGGCGTGCGCGAGGTCTGGTCAATGATGAGCGGGCGGCGCGCGGCGATGGCTTGCGCCTGCAGCCGCTGCGCCCAGACGATGCAGTCGGCGTGCGTGCGGTTGGCGGCGGTGCGCGCGTCCTGCCGCATGAGGCGCAGATAGTGCGGGTGGCAGGGGCGCAGCTTGTCGGCGTCCACCAGCACGCTGGCGGGTGGGGCGCCAAGCCGCTCGGCGGCGCGCGCGGCCAGCCCGGATTTGCCCGCGCCGGGCTGCCCGCCGGTGATGATGGCCAGCGGCGCCTCCGCAGAGCGTGCGGGCGCATCGGGCTGATAAAAGGCAGCGACGCGCTGGCGCCAGATGGCTTCGCGTTCCGCTTCGGGCAGCGTGTCCGGCACGGGGGCGCCGTCGGCGCCGCCGCCCTCCCACTCGCGCTTGACAAGTGGGCACGCCTCGCGCAGCACGCGCCCGATGGCCTCGTCATCGTCAAAGCGCAACTCGTGCAGCGCGCGCTGCTCGCGCGCAAACGCCTCTTCGTTTTCAAAGTGCAGCGCCATGAGAAAGCCCAAGGCTTCCTGCGCGGTTTCATAGCGGTTCAAGCGAGCCTGATAGTCCATCGTCATCACCTCTTTCATTGAAAAACATAGGTATATATCGCTCGCCGGCTTTATAAGCCGGCAATGCAATACAAATACATTGGGTATCGTTTCATTCCGTCGGCGTGCGCAGCGTCATGGTCACCGGGCCGTCGGCAAGCAATTCAATCTGCATGTCGGCGCCGAACTCGCCTGTGGCCACGCACGGGTGCGCGGCGCGCGCCAGCGCGACGAAGTGTTCATAGAGGCGCTTGCCTTCTTCGGGCGGCGCTGCGGCGCTGAAACTGGGGCGCCGCCCGCTCGTGGTGTCGGCGGCCAGCGTGAACTGGCTGACGATGAGCACGCCGCCGCCCACGTCCTGCACGCTGCGGTTCATGCGCCCTGCGTCGTCGGCAAACACGCGCAGCCCCAGCAGGCGCTGCAGCAGGCGCGGGCAGAGCGCCTCAGTGTCGCCGCGCTCGGCGCAGAGCAGCGCCAGCAGCCCGTGCCCAATCGCACCCGTTTCGCTGCCATGAACGAGCACACGCGCGCGCGCCACGCGCTGTATCAGGATTTGCATGCTTCCTCCTCTTTGCGGCGCAGCGCCAGCGGCTCGTCGCCATCGGGCAGCATTTGAATGGAGCACGCCGCCGCTGGCACCGCCGCCAGCAGCGCGCGCTCCACTTCGCCGCGCAGGGCGGCGGCGCGCGCCAGCGTCCAGTGCGCGGGCAGGTGCATGTGCAGGCTGACGTAATCGCGCTGCCCCGCGCGGCGCGTGGCGAGGTGGTCGAAGCGCACTTCATCGCCAGCAAAGTGCGCCAGCGCCGCGTGCAGCGCCTCCAGCGTTTGCGGCTCGGCGGCGGCGTCCATCATTCCCTGCGCCGAGCGCCAGAGCAGCCGCGCACCCTCGCGCAGCACATTCACCGCCACCGCCAGCGCCACCAGCGCGTCCATCCAGAGCCAGCCCGCCGCCCACGCCGCCGCCAGCCCCGCAATCACGCCCACGGAAGTCCACACATCGGCCAGCAAATGCTGCGCGTCCGCTTCCAGCGCCAGCGAGCGGTGCTCGCGCGACGCACCCAGCAGCAGCCACGCCAGCAGCCCGTTGAGCAGCGAACTGGCAAGCGAGAGCATCAGCGCCACGCCCAGCGGCGGCAGCGGGCGCGGGTGCAGCAGGCGCGGCACCGCCGTCCAGAAAATCGCCGCCGCCGCCACGATGATGAGCGCGCCCTCCAGCGCCGAGGAGAAATACTCCGCCTTGCCGTGCCCGAACGGGTGACCCGCGTCCGCTGGCTGTGCCGCAAGCCGCAGCATCAGCACGCCAAACAGCGCAGCAGCGACGTTGACCACCGACTCCAGCGCGTCCGACATCAACCCCACCGAGCCGGACAGCGCCCACGCCAGCGTTTTGAGCGCCAGCACCGCCAGCGCCACCACCAGCGACGCGCGCATCCACTGCTGCGGCGACCAGCGCCGCGCCAGCGCCGCGCGGTATGAGAGAACTTTGTTCATGGGGGGATTGTGGGGGAAGATTGTTTGCGCGCGTCAGCTATTCATCAGCCTTTTCGAGCAGCGCCTTCAAATCGTCAATGTCGGGTAAAACCTCGCGCAATTTTCCCGGCACATCTTCCGCAGTGGCATAGGTCGCCACACCCATCGGGCTGTTGTAGTTGCGAATCACCAGATTAACGAATGCCTCGTTCATGTCCTTGCAAAGCACCAGGCCAATAGAAGGCGCCTCGTGCGGCTTGCGTTCAAACTCGTCGAGCACGCTTAAATAGCCGCTGAGCTGCCCGAGATAGGCAGGCTTGAATTTGCCACGCTTGAGTTCCACGGCCACCAGACAATTGAGGTCGCGGTTGAAAAACAGCAAGTCAATGAACTGATCTTCACCGAAGGCGTCAAGATGATAGGCGTTGCTGATGAACGAAAACCCGCGCCCGAACGTCATGATGAAGTTTTTTATATTCTGGACTATCGCCTGCTCCAGCACACGCTCATCAATGTCCGCAGCGTCGCGCACGCCAAGCTCTTCAACGTTAATGAAGTCAAGAAAATACTCGTCCTTGAACATTTCAATGGCGCGCAGGGCGCGTTGCGTGCCCGGGATGGTTTCAAGGAAATTGTTGGGCAATGCGCCTTGGCGCCTGTAATCATCGTTGCGGATTGAGCGTTTGATGTCTTCCACGCGGTAGTGCCCTTGGGCAGCCCGGCGGATGTAAAACAGGCGCTCCTCCACGGTCTTGATTTTTTCAAGAATGACCCTGTGAAGGGTGAAACCTATGCTCAGGAACTCACCAGCAGGAAATTCCGGGAGATTTTGCACTTGCAAGTGCAACATTGTCTGCTGTGCACTTTCTGCACTTGCAAGTGCAGAAACAGGCTCGCTCGGGTGTGGCTGGAAAACTGCCGCCCATTCCTCATGGAACATCTTCATGTAGTACATGTTGCGCGCAGAAAAGCCCCGCAACCCCGGCAATTCACGCTGCAATTGCCCGCTTATCTCCTCCAATGCCCCTGCGCCCCATTTCTGGGCACGCACATTGGCGGAAACATACCCGCCAATCGCATAGTACAGTCCAAGCTGTCTGGCATTAACGGCAAGCCCACTCTCGTACTGGCTTTGCAGAATCGCCGCCTTGATTGCCTGCACCGCTTCGTTGTAATCACCATAAACACCCACAGCACCACTCCTTCCGCCCTCTTTTCGCCGAGCCTCTGCCCGCAGGTGGGGCCGCCCCGCACCGCCAAGCGCCCGCTACTGTACGCCACCCACCTTCCCGCACAATCGCCCCATGCCCGTCCCCCGCACGCCACGCAAGAAGAAGGCCGCCGCCCCAGCCGCTGGCGAAGCCAAACTTTCCGCCCCGCAGCGCGCGATGCGGCGGCTTGGGCTGGTGCGCGACATTGATTTGACGCTGCATTTGCCGCTGCGTTATGAGGACGAGACGCGCGTCACGCCGCTGGCCGAGGCGCGCATGGGCGAGGAGGTGCAAATTGAGGGCACGGTCACGCGGCAGGAGGTCAAGACGCTGGGCGGCTGGCGGCGCAATCTGCTCGTGACGCTGGCGGACGGCGAGCGCGCCTGCCAGCTTCGTTTTTTCAACTTTTATCCCTCGCAGCAAAAGCAGATGGCGGTGGGCGCTCGCATTCGCGCGCGCGGCGTGCTGCACGCCGGGCTGCCGCCGACGATGGCGCACCCCGTGGGGCGCGCCGCCGATGGCGCGCTGCCCACGGCGCTGACACCCGTGTATCCAAGCACGGCGCAACTGCCGCAGGCGTATTTGCGCCGCGCGGTGCTGGGCGCTCTGGCGCGCGCAGACTTGTCCGACACCATTCCCGCCGAACTTCTAGTGAACATGGAGGGCGAGCCGCTCTGGAGCCTGCACGACGCGCTGCACTTCCTGCACCAGCCGCCGCCCGGCGCGCCGCTGCTTGCGCTGCAAGAGCGCACGCACCCCGCATGGCGCCGCCTGAAAGCCGAGGAGCTGCTCGCGCAGCAGCTTTCGCAGGCGCGCGCGCGGCGTGAGCGCGCCCTGCTGCGCGCGCCGCAGCTCGTCGCGGGCGAGGGCGGACTGGTGCAGCAACTCCTCGCCGCCCTGCCCTTCACGCTCACGGCCGCGCAGCAGCGCGTGACCGACGAAATCGCCGCCGACCTCGCGCGCGCGCGTCCCATGAACCGCCTGCTGCAGGGCGACGTGGGCAGCGGCAAAACCGTGGTCGCGGCGCTCGCCGCCTGCACCGCCATTGACGCCGGCTGGCAATGCGCGCTCATGGCGCCCACGGAAATCCTCGCCAGCCAGCACTTTGCGCGCATCAGCGAATGGCTCGCGCCGCTGCTCGCCGCGCGCGGGCAGGGCGTCGCCTGGCTCACCGGCAGCCAGAAGCGCAGCGAACGCACCGCCGCGCTGGACGCCATCGCCAGCGGACAGGCCGCGCTCGTCATCGGCACGCACGCCGTCATCGAGCAGCAGGTGCAATTTGCGCGCCTGGCGCTTGCCATCATTGACGAGCAGCACCGCTTCGGCGTCGCGCAGCGCCTCGCGCTGCGGCAGAAAAGCAGCGAGAGCAGCGAAAACATCGAGCCGCACCTCCTGATGATGAGCGCCACGCCCATCCCGCGCACCCTCGCCATGAGCCACTTTGCCGACCTGGACGTCTCCACCATCGACGCCCTCCCCCCTGGGCGCAAAAGCGTCGCCACGCGGCTCTTTGACCAGCAGCGGCGCGGCGAAGTCATCGCCCGCCTTGCCTCGCACATCGCGCAGGGGCGGCAGGTCTACTGGGTCTGCCCCCTCATAGAAGAAAGCGAGGCGCTCGACCTGCGCAACGCCACCGAAACCCACGCCACCATCAGCGCGGCCTTGCCCGGCTGCGGCGTGGGTCTCCTGCATTCGCGCATGGGCGCTGCCGACAAGCGCGCCGTCATGCAGCGTTTCGTGCGCGGCGAAACCCCCGTGCTCGTCAGCACCACCGTCATTGAAGTCGGCGTCGATGTGCCCGCCGCCAGCGTCATGGTCATCGAACACGCCGAGCGTTTTGGCCTCAGCCAGTTGCACCAGTTGCGCGGGCGCGTCGGGCGCGGCGCCGAAGCCGCCGTCTGCATCCTGCTCTACGGCGCTCCCGACGGCGCAGGCCGCCTCACCGACACCGCGCGCGAGCGCCTCAAAACCATGCGCGAAAGCAACGACGGCTTTGAAATCGCGCGCCGCGACCTCGCCCTGCGCGGCCCCGGCGAATTCCTCGGCGCGCGGCAATCCGGCGCCGCCCTGCTGCGCTTTGCCGACCTCAACGCCGATGCCCCCCTGCTGCGCTGGGCGCACCACGCCGCCCCCCTCATGCTCGAACAATGGCCCGACATGGCCGCGCGCCACATCGACCGCTGGATAGGCGCGAAGGCGGAATACCTGAAAGCCTGAACGTATACCAGACAGAATTACTTACCATCGCCGGCTTTATAAGCCGGCAAGCAATGAATACCCACGCAAAACACCAACAAACCATCACAGCGCCACAGCATGAGAACATGGGTATCAATTCATCGCCGGCTTCATAAGCCGGCAACCACACACTTATTCAACGGGTATCAGCCGCCCGCTCCATGCTGCACAATGCTGGCGCACACATGAAGGAATGAGCCGTGGAACTGCCCGAACCTGACGCTGTTGATGCCAACGCCAATGCCCTGCTTCTGGCTGCTGCCGAAGTGGGCGATATTGATATTGCACGCGAGGCGCTTGCAGCGGGCGCGGATGCGAATGCCTGCGGCTTGCACGGCATTACCGACGGTGTGAGCGCGCTGATGCTGGCCGCGCGCGGCGGGCATTTTCCTGTGGTGCAGTTTCTGGCGGCGGCGGGCGCTGATATTCATGCCGCCGACGGCGCGGGGGAAACGGCGTTGCTGCGCGCGGCGGCGGGCGGATTTATAGATATTGTGCGTTTTTTGCACGAAAAAGGCGCGTCGGCGGATGACGTGGGCGCACTGATGGGCGCCGCTGCTGGCGGGCATGTGGACACGCTGGAGTTTTTGCTGGAATGCGGCGCGGATATTCACGCCGCGCCCGCGCCGCTTGAATGGACGGCACTGCTGCACGCCGCAGCGGGCGGCCATGTGGCGGCGCTGGAGTGTTTATTGCAAAAAGGCGCTGATATTGCCGCCACGGATTTTGAAGGCGGCACGGCGCTGATGCACGCGGCGGGAAATGGGCATGTGGCGGCGGTGCGTTTTCTTGCCGGGCGCGGGCTGGATATTGACGCCGCCGATGAATATGGCGCCACCGCCCTGCAGCGCGCGGCCGGGCGCGGGCATGTGGAAATGCTGCGCTTTTTGCTGGACTGCGGCGCAAGCGCCAACGCCGCCGACAACGAAAGCCGCACGCCGCTGCTGCTGGCGGCTGGCGCGGGGCATGTGGCGGCGATGGAACTTTTGCTGGAGGCGGGCGCGGACATTGCCGCCACGGACAGCGACGGGCTGACGGCGCTGATGCTCGCCGCCACGGGCGGGCGGCTGGAGGCGCTGCGCCTGCTGCTGGAATACGGCGCGCAGGTCAATGCCAGAAACCACTGGGGCGTGACGGCGCTGATGGCCGCCGTGCGCCGCGCGCACCTTGACTGCGCGCGCATGCTGCTGGGGCGCGGGGCGAACTGGCGCGCCATTGACAACGACGGCAACTCGGCGCTGTCCATCGCGCAGGCGCAGGGCAACACCGCCATTGCCGGCCTGCTGCGCGAGGCGGGGGCGTTGGCTTGAAGCATTTGCCAGGGTATTGATTACTTGCCGGCAACATAAGCCGGCAATCAAATACTTCTATCAGCAGTATCAGTCGTCCCACTCCGGCGTGACGACGTTTTTCAGCCGCTCGCGCCGCGCCTCAAAGTCAGGCAGAACGCGCGCGACGTGCTGCCAGAAGCGCGCGCTGTGGTTCATTTCGTGCAGGTGCGCGAGTTCATGCACCACGACGTAGTCAATGACTTCCGGCGGCAGGTGGATGAGGCGGCGGTTGAGCCGAATGACACCGCCCGCGCTGGCGCTGCCCCAGCGCGTGCGCGCGCTGCTCACGGTCAGGCGCTGCCAGCGCACGCCTAGCTGCGGCGCCCAGTGGTCAAGCTGGCGCGTGAACTGCCGCCGCGCCTGCCCAAGCAGCCAGCTTTGCGCGGCACGGCGCACGGCGGTTTCATCGGAAGCAGCGGGCAGCGGCAGGCGCAATTCATCAGCTTCAAGCATGGCACTGGCGCTGCGCGCGCCCAGGCGCAGCACAACGGGTTGCCCCAGAAACGGCAGGCTGCCGCCTTCGCGCCACTGCACAGCGGCGCTTTGCTGGCTGCGCTGGCGCTCGCCCACTTGCGCCATGCTGCGCGCAATCCAGTCGGCGCGCTCGTGGATGGCGCGCTCCACCTCGGCCAGCGGCGCGCGCAGCGGGGCGCTCACGCTCAGCCCCTGCGCGTCCACGCGCAGTCCGATGCTGCGCCGCCGCGCGCTGCGCCGCAGCAGGTAGCGCAGCGCCTCGCCGCCAAGCAGGGCGCTGGCGTTGGCGTGCGGGTGCTGCATGAAGGCGGCGGCGGGCATGGCGGTTTTTCAAAAAAACGACACAGCGAGCATTTTCGCTTGCGCTGCGCTACACTCGCGCCCCGTGCCTTTGATGTGGCACACACCTTTTTCTTCTTCTCTCATCATGTTTGACGCCGCATTCCACATTGCCGTCCAGGGGGCCTGGCCCTGGCGCGGCTGCGCGCGTTAAATCTCCCCCTCCCCCTTTTTGTCAAGGGGCGTTTCCCCTGCCCCTGCGCCTGCGTGGAGCCACGCGCTCCTGTTCCCCCTTTTCCAGTCATTTTGCAGCGCCCATGCTGCGCCTTTTGCATTTCGGAGGCTGATATGCCCACCCTTTCGCGGGACGAGTTTGCGAGCCTGGCCGCGCGCGGCTACAACCGCATTCCCCTCACAAGCGAAGCGCTGGCGGATTTGGAAACGCCGCTTTCACTCTATCTGAAACTCACCCACAGCGCAGGCGGAAAAAGCGCCGCGCCCTACAGCTTTTTGCTTGAATCCGTCATTGGCGGCGAGCGTTTCGGGCGCTACAGCTTCATCGGCTTGCCCGCGCGCACCGTCATTCGCGCCAGCGGCTTTGGCGCGCAGGCGCGCACGCAGGTCGTCACCGACGGCGATATTGTGGAAACGCACGCGGGCAACCCGGTGGCCTTCATTGAAGACTATCAAAAGCGTTTCAAGGCGGCGCTGCCGGACAATGCGCCGCGCTTTTGCGGCGGACTTGCTGGCTATTTTGGCTACGACACGGTGCGCTATATTGAGAAAAAGCTTGAAAACACCTGCCCGCCTGACGAGCTGGGCTGCCCGGACATTTTCCTCATGCACTGCGACGAAGTCGCCGTCATTGACAACCTCACCGGGCGGCTACATTTCATTGTTTACGCTGACCCCGCCGTGCCCAGCGCGTATGAAAGGCGCAGGAAAAACTGCACGCGCTGCGCCAGCGCCTGAAAAATCCCACCGCCGCACCACCCATGACGGGCT
>JAFRYL010000124.1 GCA_017437605.1 Ottowia sp. | reverse complement strand
TGAAGCCGGTGATTAATTGATACCCATCTAAAAACACTGCAAACAACATGCCCTCTCTCCTGTCCGCGCTGCGCACGGCGGGGGCGAAGGGATGTGTGTTTTGTTCGCGTGCGCGCGACGGGGCGGGGGTGTTTTTGTATGCTCGCCGCCCCATGAACGCTGAAGAAACTCCTCCGCGCTGCTATGCGCTGCTGCCGTGCGCCGGGCGCGGGCAGCGCGCGGGCGGCGCTTTGCCCAAGCAGTATCAGAGGCTCGCCGGTCAGTGCGTGGTGCAGCACACGCTGGCGGCCTTTGCGCGTGTGCCGCGCATTGCGCGTGTGCTGCTCGTCGTCGCGCCGGACGATGACTACGCTGCCTGCCTGCCAGGGGGCGCGTATCAAGTGGCGCGCTGCGGCGGCGCAAGCCGCGCCGAGAGCGTGTTCAACGGCCTGCAGGCGCTGCTGGACGCGGGCGCTGCAGCGCACGACTGGGTGCTGGTACACGACGCAGCGCGCTGCCTGATAGAGCCAGCGCACATCAACGCCCTCATTGACGCGGCGCTGCCCGACGCCTGCGGCGCGCTGCTGGCGCTGCCGCTGGCGGACACGCTCAAAAGCGCAGACGGTGGGCGCGCGCACGCCACGCTGCCGCGCGAAGGCAAATGGCTGGCCCAGACGCCGCAGATGTTTCGCATCGGCGCGCTGCGTGCGGCGCTGGCGGCGCACGCGGGCACGGGCTTTGCCGGCATCACCGATGAAGCCAGCGCAATGGAGGCCGCTGGCGGCGCGCCGCTGCTCGTGCCGGGCAGCGCGCACAATTTCAAGCTGACGTATCCGGAAGATTTCGCGCTGGCCGCCGCCGTGCTGCACGCCCGCGCCCAAGGAGGAACACCATGACGCACCAACACGCCACCGACTGCCCCTTTCGCGTGGGCGAGGGTTGGGACGTGCACGCCCTTGTCGAGGGGCGCCCGCTGATACTGGGCGGCGTGCGCATTCCGCACACGCACGGGCTGGCGGGGCATTCGGACGCCGACGCGCTCCTGCACGCCATCACCGATGCCATTCTGGGCGCGGCGGCGCTGGGCGACATCGGGCGTATGTTTCCCGACACTGACGAGCAGTGGAAAGGCGCGGATTCCGCCGTGCTGCTGGCCGAAGCCGCGCGCCGCGTGGCAGAAAACGGCTGGCGCATCGTCAACATTGACAGCACCATCGTGGCGCAGGCGCCCAAACTCGCGCCGCACATGGGCGCCATCGTGGCGCGCATCGCCGATGTGCTAGGGCTGGAAGTGCATCAGGTGAACGTAAAAGCCAAAACCGCCGAGCGCCTCGGCCCCGTGGGGCAGGGGCAGTGCATTGAAGCGCGCGCGGCGGTGCTGCTCTGCAAATGAAATCTTGATGGGTATATGTTGGTCGCCGGCTTCATAAGCCGGCAAGCTGATGAAATAGTTGATAGTATTGCTTTGTTTTTGATATACCTATCAATATATCACTTCATTGCCGGCTTTATAAGCCGGAGACATAAAGATACCCAATGTATACCGACGAGGAAAGAAACATCGTGCGCGCGGGCATGGGTGCGGTGCGCGCCGTGCTGTTTGGCGCCGACGTGGAGGCGGCGCGGCGGCTGTTGTATTGCCTGGACTGGTTCATGGACCCGTACTACCAGAACGACTTTGGCGACATGATGGCGCCGCTGAAAGAGGCGCTGCAGGAGCTGGCCGTCACCACGCGCGTTGCCGATGTTGCCGAGGAAGCCCTGTCATTGCTGGAATACACCGACCCGCCTTATCCCATATTGCGGGCGCGTCTTGGCGATGTGCTGCCTGAGCAGCAGCCCTATGCCCGCTATCTGTTTGCTGGTGGCGTGTAGCCAGCGGGGAGCTTGCACCAGACAGCGGCAGCGTATACATTTGCCCCATGCTCATCAGCTACGACGAAGCAAAGCGCCAGACCAACCTCCGCAAGCACGGGATTGATTTGGCAGAGTGCGCGCCAATTTTTGACGCGGAAATGTTCACGCTGGAAGACACAAGCGAAAACTACGGGGAAAAACGCCTGTACAGCCTGGGGTGGTTGCACGGGGACGTTGTTGCCCTGATATGGACTGAACGTCACAACACTGCACGCCTGATTTCCTGCCGCAAGGCCACACGCCATGAATCGCAAAAATACCTCCATCACGCCTACGGTTTCTGAAATGGAAGCGGCGTTGCGCGCTGCGCCTGAAACGGCAGTGCCTGACCCGGACAACCCGCCTTTCCCGGATGACTTCATGGAAAGGGCGTTCAGAACCAGCAGCAGCGAAGAGATGCTTGAAAAGCTGGCGGAAATGCGCCAGCGGCGCACGGAGCGGACAGCGGCTGCGCGCGGTGCGGTACCACGCAGGAGCCGGGTGAAGCCTGCGCTGGTGGCGGCCAAAGCCTAGAAGCGGGCGATTGGGAGAGCTTGCGCCTACCGCAGCGTCTGCGGCAGGGTGCTGGGCACGGGCGGGTTGGCCTGGCGCAGCTGCACGATGACCATGAGGCCGCCGCTGGGGGCGTTGGTGACTTCCAGGTGCCCGTCCATGTTTTCCACGGAGCGCGCGACGATGGACAGCCCCAGCCCCGTGCCTTGTGCGGCGGTGCGCGCGCTGTCGGCGCGGAAGAACGGGCGCATGATTTGCGAGAGCAGCTCGTCGGGCACGCCTTGCCCCTGGTCCTGCACGCGCAGCGCCACCCAGCCCTCGCTGGCGGTGGCGATGATGCGCACGCGCGCGAGGTCTTCGCCCGGCGCCTTGCCGTAGCGTCTGGCGTTTTCCAGCAGGTTGGCGAGCACGCGCGAGAACTCCACTTCGTCGCAGAAGATGTAGAGCGTCGGGTCCACGTTGATGCGTATCTGCATGTCCTCGCGCACCATGAAGGGGGCGGCGTAGGTGCGCACGAGATGCGAGAGTTGCAGTGCGTGCAGCACGACGCCGCCGGGGCGCGCGTAGTCAAGGAATTTGCCGATGATGGCGTCGACCTGTTCTATGTCGGCGCTCATCTGCTCGCGCGCTTCGTCGTCGGGCACGCTCATCTCCACGTCCAGCCGCAGGCGTGCGAGCGGCGTGCGCAGGTCGTGCGAGATGCCAGCGAGCATCTGCGCGCGGTCTTGCTCCAGACGCGAGAGCTGCTCGACCATGCGGTTGAAGTCGGCGCTGACATCGCGCATTTCCACGGTGTAGACCTGCTCGCTGAGTTTGGCGTCGTAGTTGCCGGCGCGCACACGCGCAAAGGCGGCAGAAAGGCGCTGCAGCGGCTGGTTGATGAAGTACGTGAGCAGCGCCGCGCCCGCGATGGTGAAGATGCCCAGCACCAGCAGCCACGCCAGCCAGGTGCGCGCACGCACGGTGAAGCCGGCGCGCGAGGAGTCCATGAGCAGCCAGTAGCCGTCGCCGCCAATGTCAAAGCTGACCCAGAGGCCCGCGCGCCCGTTGACGCTGCGCGCCACGATGGTGCCCTCGCCCAGCTTGGCGTGCAGCTCGTGGCTGAGGCTGCGCTCCAGGCGCGTGGTGTTGAAGAGTTCGTAGCGGTCGCTTGGCTCGTACAGCAGGATACGCACGCGCTCCTGCTCGTCAATGGCCTTGATGAGCGAAACGCGCCCGATGGTGTCTGAATACAGCAGCGCGGTGCGCGTGAGGTTGACGAGCGAGGCAATCTGCTGCGCACCCTCCGAGATGCTGGGGCGAAACTCCAGCACGCTGAGCACTTGGTAGCTGCCCAGCGCCCCGCCAAGCAGCAGCGCGCCGAGCAGCAGGAAGGTGCGCCAGAACAGGCGAATGCCCGAGCCGCGCGGCGCGGGCGGACGCGCGCCTTTGCCCGCCTCGCCGGGCAGCGGCTCGACGATGGTCAGCGGCTCGTTGGAGTCCGTGGCGCCAAAGGCAGGGCGCGTGTTCTGGCCGGAGGCGGAGGACATGGGCGGGCAGGGCGCGGCTTTTTAGTCCTCGTCGGGCACAAAGACGTAACCCACGCCCCAGACGGTCTGGATGTAACGGGGCGAGGCGCCGCTGTCGCCTTCAATGATTTTTCGCAGGCGCGAGATTTGCACGTCCAGCGAGCGGTCAAACGGCTCGAATTCGCGTCCGCGCGCCAGTTGCGCGAGCTTCTCGCGCGACAGCGGCTGCCTTGGGTGGCGCACCAGGGCTTTGAGCATGGCGAATTCGCCCGTGGTCAGCGGCTCTTCCTTGCCGTCTTTGGTGAGGGTGCGCGTGCCCATGTCAAAGACGAAGGAGCCAAAACGCACCACCTCCGCGTTGCTCGACGGGGCGCCGGGCGCTTCCTGCTGCGGGCGGCGGCGCAACACGGCGTGGACGCGCGCAAGCAGCTCGCGCGGGTTGAAAGGCTTGCCGAGGTAGTCATCGGCGCCCACTTCAAGGCCGACGATGCGGTCTACATCTTCGCCCTTGGCGGTGAGCATGATGATGGGCGTCTTGTCGCCAGCGGCGCGCAGGCGCCGGCACACCGACAGGCCGTCTTCACCCGGCAGCATGAGGTCAAGCACGATGAGGTCCACAGTCTCGCGCAGCATCAGGCGCGAGAGCGCTTTTGCGTCTTCTGCCACAGAAATTTCAAAGCCTTCCTTGGACAGGTAGCGGCGCAGCAGGTCGCGGATGCGGGCGTCGTCGTCAACGATGACTATCTTGTCCGGGCGAGGGGGCTGGCTCATGGGAGCACTCCTTTTGGCTGATTTGTAACAGTGCGGATTGTGACGGCAAATCGTCTTTCGTGTTTGATATGCGTCCTGTTACCACTGTTGCCCATACTGTCACATGTAGTGCTTGCGAAAACGCCCAGATGCTGGATAATGAATGCACTATGAACCGCAGCATTCTCCTTTCCACGTTCGCGCTTGCATGCCTGACGGCGCCCATGATGGCGTCGCTGGCGCAGCAAGCTCCTGCACCAGGCGGCGCGCCTGCCGCAGCTCCGCGTGAGAGGCCGCGTGCAGACACGCCGCACGGCAACGCACGGCACCTCTCGCCCGAGGAGCGCAGCAAGCTGCGCGAGCATGTGCGCATGGCCTCGCAAGAGCGCGAGGGCGCCACGCCAGTCTCCGTGTATGTGTCACACGAAGAGAAAAAGGACAAGAAGCGGCAGCAGTGACGCCGCACCACTCCGAGAGCGCAAAAAAAAGAGCATGACGCCTCGCATCATTGCGGGGTTTCATGCTCTTTTGTTTTGTGGCAACCTCTGGCGCGCTGCAGCGCCTATGCTCGCCCCCGCTTTCAGCCCCGTTTTTTTCAATGGACACCCCCGTCGCCACCACCGATAGCAAATCTCCCGCCCCTGTCATCCCGGGCGTGGCGGCGCGCGCGCGCGCCTTTGCCGCGCCGCTGCTGGCGGGGCAGCGTTCGCTGGCGGGCGAGGACAGGCTGGCGCACGCCGACGGCGTGCTTGGCATTCTGGAAGGTATGGACGCCGACGCCGAGGTGCGCGCCGCCGCCTATCTGAGCCAGACGGCCGCGCAGCTCAACCACCCGGACGAAGTGCTGACCAAGGCGTTTGGCTCCGCGCTTGCGCGACTGGCGCAGGAGACGCTGCGGCTGGAGCGGGTGCAGGCGCGCTCGCGCGCGCTGCCGCAGGTGGAGACGGTGCGCCGCATGCTGCTGGCGTTCAGCCGGGATACGCGCGTCGTGCTGCTGCGCCTGGCCTCGCGCCTGCAGACGCTGCGCTGGCACGCGGCGCAGGGCACGGAGATGCAGCCCGCGCTGCTGCAGGAGACCGCGCAGGTGTTCGTGCCGCTCGCCAACCGCCTGGGCATCTGGCAAATCAAGTGGGAGATGGAAGATTTGCTGCTGCGCGTGCAGGAGCCGGAGGTCTACCGTGACATCGCCCGCAAACTCGGCGCCAAACGCCGCGAGCGCGAAGCGGAAATGGCCGAGCGGCGCACCGTGCTGCAGGCGGCGCTGCGCGCGCAGGGCATCAGCGCCGTGGTCAGCGGCAGGCCGAAGCACATCAGCTCCATCGTGCGCAAGATGCGCGGCAAGGGGCTGACGTTCGAGCAGGTGCGCGACGTGCGCGCGCTGCGCGTCATCGTGCCCACGGTGGACGACTGCTACGCCACACTCGGCTGGCTGCAGCAGCACTACACGCCTGTGCCGGGCGAGTTTGACGACTACATCGCCCGCCCCAAGGCCAACGGCTACCAGTCGCTGCACACCGTGGTGCGCGACGCCGAGGGCAAGGTCTGGGAAATCCAGATACGCACGCGCGCCATGCACGAGACGGCGGAGCACGGCGTCGCCGCGCACTGGGCGTACAAGGAAGCGGGCGTGCGTGGCTACGCGGGCGTGAGCGCCAACAGCAGCTACGACCACAAAATCGCCATGCTGCGGCGGCTGCTCGCGTGGGGCAGCGAAATGGCGCAGGACGACGGCGTCCACAGCCCCTTTGACGACCGCATCTACGTCCTCACGCCCGACGCGCGCATCATCGAGCTGCCCGCCGGCGCCACGCCCGTGGACTTTGCCTACGCCGTGCATACCGAACTCGGCCACCGCTGCCGGGGCGCGCGCATTGACGGCGCCATGGCGCCGCTGCACACGCGGCTGCGCAACGGGCAAAGTGTGGAAATCATCGCCGCCAAGGAGGGCGGCCCCTCGCGTGACTGGCTCAATGCCGAGCTGGGCTACCTCGCCTCGCCGCGCGCGCGCGCCAAGGTGCGCGCCTGGTTCAACGCGCGCCACATGCACGAAACCATCGCACGCGGGCGCGAAGTGGTGGAAAAACTCCTGCAGCGCCTCGGGCGCACCGCGCTTGCGTTTTTCGGGTCGGGGCGCGTCTCCGACGCGCC
>JAFRYL010000123.1 GCA_017437605.1 Ottowia sp. | reverse complement strand
GGCGCAGCAGACCTTCGGCGCGGGCGATGAGTTGCTGGCGCAGCTTGTCGGCGCTCCAGCGTTGCCAGTCGCTGAGTTGGCTGGCGGCGTCCATCGCCTTGTGCGCCTGCGCCTTGAGCGCGGCGCCGAGCAGCGCGTCGTGCTCTTTGAGCAGGTGGCGCAGCGTTTGCTGCGCGCTGTTGATGTTTTTGACGTGCCCTTCGCTGGTGGCTTTTTCCAGCAGCATGACGCCGGCTTTGACGGCTTTTTCCGCAGCGGCGGCGGCTTCCGGGTCTACGGGCGCGCTGGGTGCGGCGGTGGCTTCGGCGGCTGGTGCGTCAGCAGGCGCGCGGGCGGCGCGCAGTTCGTCCGCCCACACAGGCACGGAGGGCAGGGGCGCGGCGGCATCAGCGTCGGCGGCCACGGCCTGCGCGAGCGCGGCGCTGAACGCCTCCCACACGGCGAGCAGCTTGGCGTGCGCGTTGTCCATCGGGGTGATGTAGCGCGCGTCCACGCTGCCGTAATGTTCGTTGGCGGCGAGCTGCTGCACGGCGGCGCTGCAGCCCTCCACGTCGCTTTGCAGCGTGGCTTGCTGCGCCTGCGCGTCGCGCCAGGAGCGGGTGGAAAGCAGCTCAATGCGCTGCGCCAGCAGCAGCGCCGCTTCGCGCTGCACCATGAGTTGCTGCTGCACGTCTTCAATGACCTTGATGCGCTGCGCAAGCTGCGTGCGCATGGAGGCGAGCGGCTCTTGCGAGAGCGGCGCGCCCGCTTTGGCGGCGTCGCGCTGCCACGCCATCGCGTCGGCGATGTTCAGGCGCGTCGCGTCCAGCAGCGCCTGCGCCTTGGCCTGCCACTCGGCGGCGATGGTCTGCTGGCGGCTGGCGCGGCGCAGCTCGTCGAGCTTTTCGCGCAGCGCCTTGGCCGCGCCCTTGTCCTTGCCGGAGAGTTCCTTGTAGACCTGCTGCATCTGCTCGGCGCTTGGGTTGGTGGCGAGCCACTCGCGCACGCGCTGGGCGCGTTCGCCCGAAGTGGCGGCCGAGAATGCGCCGCCCGTGAGCGCATCAAGCGGATGCGCGGGCGGCTGCGGCGTGGCGGGGGCTTGCTGGTCGGAGGCGGCGTCTTTGGAGGCGCCGGAGAAGAAGGACGACAGAGACATGGCGTGGGAAAGCACAAAGGCTGTAGGCGTGGTGTGGGCGGCAGGGCGCGCGCAAAAGGTGCATATTGTGGCGCAGCGGGCGGGGCGCCTTGCCGATGCCGCTCTTCTGGTGGTGGAGTGGTTTGATACTCTGATGTTCAATGTGTGCTTGCCGGCTTTATAAGCCGGCGACCACATATATACCTATGCAGCAAGTGTTTGGGTGCAATGGACAAGAAACTGATTTTTCAATGGGTATTGATTGTCTGCCGGCTACATAAGCCGGCGATGCAGTGTTTTATTGATGGGTATGCGTTTCAAACGCCTTCCACTTCCATGCCCCATGCCGCGAGTGCAGCGGCGAAGTCGGCGGGCGGGGGCGCTTCAAAGTGCAGCGGCTCGCCGCTGATGGGGTGAACAAAGGAAAGGCGGCGCGCGTGCAGCGCCTGCCGCGTCATGCCTGCTGCTTGCGCGCCGCCGTAGAGCGCGTCGGCGACGATGGGGTGCCCAAGGTGCGCCAGATGCACGCGAATCTGGTGCGTGCGCCCGGTGCGCAGCAGGCAGCGCAGCAGGCAGCCGTGCGTGTTTGTTGCCAGCGGCTCAAAGTGCGTCTGCGCGCTGCGCCCGCTTGGGGTGACGGCCATGCGCAGGCGCATGTGGGCGTCGCGCCCGATGGGGGCATCCACGTCCTGCGCGCCGCCGCTCCACGGTCGGTGCGCGAGCGCAAGGTATTCGCGCCGCACTTCACGCGCGGCGATGGCGGCGGCAAGGGCGTCCTGCGCCTGCCGGCTGCGCGCGACGACCATGAGGCCGGAGGTGTCTTTGTCCAGCCGGTGCACGATGCCGGCGCGCGGCAGTTCAAAAGCGCGCTCGTCGCGCGCGAGCAAGCCGTTGAGCAGCGTGCCGCTCCAGTTGCCGGGGGCAGGGTGGACGACGAGGCCGGCGGGTTTGTTTATGACAAGGACGTGCGCATCTTCATGCAGCACATCGAGCGGCATGGGCTGCGGGGTGAAGGCGCGGCTGGCGGGCGTGGGGCGCAGTTCCACGCAAAGCGGCCAGCCCGCCTGCACGCGGCGCGCGGGTTTGAGGGCGGGGGTGCCGTCAAGCTGCACGGCGCCCTGCGCGATGAGTTGTGCGAGCCAGTTGCGCGAAAACTCGGGCAGCAGCGCGGCGAGCGCGCGGTCCAGCCGCTCGCCGTGCAGCGCGGGCGGCACGGACAGGCGGCGCTGTTCGATGGCATCGCCCGGCTCGTCAAACTCCGGGGTGTCGGAAAAGGCTTGCGGCACGATTAGACTTTACGGTTTTGCATGGAAACACAAGGAGCAACGCCCGTGGCGTCTTTGTCCAGAATATCAGCAGCGGCCATCGCACTTGCGGTGGCGCTTTCCCTTGCCGGTTGCGCCAACAAGAAGAAAGACCCCACCGAGGGCTGGAGCGTCAACCGCCTGCACGCCGAGGCGCGCGACGAAACGCGCTCCGGCGCGTATGAAAAAGCCATTCCCCTGTGGGAAAAACTGGAGGGGCGCGCCGCCGGCACGCCGCTCGCGCAGCAGGCGGAGCTGGAAAAAGCCTATGCGCAATACAAGGATGAGCAAAAAGATGCGGCGGTCGCCACGCTTGACCGCTTCATGCGCCTGCACCCGGCCAGCCCCGCGCTGGACTACGCGCTCTACATGAAGGGCGTGATTCGCTTCAATGACGAGCTGGGGCTGTTCTCCTTCCTCTCGCGGCAGGACTTGTCCGAGCGCGACCAGCATGCCGCCAAGGAAGCCTTTGAATCCTTCAAGGAACTGGTGGAACGCTTCCCCGACTCGCGCTACGCGCCAGACGCCCGCGCGCGCATGCGCTACACCATCAACTCGCTTGCGCAGTACGAGGTGCATGTGGCGCGCTACTACTACGAGCGCGGCGCGTATGTCGCCGCCGTGAACCGCGCGCAGCAGGCGCTCAAAGACTACCGCGACGCCCCCGCGCTGGAAGAAGCCCTCTACATCCTCACCATCGCTTACGACAAGCTGGACATGCCCGAACTGCGCGACGACGCGCGCCGCGTGCTCGACGCCAACTACCCCGGCAGCAGCTACATTGAGGGCGGCTTCAAGGCCAAGAAAAAACCCTGGTGGCAGCTCTGGTAAGCAAGGGTATTAATTGGCCGCCGGCTTATGTCGCCGGCAACGAGATGATTGCTATGCGAGTATGCAAACATTTCGCCGTCTTTCTCATGCAATGCCTGCTGCTGCTCGCGTGCGCGCTGCCGCACGCCGCGCACGCCGTGCCGTGGGACAGCCTGACGCTTGGCGCCACTCCCGTGGTGGACGCGGCGCAGGCATTGAAGCCCGAAGAACGCGCCGCGCTGGACGCGCGCCTGCGCACCATCCATGACAAGGGGCTGATGCAGGCCGCCGTGGTGCTTGTGGACAGCACCGACGGCGAACCCATCTTTGACTACGGCATGAAGCTGGCCGAGAAGTGGAAGTTGGGCAAAGCCGGCAAGGATGACGGCCTGCTCATCCTCATCGCGGTGAAGGACAGGAAATACCACGCCTTCACCGGTATGGGGCTGGAAGGCGTGCTCACCGACGTGTCGCTTGTGCGCATCCAGCGCGACGCCTTTCCGCCCAATTTCAGGGCGGGCAACTACGCCGCTGGCGTGAGCGCTGCGCTGGACGAGATGGAGCGGCGCCTGACCGCCGACGCCGAAACGCTCAAAGAGCTGCTCGCCGACGACAAAACAGAAATTGAAGGCGACTGGCTGGACAAGCTGCTGACCTGGGGCATCGTCGGCGGCCTGCTGCTATTTGGCGTGGGCGTGTGGTTTCTCATCATCTGGGCCATTGAAGCCTGCTACAGCATTACGCGCTGGATTACCGTGCCCGTCGCCGGGCTGACCACGGGCGTGTTCGCCTGGCTCATGGACGCGCCGCCCCTGCACGCCGCCATCGGGGGCGCGGTCGGCGCGCTGCTCTATATCCCCTTTGCGCGCCTGCTCACGTACATAGACGCACTGCCCTCGCCGTCCGGCTCCGGCAGCGGCTCCTCATACAGCAGCAGTGACAGCGGCTACAGCGGCTATAGCAGTTCCAGCAACAGTAGCAGCAGTTCGAGCAGCTACAGCGGTGGCGGCGGGCGCTTTGGCGGTGGCGGTGGTGGTGGCAGTTGGTAAAAAAGCATATACCTATCAAATAAACCGCTGATTGCCGGTAACATAAGCCGGCGACCAATCGATACCAATCAAAAACGGCGCTGTCCGCGTTTAACCATGGAAACCAAGGCTGGATTGGAAAATTTTTCCCCTCGCCCCCGCCGCCGCGCCGCGGCGGACCGGGGGAGTGGGGGCCGGGGGCGGGGGCGCGCGCGGCGTCAGCCGCGCGCGTACGGCGTTTGCACCCCCACCCTGACCCTCCCCCTCTGTCTGTGTGCTTCGCACACGCGAGGGAGAGGGGATGATTTTGTGAACGCCGCGCGCAGCTCCATAGCGAACGGGGGCGGTGCCCGAAAGACATGACAAATCCGCCCCACACCCCCCACATCGCCATCATCGGCGCGGG
>JAFRYL010000003.1 GCA_017437605.1 Ottowia sp. | reverse complement strand
TGTCGGGCGCGATGAATCGCGCCCCTACCGGAGGCGGGGGCGAGGGCATCGGTTTTTTGTGGCCAGCGGCGTTCATTTTTTTGCCGGTATGGTGTTCTTGCCGGCTTTATGAGCCGGCGATGAAGTTTTTTTCTCTGCAGTATCAGCGGGTCCGACGGTGACGCGCACCATGCGCTGTGGCTGCAGCACGCGGGCGAAGGCGCGCTGCACGTCGGCGGCGGTGACGGCGTTCACGCGCTCTGTCCAGTGGTCAAGGTAGTCCAGCGGCAGGCCGTTCCAGGCGATGTTGGCGGTGTTGGCGAGCAGTTTGGCGTTGCTGTCCAGCCGCAGCGGGAAGCTGCCGGTGAGGTTGTCCTTGGCCGCCTGCAATTCTTGCGCCGTGGGGCCGGCGCGCACGAAGTCTTCAAGAATGCGCTGCGCGAGTGCGGCGGCGTCCGCCGCCTGGTCGGGGCGGGTTTGCAGGCCGATGGTGAAGGCGCCTTCGTGCAGGCCGGGCGCAAAGCTGCTGCCGACGCTGTAGCTCAGGCCGCGCTCCTCGCGCACCTGGTGCATGAGGCGCGAGGTGAAGCCGCCGCCGCCAAGAATGTGGTTGCCCACGAGCAGGGGGAAAAAGTCCGGGTCGCGCCGCGTGTGCCCGGGCTGGCCGATGAGCACATGCGTCTGCGCGCTTGGCATGGGGATGTGCTGCGCCTGCGCCTTTGCGAGCGGCGGCACGTCCGGCACGGCGGGCAGCGTGGGGCAGGTTTCGGGGGCGGGCAGGCCGGCGAGCAGTTCGCGCGCGATGGCGTCGGCTTCTTGCTTCGTGGCTTTGCCGACGAAGCTGATGCGCGCGTGGCAGGGCTGCCAGTAGCGGCGCCAGAAGGCGCGCAGGTCGTCGGTGCTGATGCGCGCGAGCGTTTCGGGCGAGGCGCTGGCGGCGTAGGGGTGGGTGGTGTAGACGGCGGCGTCAAACGCGCGCGCGGCCACGGGGCCGGGGCGCGTGAGGCTTTCGCGTATGGATTGCGACCAGCGTTCGCGCTCGCGCTGCCAGAGGGCGGCGTCAAACGCGGGCGCGGCGAGCTGCTGCGCCGCCTGCTGCACGCTGCGCTGCAGGAGGTCGGGCGCGGTGAGGGTGCGCAGGCGGCAGCTTGTGCGCTCGCCGCCAGCGCTGCAGCCAAAGCTGGCGCCTAGGTCGGCCCACGCCTCGCCCATCTGGTTTTCGTCCTGCGCGGGCCGGGCGCCATACGCGCCGCTGCCAAGCGAAAGCATGGACGCAGTGGCCGACGCCAGCCCGCTTTGCCCGGCGGCGTCGCGGCGGCTGCCAGCGTCGAAGTCAATCTGCACGTCCAGCATGGGAATGCGGTGGCTTTGCACCAGATACACCTGCGCGCCGCCGGGCTGCACCCAGTGCTCAATCACCGGGCCAGCGTGGGCGGCGCTGGCGGCCAGCAGGAGGGCGGGGAAAAGATGTTTTTTCATGGTGTTTTGACGGGGTATTTGTTGCCTGCCGGCTTGATAAGCCGGCGATGAAAGATATGTGAAATATGTATACGTGTAGGGGCGCGATTTATCGCGCCCTGTGTGCTTCCTGCACCCGGGCGGGCGCAATAAATTGCGCCCCTACAAGAAAAATGAATGGTACGCGGGGGCGAGGTGATGTGCTCATTCTTTCGCACCTGCGGCGCGCAGCATGGAGGCAATGTCGGTGTGTTTGCCTTTTTGGGCGAGGCTGAGGGCGGTGTCGCCGCCCTTGGCGACGGTGCCGGGGTTGGCGCCGCTCGCCAGCAGCAGGCGGGTGAGTTCGCTGTAGCCGTGGCTGGCCGCCATCAGCAGGGCGGTTTCGCCAGCGGTATTGGCGGCGTCCACGGGTGCGCCGCGTTCCAGCAGCAGGCGCGCGGTGTCGGTGTGGCCTCCGTCAGCGGCGAGCATGAGGGCGGTGGCGCCGCCCATGCTGGCGCCCGGGTCAGCGCCTTGTTCAAGCAGCGCACGGGCGGTGTCCACGTCCCCGCTCTGCGCAGCCATCAGCAGGGCGGTGTTGAGGTCAGCAGGGCGGCTTTCCGGCTGCTGGCGGCGGGGGCGGCCTGTGAGCGTGGAAAGGGCGGCGAGGAGGCGGTTTTTCAGGGTGTTTGGGGCGGGCGCGGCGACTGAAAACGCTTCCCTTTCGCCACCGTCAGCGCGCAGCAGGCGCACGATGTCGGTGTGACCGTGCTTCTGGGCGAAGGTGAGGGCGGTGTTGCCGCATTGGGCGGCGAGGCTCGGGTCAGCGCCGCTCGCCAGCAGCAGGCGCACGGTGTCGGTGTGGCCGTGGCTGGCGGCAAACATCAGCGCGGTGCCGCCGACCTTGTCGGCGGCGTTCACATCGGCGCCTTCTTCAATGAACAGGCGGGCGAGGGCGGCGTTCCCGCTCTGTGCGGCGAGCATGAGCGCCGTCCAGCCGTCCTGTTTCGCAGTGCCCACGGCGGCGCCTTGTCTGATGAGCAGGCGGGCGGTGTCGGTCTGCCAGTTCTGCGTGGCAATCATCAAAGGGGTGTTGCCGGTTTTGCTGGCGGCGTTTACGCCCGCACCGCGCTCCAGCAGCAGGCGGGCGGCGTCGGTGTGGCCGCCCTGCGCGGCGAACATGAGTGGCGCCCAGCCCTTGTTGCTGGTGGCGTGGGTGCTGGCGCCGCGGTCAAGGAGCAGGCGCATGGTGTCGCAGTGGCCTGCGTTTGCGGCAAACATGAGCGGCGTCCAGCCGTCGTTGTTGGCGTCGCCCGGGTGGACGCCGCTGTCCAACAGCAGGCGGGCAACGTCGGTGTGGCCTCCATCGGCGGCGAGCATGAGGGGCGTGATGCCGCCTTCGCCTGTGGCATCAGGGTCGGCGCCGCGCAGAACGAGGGCGCGCGCGGTTTGGAAGTCGCCCGCGCTGGCGGCAGACAGCAGCTCGGCGTTTTGCTGCTCTTGCCGCCATTTCGGAGGGCCTTTGAGCCGGTTGCTTTTGCCGCCGGCAAAGGAGGGGAAGTTGGGCTTTTCCATGCTGCATTGATGGAGTATTGTTTGCTTGCCGGCTTTATAAGCCGGCAATCAAGTGGTGTTGCATTGTGTATGCGAAGAAAACCCTTATTTTGCACCTGCGGCGCGCAGCATTTGCACGATGGCGGAATTGGCGTTGCCGTCGCGTCCGCGCAGGGCGAGGGAGAGGGGCGTTTGGCCGTCGTCGTTGCGGGCGTTGGGGTTAGCGCCCTTGGCAAGGAGGAGGCGCACCATGTCGGCGTGCCCACGGTAGGCGGCCATCATCAGCGCGGTGGCGCCGTCCCTGCGGGTGGCAATGTTGGGGTCAGCGCCGCGCTCCATGAGCAGGCGTGCGGCGCCGGTGTGCCCGCCTGCGGCGGCGTTCATCAGGGCGGTGGCGCCGTGCTGGTCGCGCTCGTTGGGGTCGGCGCCAGCGTCCAGCCAGCAGCGCACGCGCGCATCGTCGCCGTCGCGGGCGGCGACGGTGAAGTGGCCTTTGCATCTGGCGGCAGCGCTGGGGACGGTTTTGACGGGCGGCGCGGCGCTGGCCACAGGCGCGCCCGTGGCGCCGACGCGCAGGAGCATGTATTCGACGGTGGGGTTGCTGCCTTTGCGCGCGAGGTCAAGGGCGGTGGCGCCCGCCTTGTTGCGCGCGTTGATGTGCGCGCCGCTGTTGATGAGGGCGCTCAGCACGCCGCTTTTGCCGTGTGCGGCGGCGAGCATGAGGGCGGTGTTGCCCTCGGCGTCGGCAAGGTTGGGGTCGGCGCGGTGGTCAAGCAGCACTTGTGCAGCTTCGGTGGAGCCATTGCGTGCAGCGTGCATGAGGGCGGTGCGGCCTTCGGTGTCGATGGCGTCGGGTTTGGCGCCGGCCTGCAGCAGTTGTTGCACCATGCCCTCGCGCCCATGTCTGGCGTACCACATGAGGGGCGTGCGCCCTTCGGCATCGGGGGCGTTTGCATCAGCGCCGGCGGCCAGCCAGCAGCGCGTGTCTTTCTCTTTGCCAAGGCGCGCGGCGGTGGGCAGGTCGCCGCTGCCGCAGGGTGTGGCGTGCGCTGCGGCGGCAAGCCGCGCGGAGGCGGCCAAAAGCAGGGCTTTCAGGGGGAGTTGGAGGGTCTTCAATGGTTGCCGGCAGAAGAAGCCGGCAACCACATGTTGATTGGCATGGTATTGCCAAAGGCGCCTCATTTTTTCGCGCTGGCGGCGCGCAGCATGTTGACGACGGCGGTGTGCCCTGCTTTTTGGGCGATGGAAAGGGCGGTGTCGCCGTCCTTGTCGGCGGCGTTGACGGAGGCGCCGCGCTCTAGCAGCAGGCGCGTGGTGGTGGCGTGACCGTTGCCGGCGGCAATCATCAGGGCGGTGGCGCCGTGTTCTGCTGAGGTGTTGACGTTGGCGCCCCTGTCCAGCAGCAGTCGGGCGGTGTCGGTGTGGCCGTTTTGCGCGGCGAGCATGAGCGCGGTCCAGTCTTTTTTGTCGGTGGCGCTGAGTTTGGCGCCTTGGTCAAGGAGGAAGCGGACGGTGTCGGTGTATCCATCAACGGCGGCGTACATGAGTGCCGTCCAGCCGACTTTGTTGGTGGCGTTCAGCGTGGCGCCTTGCTCAAGGAGCAGGCGCGTGGTGTCGGTGTGACCGTTGCCAGCGGCAACCATCAACGCGGAGACGCCAGCGGAGGTTGCATCGCTGGCGCGAGCGCCCCGGTCAAGGAGCAGGCGGATGGTGTCGGTGTGGCCGTTCTGCGCGGCGAGCATGAGGGGCGTCCAGCCCCTGTGTTCGGTGGCGCCCACTTTGGCGCCTTTGTCAAGGAGCAGGCGGGCAATGTCGGTGCGCCCGTGCTGCGCGGCGAACATGAGCGGCGTCCAGCCTTTTTTGTCGGTGGCGCTCACGCTCGCGCCCCGGTCAAGGAGCAGGCGGGCGGCGTCGGTGTGCCCTCCGTCTGCGGCGAGCATGAGGGGTGTCCAGCCCCGTTCGGCGTCGGCGGCGTCAATGGCGGCGCCTTCGTCAAGGAGGGTGCGGACGAGGTTTGCCTGACCGCTGCGTGCAGCGGACATGAGGGGTGTCCAGTTGTTTGCGGTGCCTTGCACGGTGCCGCTGGTGGCGCAGGCGGCAAGCAGCGCAGAGAGCAGGAGGGCGGGGAGAAGGTGTTTTTTCATGGTGTTTTGATGGGGTATTGTGTGCTTGCCGGCTTATGA
>JAFRYL010000122.1 GCA_017437605.1 Ottowia sp. | reverse complement strand
CGGCTTTGCGGCGGCGCTGCTGCTCTTTGCGCTCGCTGCCTGGTGCGCCGTGCGCGCCCTGCGGCGGGCTGCGCCCGCACGCCCACGCGCCCTGCTGCTGGCGGTGCGGCAAATGGCAGCACGCCCCGGGTCGCTCATGCTGCAAACCAGTGCGCTCGCCGCCGGGCTGCTGGCGCTCGCCTTGCTCGTGCTGCTGCGCACCGATTTGATTGCAAGCTGGCGCAGCGCCACGCCGCCCGATGCGCCCAACCGCTTTGTGATTAACCTCATGCCTGAACAGGCGGATGATTTTCTGAATATGCTGCACGCCGCTGGCGTGCAGAAACAAAGCATGGATTTTTCCCCCATGTTTCGCGGGCGGCTCACGCACATCAACGGCAAACCCGCCTCCCTGCCGGAAAAAACCTCGCGCGAAGAACGCAGCCGCGCGCAACGCCTTTTGGAGCGCGAATTCAACCTTTCCCACATGGCCGACATGCCCACGCACAACCAGCTCGCCGCTGGCCTATGGAAAAAGGACGAAGAAAACGCCATCAGCGTGGAAGAAGGGCTGGCAAAAACGCTGGGGCTGAAACTTGGCGACGAATTGCTTTTTGACATCGCCGGGCTGGAAGCCAAAGGGCGCATCACCTCGCTGCGGCGCGTGGACTGGGCGTCCATGCACGTCAATTTTTTCGTCATCTTTCCGCGCGCCGAAATGCCGGACGGCGACAGCCTGCCCGTGACGAATATTGCCGCGTGGCACGCGCCGGAAAACCAACCAGATTTTGACAACGACCTCGCCGCACAATTTCCCAATATCACGCTGATAGACACCAGCGCCATCATCGCGCAGGTGCAGCGCGTGCTGAATCAGGTCATACGCGCCGTGGAGTTTTTATTCCTGTTCACGCTGGCTGCCGGGCTGCTCGTGCTGCTGGCGGCGATAGGCGCGCAGCGCGAAGGGCGCGCCTTTGAGCTGGCCGTGATGCGCGCGCTTGGCGCCAGCGAGCGCCTGCTCGCTGGCGTGCAACGGGCTGAGCTGCTGGGCATGGGCGCACTGGCTGGCCTGCTTGCCGGCTGCGCCGCGCTGCTCTGCGGCTGGGCGCTGGCGCACTGGGTGTTTGAATTTGAATGGAGCGCGCCGCTCGCCACGCCCATCATCAGCGCCGCTGCTGGCGCACTGCTCGCCTGGGCCGCCGGCTGGCCAAGCCTGCGCGCCGTGCTGCGCCGCCCCGTCGTCCACACCCTGCGCCAGGCCGTGCGGGAATAGCATACTATCTGTATTTAGTCATCATTGCCGGCTTCTTACGCCGGCGATAAAACAATACTATTGCATTTCAGACATGCAGCGGCAACATGCCCTGCATGGGAATTGTGTGTAAAATTGCACGCTTCGCTACCCTTTTTCCCATGCCCGTTGGGCATGAAGCAGCACCCCCCGCAAGACAACCAAAGGACGCTACAACCAATGCCACTGCCACCTGCTCCACAGTACGAAGCCATGCCGCAGCAAACTTCCTGGGCTGCCCAGCCCGTCGGTTTCGTGGATGCCGTCACCACCTGCCTGCGTAAATATGTTGATTTTTCCGGGCGCGCCAGCCGCTCGGAATTCTGGTTTTTCGTTCTTGCCTACTGGGTTGCATCATCAATCCCAGTCATTGGCCCCTTCCTTGGGCTTGCGCTGCTCCTCCCCGACCTGGCTGTGAGCGCCCGCCGCCTGCATGACACGGGCAAAAGCGGCTGGTGGCAAGTGCTGCCCAACGGTCTTTTTCTGGCAGGCGCCGTCGTTTTTTTGTCTGCCGCTGCCACCGCCGCAGGTGCTGCAGGGAATCTCACGGAGGGAAGCGATGAGGCCGCCATTGAAGCCGCCGCTGCCTCCGTCGCGGGCACACTCCCCATCGTGCTTCTTTTGTGGCTCGCCGCCATTATTGTCACGATTGTCCTCTTTTGCAAAAAGGGGCAGGACGAGCGCAATCAATATGACGATTGACGCACAATGCGCTGCACAACAAAAACCGCCCCACGGGGCGGTTTTTTTGTGGGCAAAGCCTGATACTCTGTATAAAAGCACATCATCGCCGGCTTCTTGTGCCGGCGACCAATTTATACCCCGTCAGGAACGATGCGGTGCAAGCCGTCGGCGGTGAGCCGCAGCACGTCCAGGCGGCGCGCGCTGTCGGTGATGTGCCAGTCGCTCACGACGACGCGCCACAGTCCTTCGCCCATTTCATATGCGCCCGGCTGGTGCGTGTGGCCGTGAATCAGCGTTTCGGCGTCGGCGGCGCGCAGCCACTGGGCGGCGAGGGTTTCGTCAATCTGTGCGTAGCCGCGCCCCGCGTGCTCGGCTTCGCTGGCCTGGCGCATGTGCTGCGCGGTGGCGAGGCGCTCCGCCAGCGGGCGCGCGAGGAAGGCGGCCTGCCATTCGGGGGCGCGCACCTGCGCGCGGAATTGCTGGTAGCGCGCATCATCGGTGCAGAGCGCGTCGCCGTGCGAGAGCAGCCAGCGCCGCCCGCCAAAATGCAGCGCCGTGGGGTCGGGCAGCGGCTGCATGTGCGCGCGTGCGAGAAACTTTTTCCCTATCAGAAAATCGCGGTTGCCCGCCATGAAAAACAGCGCGCAGCGTTTGGACGCGGCGCGCAGCACGGCCTGGCAGCGGCGCTCAAAACTGCGCGGCAGCGTGCAATCGTCGCCCACCCATGCTTCAAAGACATCGCCAAGCAAAAACACCGCGTCCGCCGGAGTAGTGAGCAAATACTGCTGCCAAGCGGCAAAAGTGCGCGGCTCCTGCGGCTTCAAGTGCATGTCGGCAATGAAGTCCAGCGTGCGCCAGTGCGCGGGGGCGGTGAAATGAAAAATGTCGGGCATGCGTGCTTTCCCCTCGCCCCCGCCGGCGCAGCCGGACAGGGGGAGAGGGGTTGGGGTGAGGGGGCGCGCACATCCGCGCCAAGCGTTCACGCCGCCATGCTGCCGCATGGCGGCACACCCTCACCCTAGCCCTCTCCCTCTGTCGGGCGCGACGCGCCCGCGAGGGCGAGGGGATTGTTTTTGAAGTGCTGCGCGTTATTGCAAAGCGGCGCGCCTTAATCCAGCGCGACCGCTTTTTCTATGACGACGGCCTCCAGCGGCACGTCGTCATAATAGCCGCGCCTGCCGGTGGGCACGCCCTTGATGGCGTCCACCACGTCCTGCCCGCTGGTGACGCGCCCAAAGACGGCGTAGCCCCAGCCGCGCGGCGTGGGCGCGGTGTGGTTGAGAAAGTCGTTGTTTTTCACGTTGATGAAAAACTGCGCCGAGGCCGAATGCGGCTCGTTGGTGCGCGCCATGGCAATGGTGTAAATGTCGTTTTTCAGGCCGTTGGCGGCTTCATTTTCAATGGGTGCATTCGTTGGCTTTTGCTGCATGTCGGGCGTGAAGCCGCCGCCCTGAATCATGAAGCCGTTGATGATGCGGTGGAAAATGGTGCCGTCATAGTGCCCGCTTTTCACGTAGGCGAGGAAGTTCGCCACGCTTTTGGGGGCTTTCGCATCATCGAGTTCAAGCGCGATGACGCCGCGCCCCTTGATGTGCAGTTCAACTTTTTTCATGGCTGGTGCTCCTCATTTCTTTTTGGGTTTGGGGGTATTTTTGGCCGCTTCCAGCACGCGCGCCGATTCGATGATGACCATTTTCTGCGGCACGTCGGTGGGGAATGGGCCGCCGGCTCCGGTGGGGGTGTTGCGGATTTTCTCCACAGTATCCATGCCGCTCACAACCTTGCCAAACACGGTGTAGCCGGCAAGCAGCGGGTGCCCTTCCACATTTTTGCGCGGAATATCCTTCTGGATTTGCCCGCGAAATTCAAAGGTCACAGGGTCGCCATCTGGCAGCACCACGGGGTCCAGCGTTTTGCTGTTGTCCACGGTGTTGATGAAAAACTGCGAAGTGGCGGAATTAGGCTCGTTGGTGCGCGCCATCGCAATGGTGCCGACGACGTTGGAAAGCCCCTTGGCGCGCGCAGCCTGCCCTTCGTGCTTCACGGGCGCGCGCGTGGCGCGCTGCGTGTAGTCCTTGTCAAAGCCGCCGCCCTGCACCATGAAGTCCTTGATGACGCGGTGGAAAATCAGCCCGTCATAATGTTTGTCATTCACATATTGCAGGAAGTTTTCCACGGTTTTTGGCGCTTTTTCTGGATAGAGTTCCACGACAAATTCGCCTTCGCTGGTGACAAACTTCACCTGCGGGTCGGCAGCAAGCGCGGCGCTGCCCAGGCCGAAGGCGGCAGCAGCACCCAGCGCCAGCACCAGCACCAGACGGTGCACAGTTCTGCGGGAAAAAAGCATGTGTTCAAAACTCCTTTTCAGGGTCAACAAAAAACCTTGTCAGGGCGCAGCGGGCGCACTCGCCGCTTCCGCTGCCGACGCTGCCGGCGCCCCGGGCGCGGTCATGGCGCGCAGCGCCGTCACATGCGGCTGCAGCCGCACGCGCAAACCGGCGTCCAGCGTCGCAGCGCGCTGCCAGGCTTCATACGCCTGACGCACGCGCACTTCGCCCAGATTGTCCAGCGCGGTGGCGTAGTCGGGGTTGCGCCGCAGCGCCTCCTGCAACGCGCCAGCCGCGTCGTCCAGCCGGCCAGCGGCGGCGTGCAGCACGGCCAGATTGTTCCAAGGCTCGGCAAGTTCCGGGTAATCGTCGCACATCTGGCGCAGCAGCGCCTGCGCGTCGCCCGCGCGCCCATTGGCGGCAAGCGCGTTGGCAAGCAGGAAGCGCATCTGGGCGTCCTGCGGGTTGGCGGCGAGGTATTCCTCGGCGTTTTTGATGGCCTGCACGCTCTGGCCGGCGTCCAGCAGCGCCTGCACCTGCGCGTAGTCGCTGGCGGCCAGCGCGCCGGTGGCGGCCAGCGTCAGCGCAGCGGCACTGAAAAAGTGGCGGAACGTGGTCATGGAAAACGTAAGTGAAGCGGGCGCAGCCCGTATACTGCGCGCCCTATTGTAGCCAGCCGCCTTGCGCCGCCCTCCCTTTCAGAACCACCATGAGCCTGCGTATCTACAACACGCTTTCGCGTTCCGTTGAGCCTTTTGAACCCCTGCACCCCCCAGAAGTGCGCATGTATGTGTGCGGCATCACGGCGTACGATTTATGCCATATCGGGCACGCGCGCTCGGCGGTGGCGTTTGACGTGGTGCGCCGCTGGCTGGAGGCAAGCGGCTATAAGGTGAAATTTGTCCGCAATATTACGGATATAGACGACAAAATCATCAAGCGCGCGCTGGAAAAGGGCGTCTCCATTACCAGTCTGTCCAGCGACATGGCTAAGGCAATGACCGAGGATTTTGGCAGACTAAACGTGCTTCGCCCCGATGAAGAGCCGCGCGCCACTGAATACGTGCAAGAGATGCTGGCGCTGATAGAAAAGCTACAGCAACGCGGGCTGGCGTATAAAACGCCCAGTGGCGATATGGCGTACGCCGTGCGACAGTTTCCGGGCTACGGCAAGCTGTCGGGCAAGTCGGTGGACGAACTGCGCGCGGGCAGCCGCGTGGCCGCCGACGACGACAAGCGCGACCCGCTGGACTTTGTGCTCTGGAAAGCCGCCAAGCCGGGTGAACCCGAAGATGCACGCTGGCCAAGCAAGTTTGGTGCCGGGCGCCCGGGCTGGCATATTGAATGTTCCGCCATGAGCGGCGCGCTGCTGGGCGAGAGTTTTGATATTCACGGCGGCGGCGCGGATTTGCAGTTTCCGCACCACGAAAACGAAATTGCGCAAAGCGAGGGCGCGCACGGCTGCCAAATGGCGCGCGTGTGGATGCACAACGGCTTTGTGAATATTGATGGCGAAAAAATGTCCAAAAGCCTGAACAATTTTTTCACCATACGCGACGTGCTCAAAGAATTTCATCCCGAAACGCTGCGCTTTTTCATCGTGCGCGCGCATTACCGCAGCCCGCTCAATTACAGCGATGCACATTTGCGCGATGCGGACGAAGCACTGCGTCGCCTGTATACCGCACTGAACGAGGTACCGCCTGCGCCTGCGCTGGCGACAATTGACAGCTTCTCCCCCTTTGCCGCACGTTTCAAGGCGGCGATGGACGAGGACTTCGGCACGCCGGAGGCCGTCGCCGTGCTCTTTGAGCTGGCCAACGAAGTCAACCGCAGCCGCAGCGCACAAGGCGCCGCGCTGCTGCGCGCCTTGGGTGGTGCGCTCGGCATCTTGCAAGACATACCTCAAAAGTTCCTGCAATGGAGAAAGCCGCAAACCATCGGACCTGTAAGCATTGCGCCAACCAATTTCCCGCCGCAAACCATCGGGCCTGTAGGCATTGCGCCGGATAACTTTTCTACCGGCAGCAGTATGTCTGTCGAATTGAGCTACCTCTCAAACGAAGAAATTGAGGCGTACATCGCCGAGCGCAACGCCGCCAGAAAAGCCAAAAACTTTGCCGAGGCCGACCGCATCCGCGACAAACTTCGCGCCCACGGCATCGTCCTCAAAGACGGGTCGCAGGGAACGACGTGGGAAGCAGCGCGCTGACACCGCCCGCGCGCTATGAACAACGAAGCAGCCATCACCCCACCCTGGTGGGACGAAGCATGCGCGCAGCTTGCCGAGCGCGACGCGGTGCTGCGCACCCTCATTGAGCGCCACGGCAGCGCGCGCCTCACCTCGCGTGGCGAGCCGTTCACCACGCTGGCGCGCTCCATCATCGGGCAGCAAATCTCGGTCAAAGCCGCGCAGTCCGTGTGGGA
The DNA here is from genome assembly GCA_017437605.1 of Ottowia sp. GTDB lineage: Bacteria > Pseudomonadota > Gammaproteobacteria > Burkholderiales > Burkholderiaceae_C > Ottowia. The sequence continues at coordinate 8,834 of JAFRYL010000122.1, read as the reverse complement.
GCGGTTCGAGGCGCTCGCCCCCACGCTCACACCCGCTGCCGCGCTCGCGCTGGACGATGCGGCGCTACGCGGCGCCGGCCTTTCCGCGCGCAAGGTGGAATACCTGCGCAGCCTCGCGCACCATTTCGCCGAAGGGCGCGTGCATCCTGCCGACTGGCCGCACATGAGCGACGCCGCCATCAGCGCGGAACTCACCGCCATACGCGGCATCGGCCAGTGGACGGCGGACATGTTCCTCATCTTCCACCTGCTGCGCCCCAACGTGCTGCCGCTGGCTGACATCGGCCTCATCAAGGCCATCAGCCAGCACTACGCTGGCGGGCGCAGCGTCAGCCGCACGCGCCTCGCCAAACTGGGACGCCTCTGGCGCCCGTGGTGCAGCGCCGCCACCTGGCACCTGTGGCGCTCGCTTGACCCGCTGCCCGTTTCCTACTGAGATGATGGGTATCTATTCATCGCCGGCTTGATAAGCCGGTAACCATAGACATATCAATGATGTATCACAGCATTCAGCACTTCATTCCTGGCACGAAATCATAGGTATATATTGGTCGCCGGCTTTATACGCCGGCAACCAAACACATATCAACAGGGTATACGAAACGCACCGCCACTTTGCTGCAACACCGCGCCGTCCGCTACCATCGCCCCCTGCCCTCATACGGAGCCGCCCCTTGAACAAACAACGCACCTTCCTTGACTTTGAGCAGCCCATCGGCGAGCTGGAAACCCGCATCGCCGAACTGCGCCAGCTTCAAAGCGAAAACGCCGTGGACATCGGCGAAGAAATCGCCCTGCTCGAGCGCAAGAGCGAGCAGCTCACGCGCGACATCTACGCCCAGCTCACCCCGTGGCAAATCACCAAACTCGCGCGCCACCCCGACCGCCCCTACACGCTCGACTACATCCGCGAGTGCTTCACCGACTTTCAGGAGCTGCACGGCGACCGCAACTTTGCCGACGACCAGAGCATCGTCGGCGGCCTCGCGCGCTTTGAGGGCGAGCCGTGCATCGTCATCGGCCACCAGAAAGGCCGCGACACGCGCGAGCGCACCGCGCGCTACTTCGGCATGCCACGCCCCGAGGGCTACCGCAAGGCGCTGCGCCTCATGCGCATGGCAGAAAAATTCGCCCTGCCCGTCTTCACCTTCATCGACACCCCCGGCGCCTACCCCGGCATCGATGCCGAGGAGCGCGGCCAGTCCGAAGCCATCGGGCGCAACATCTACGAAATGGCGCGCCTGCGCACCCCCATCATCAGCACCATCATCGGTGAAGGCGGCAGCGGCGGCGCGCTCGCCATCGCTGTGGCCGACCAGGTGCTCATGCTCCAGCACTCGATTTACTCCGTCATCAGTCCCGAAGGCTGCGCCTCCATCCTCTGGAAAACCAGCGACAAGGCGCAAGACGCCGCCGAAGCACTCGGCATCACCGCCGAGCGCCTCAAGACCCTCGGCATGGTGGACGCCATCGTCCCCGAACCCCTCGGCGGCGCGCAAAGCAACCACACGGCCGCCGCCGCCGCCCTCGCTCCCGCCCTCGCCGCCGCGCGAGCGCAACTCGCCGCCCTCACCACCGACGAACTCCTCGAGCGCCGCTACCAGCGCCTGATGAGCTACGGCAGCTGTCAGGACACCAGCCCCGACGCCGCAGCAGGCGACTCCGCACAAAAATAAAAAAAGCACCGCCAGAGGCGGTGCTTTTTGTTTGCGCTGCGCGCGCCTTATTTCATGCTGCCGCTTTGCAGGAAGCGCCGGTGCCAGGCGAGCGATTCGCCCATGATGTGCGGGGTGTGCTGGCCGTTGGCAACTTTTTGCGCGTCTTTCAGGTAGTCGCGCAGGGCGTCGCGGTAGTCGGGGTGCGCGCATTTTTCTATGATGAGTTTGGCGCGCTGCACGGGCGCGAGGCCGCGCAGGTCGGCCAGCCCCTGCTCGGTGACGAGCACTTGCACGTCGTGCTCGGTGTGGTCGGTGTGCGAGACCATGGGCACGATGCAGGAAATGGCGCCGCCTTTGGCGACCGAGGGCGACATGAAAAACGAGATGTAGGCGTTGCGCGCAAAGTCGCCCGAGCCGCCAATGCCATTCATCATGGCGCTACCCATGACGTGCGTGCTGTTGATATTGCCGTAAATGTCAGCCTCAATCATGGCGTTCATCGCCAGCACGCCGAGGCGCCGTATCACTTCGGGGTGGTTGCTCACGTCTTGCGGGCGCAGCAGCACGCGGCCACGGAATTTCTCGATATTCTTGTTGAAAAACTCGGTGGCTTCCGGACTGAGCGACAGCGCCGTGGCAGAGGCAAAAGTCAGTTTGCCCGATTCAATCATGCGCAGCATGCCGTCCTGCAGCACTTCTGTGTAGGCGGTCAGCCCTTCAAAATGGCTTTCATTCAGGCCGGCGAGCACGGCGTTGGCGATATTGCCCACGCCCGACTGCAGCGGCAGCAGATTGGCGGGCAGGCGGCCATGTTTCACTTCATTTTGCAGAAAATCAATGATGTGCGCGGCGATGCGCTGCGAATCGGCGTCCGGCGCCTTGAATGGTGAATTGCGGTCGGTGGCGTCGGTTTCAATAATGGCGATGATTTTGTCCGGGTCGCATTCCATATACATGGTGCCTATGCTCTGCCCGGGCGCGGTGAGCGGGATTGGCTCGCGCGCGGGCGGCAGGGCGACGCGATACACGTCGTGCATGCCTTCCAGCGCCACGCTTTGCCAGGCATTCACTTCCAGAATCACCTTGTCGGCCATGTCCAGCCACGCCTGGTTGTTGCCCAGTGACGTGGTGGGCACGAGCCGCCCGTCCGCGAGGATGCCCGCCACTTCAATCACGGCCACGTCCATGCGCCCCAGAAAACCCGCCTGCGCCATGGGCGCGACGTGCGACAGGTGCATGTCAATGTAGTTGATGGCGCCAGCGTTGATTTGGCGGCGCACGGCGGGGTCGGACTGGTACGGCAGGCGCTGGCGCATGGCGGGGGCGAGGGCGCCGTCCAGTTCGGGCGCGGTGGAGGCGCCCGTCCACACGCCCACGTCAAAGGCGCGTCCGGCGGCGCGCTCGGCCTCAATGCGCTGCGCCAGCGCCTGCGGCAGCGCCTTGGGGTAGCCGGAGCCGGTGAAGCCGCTCATGCCAAGCACAGCGCCCGCCGGAATGAGCGCGGCGGCGGCCTCGGCGCTCATCACTTTCTGGCGCAGGCCGGCGTGCTGAATGCGGTTGTCATGCGTGAGGGAAGGGGTGAATGTGGTGCTCATGGTCAGCTTTCTTGTGCAGTGCAAAAACAAACTGCTGCGAGTGTAGGCGCAGCGCATTGCGCGCGCCTTGCAGCGCACAAAAAACGCTGTGCAACGCATCTGAAAAAAGCACTTTTTGACGGGTATACATTCATCGTCGGCAAGAGTTGCCGGTAGTGCCTGCAATATGTACGCAGTATATAGGGGCGACCCTTGTGGTCGCCCGTTGTACGTCTGCGCGTCGGGACGGGCGCCCACAAGAGGCGCCCCTACAACAGAAAATGGGCGCCGTCCGCATTCGCTATGGAAACCAAGGCGGCGTGGAAATTTCTCCCCCTCGGCTATCGCGAGGGAGAGGATTCTTTTTTTGCACAATCGCGCCCTTTCTTTTCCCTGTCCTGCCGTGATTGCCCTTGACCACCTCACCCTGCGCCGTGGCGCCAAAGTGCTGCTGCAAGATGCCAACGTGCGCATTGCGCCGGGCGAGAAAGTGGCGCTCATCGGGCGCAACGGCGTGGGCAAATCCAGCCTGTTTGCGCTGCTGGCGGGCGACTTGCACGAAGACGGCGGCAACGTCAGCGTGCCCGCTGGCTGGCGCATCACGCAAGTGGCGCAGCACACACCCGACACCGAAGAAAGCGCCACCGACTTCGTGCTCGCGGGCGACGCACAGCTCACCGCGCTGCAGCAACAACTCGCCGCCGCCGAACGCGCGGGCGACGGCATGGCCATCGCGCAGGCACACGCCGCGCTGCACGACGCCGGCGCGCTTGACGCCCGCGCCCGCGCGCAAGCGCTCATCAGCGGGCTTGGCTTTGCCCAGAGCGAACTGGAACGCCCCGTCAACAGCTTTTCCGGCGGCTGGCGCATGCGGCTGCAGCTTGCGCGCGCACTCATGGCGCCCTCGGACCTGCTGCTGCTCGACGAACCCACCAACCACCTTGACCTTGACGCCCTCGTGTGGCTGGAAGGCTGGCTCGCACGCTTTGCTGGCACGCTCATCATCATCAGCCACGACCGCGACTTTCTGGACGCCGCCTGCCAGGTCACGCTGCACATGGGCGGCGGCAGCCTGCGCCGCTACACGGGCGGCTACAGCGCCTTTGAAACGCTGCGCGCCGCCGAACTCGCCCAGCAACAGGCCGAGCGCGAGCGCCAGCAGCAGCGCCGCGAGCGGCTGCAGCGTTTCGTTGAGCGCTTTCGCGCCAAAGCCACCAAAGCGCGGCAGGCGCAAAGCCGCCTGAAGGCGCTGGAAAAGATGCGCGACATTCCCCCCGCACTTGCCGAAGAACACCTGCACTTTGACTGGCGTGCGCCCGACGCCCTGCCCGACCCCATGCTCACCATTCGGGACGCCGCCTTCGGCTACACGCGCGAGGACGGCGGCGAAGCGCGCACCGTGCTGCGCGGCGTGACCAAGGAAGTGCGCGCCGGCCAGCGCATCGGCATCCTCGGCGCCAACGGGCAAGGCAAATCCACCTTCATCAAAACCATCGCCCGCACCCTGCCGCTGCTGGCGGGCAACGTGCGCGAAGGCAAAAACCTCGCCATCGGCTACTTCGCGCAGCACGCGCTGGACGCGCTGGACGCCGCCGCCAGCCCCCTGCAGCACATGCAGCAGCTTGCGCGCCGCCTTGGGCTGGAAAACGCCGACGCCGCCCGCGAAGCCGCGCTGCGCAGCTTCCTCGGCGGCTTCAACTTTTCCGGCGACATGGCGCTGCAACCGGCGGGTCAAATGAGCGGCGGCGAAAAAGCGCGCCTCGTGCTCGCCATGCTCGTGTGGCAGCGCCCCGCCCTGCTGCTGCTCGACGAACCGACCAACCACCTTGACCTGCCCACGCGCGAGGCGCTCGCCGACGCCCTCGCCAGCTTTGACGGCGCCATCATGCTGGTGAGCCACGACCGCGCCTTGCTGCGCAGCGTGTGCGATGAGTTCTGGCTCGTCGGCAGCGGCGGCGTCGCTCCCTTTGAGGGCGATTTGGACGACTACCGCCGCCACCTGCTCGAACAGGCGCGCCAGCGGCGCGAGGCGCTAAAAAACGCCGCGCCCGAAAAGCCAGAAAAACCCGTCAACCAGGCCGAAGCGCGCCGCCAGGCAGCAAAACAGCGCGCCGCACTCGCCGCGCAAACCGCCCCGCTCAAAAAGCGGCTGGCCGCCGTGGAAGCGCGCATGGAAGCCATCGCCGCGCGCACCAGCGAACTGCATGAACAACTCGCCGCACCCATGGACGCCGACCAACGCGCCACCGCCGGGCGCGAACTCAAAGACCTCGCCGCCGAAAACGAAGCACTGGAAGCCGAATGGCTGCAACTCGGCGAAGGCATCGAACGCATTGAGCGCGGCGGATAACAAAAGAACATCTCCTCGCCCCCCGCCGAGATATACACCGTGCCCGCACGCTGCCACGCGCAAACCTCTTGCATCCGCCGCGCGCTGCATACACAATTGCCCCATGTCCATCAGCTATGACGAAGCCAAACGCCAAGCCAACCTTGCCAAACACGGCATTGACCTAGCCGAATGCGCTCCGTTTTTTGATTTCCCCATGCTCTCGCAGGAAGACACGCGCGACAGCTACGGCGAGCAGCGCACGCAAAGCATTGGCTGGCTCCACGGGCAAATCGTCTATCTGGTCTGGACAGAACGCCCCGACAGCACCCGTTTGATTTCCTGCAGAAAGGCCACACCCCATGAAGCGCGCCGATATCGCCAATTTCTTCACCAAGGCGGAACTTGACGCCGCCGTCGCCGCCGCGCCCGAAACCGTCGCCTACGACCCGGACTGCCCACCCACGCGCGAGGAAGACTGGACACCCGACAAAGCCATTCTCCACCTCGGACTGGACGACTTGCGCGCCCAGCGCGCCGCGCGCCGCGCCGCACGCGAAGCCGCTGCCAAAGCCGCGCAGGAAAAGCCCAAAAAGCCCCGCGCCATTCAGATTGCGCTGCGCATTCCACCCGACGTGCTTGCGCGCTGGAAAGCTGGCGGCCCCGGCTGGCAAACCCGCATGGTGCAGCGCCTGTCGGCCCCCTGAAATACGCACCGCCGCGCCCATCGCGGGAGAAACAATCACCCACACCACGGGGTATAAAGCCATCGCCGGCAACATAAGCCGGCGATAATTTGTCTTTGAATAGAGTATGCGCCTTTACACCCCGCACTGCGCGCGCTGCTGCAGGGCGTGTTCCATGAGCACGAGGGCGAGCAGTGCCTCAAGAATGGGCGCGGCGCGCAGGCCGACGCAGGGGTCATGCCGCCCGCGCGTGGCGACTTGCACCACGTCGCCCGCTGTGTTCATGGACGGCTGCTCTATGAGGATGGAGCTGGTGGGTTTGATGGCGACGCTCACCTCAATGTCCTGCCCGCTGCTGATGCCGCCGAGCACGCCGCCCGCGTGGTTGCTGGCAAAGCGCACGCCACCCTGCCCGTCTGGTTGCGGACTGTCGCCCGCCTGGCTGCCGCGCAGCGCGGCGCAGGCAAAGCCATCGCCAATTTCCACGCCCTTGACCGCATTCAGCCCCATGAAGGCGCGGGCAATGTCGGCATCCAGCCGCCCGTAAATGGGCTGCCCCCAGCCAGCGGGCACGCCGCTGGCCTGCACGCGCAGGCGCGCGCCGCAGGAATCGCCAGCTTTCCGCAGCGCCTGCATATAGTCTTCCAGCGCGCTGGTGTCGGCCACAGGCGCGCAAAACGGGTTTTCGCGCGCATGCTTCCAGTCTTCAAAAGCAAGTGCGATTTCGCCCACCTGCGTCACGCAGGCGCGAAGCTGCACGCCGTGGTTTTCCGAAAGCCATTTGCGCGCCACCGCGCCCGCTGCCACGGTGGGCGCGGTCAAGCGCGCCGAGGAGCGCCCGCCGCCGCGCGGGTCGCGGCGGCCATATTTTTTCCAATACGTGTAATCGGCGTGGCCGGGGCGGAAACTCTGGGCAATATCGGAATAATCCTTGCTGCGCTGGTCGGTGTTGGGAATGAGCAGGCAAATGGGCGTGCCGGTTGTATATCCTTCATACACGCCCGATAGAATTTGCACGCTATCGCTTTCCTGCCGCTGCGTCACATATTTGCTTGTACCCGGGCGGCGGCGCTCAAGTTCCGGCTGAATATCGGCTTCGCTCAGTGCCAGCCCGGGCGGGCAGCCGTCTATCACGCAGCCTATGGCCGGACCGTGCGATTCGCCAAAGTTGGTGACGGCAAACAGGTTTCCAAGAGTATTCCCGCTCATTTCTTTTCCAGTTCTGCGCGCATATCCGCAATCACGTTTGCATAATCCGGCTGCCCAAATATGGCGCTGCCCGCCACAAAGGTATCCGCGCCCGCATCTGCCACGCGGCGGATATTGGCGGCCTTGATGCCGCCGTCCACTTCCAGCCGAATGTCGCGCCCCGATGCGTCGATGCGGCGGCGCGCCTGCTCAATCTTGCGCAGCGCGCTGTCGATGAACGCCTGCCCGCCAAAGCCGGGGTTGACGCTCATGATGAGAATGAGGTCAATCTCGTCAATGAGCCAGTCCAGCACGTCCAGCGGCGTGGCGGGGTTGAAGGCCAGCCCCGCCTTGCAGCCAGCGGCACGTATCGCCTGCACGCTGCGGTGCGGGTGCGCGCTGGCTTCGGGGTGGAAGCTGATAAGCGCCGCGCCCGCTTGGGCAAACGCCTGCGCCAGCACGTCCACGGGCTGCACCATCAGATGCACGTCAATGGGCATGGGCGCGCCGTCCGGCAGCACGGCGTGCGGCGCCAGCGCGCGGCACACCATAGCCCCGAAGGTGAGGTTGGGCACGTAGTGGTTGTCCATCACGTCAAAGTGCAGCCAGTCGGCACCCGCCTGCGCCACGCGGCGCACTTCCTCGCCTAGGCAGGCGAAATCGGCGGACAGAATGGAAGGGGCAATGCGGAACTGCGGCATGGTGCAAGCGCCAGATGGGAAAAGCGTGAAAATATAGCGCATCACGCCCGCCTGCCGCGCCCACAGAACATGAAACCACCCACTGGATATTGCTCACTCTGGCACGAAACGCCCTTTGGCCGCATGCTGCTTGCCAGCACTGGCGGGGCGCTGACGGGCGCGTGGTTTGAAAATCAAAAAGGTTTTCCTCACGCCGCGCTGCAGTGGCTGCAGGCTCCCGCGCCGCCCGTTTTGAGCGCCGCGCGCCGCTGGCTGGACAATTATTTTGCGGGTCTGCGCCCGGATATTTCAAAAATCCCGCTTGCGCCTCGAGGCACGCCATTCCAGCAGCGCGTGTGGAACATGCTGCGCGCCATTCCCTACGGCCGCACCACCACGTACGGCGCCCTCGCCCAGCGCCTTGCGCCGCCGCGCATGGCGGCGCAGGCCGTGGGCGGCGCCGTGGGGCGCAATCCGCTGTCCATCATCATCCCCTGCCACCGCGTGCTTGGCAGCGGCGGCGCACTGACCGGCTACGCCGCCGGGCTGGACATCAAGCGCCGCCTGCTTCAGCATGAGGGTATTCATTTGCCGCCGGCATAACAGGCCGGCAATGCTGCACAAATATTTCAGGTATGCGTGGCAGCACAAAAAACTTGCGTGAACCTTTGCACACCCACAACATTTCGCTACACTCGCACTCGCGTCCCGCCAGCGGG
>JAFRYL010000121.1 GCA_017437605.1 Ottowia sp. | reverse complement strand
GGGCTGAGAAGTGCTTCCCCTCTCCTTCGCCTGCCGCGAAGCGGCTGGACGGAGGGGGAGGGCAGGGTGGGGGTGCGCCGTGCTGCGCCAGCAGCGCGGCGGCGTCATTCAAGGCGTATACCAATGATTGGCATGAGGTATCGTCGGCTTCTTATGCCGGCGTCCAAGCAATACCCACTGTTTTGCCCCCTCACCCCAGCCCTCAACCCCTGTCCGAGCTCCGCACCGCGGGGGCGAGGGGAGTGCGTGTACGCCACAGCGCCTTGCGCTTTTTCATGCTGCGGGGCGCTTTGGCACGCGAACTGCGGCGGCGCGCGCCGCCTTGCCTGCCACGGGGGAAAGCGCACAATGGCAGCCATGACGTTTTTCACCCTGCCAACGCTGCTGACCTGGGCGCGCATTGCGGCCATTCCGCTCATCGTGGGCGTGTTTTACCTGCCGCTGCAGCCGTTCACCATCAACCTCATCGCCACGGCGATGTTCATCGTCTTTGCCGTCACCGACTGGGCTGATGGTTATCTGGCGCGGCGACTGAACCAGACCTCCGCCTTTGGCGCCTTTCTTGACCCCGTGGCCGACAAATTCCTCGTGTGCGCCTGTATGCTGGTGCTGGTGCATCTGGGGCGCGCGGATGTGTTTGCCGCCCTCATCATCGTGGGGCGCGAGATTGCGATTACCAGCCTGCGCGAGTGGATGGCGCGCATTGGCGCCAGCGCCAGCGTCGCCGTCCACATGCTCGGCAAAGTCAAGACCACGGTGCAGATGACGGCCATCGGCTTTCTGCTCTACGACGGCACGGTGTTGGGCATCGTCAACACGCGCCTCTGGGGGCGCGTGCTGCTCTGGACGGCGGCGCTGCTCACGGTGTGGTCCATGGTCTATTACCTGCGCCGCGCTTTGCCGGAAATCAGGGCGCGCGCCTGATGCGGCGGGGGCTGGTGTCAAGTTGTGACTAAAATCCTCACAACCCCGAGCCGCAGAGCTGGGGGTCGCTGGAGCGGAGACTGCACGCAGTTCCGCTGCCGTGTTTCATTCCGCTTGAACACACCCTCACTGGACACCGACAGCAATGAACAAGACTGAACTCATTGAATACATCGCCGACCGCGCCGACACCTCCAAAGTCACCGCGTCGCGCACCCTGGCCGCCGCTATGGAAGCCATTGAAAGCACGCTGAAAGCAGGCGGGCGCGTTTCGCTGGTGGGCTTTGGCACCTTCAGCGTCAGCAGCCGCGCTGCGCGCATGGGTCGCAACCCGCGCACCAACCGCCCCATCAAGATTCAGGCGGCGCGCGTGCCGCGTTTCCGCCCGGGCAAGGCGCTGAAAGACTCGCTCAACAGCTAAACCGTGTTGCCAGGGTGCTTAGCTCAGTTGGTAGAGCGGCGCCCTTACAAGGCGTAGGTCAGCGGTTCGAACCCGTTAGCACCCACCACCGCTCAAGAAAGCCTCCGTTGCGGAGGCTTTTTTTTTGGTGAAATGTATGGGTATTCAATGTTTGCCGGCAAAAGAAGTCGGCGATGAAGTGAATACTGCATGAGTATGCAGAGGGAAGGCATAAAAAAACCGGGCGCGTGGCCCGGTTTTTTGTTGGCGCTGTTCAGATGAAGTGCCGCTGCTCGCCCGCGCCAAAGAGGTTGTCGGCGCAGCGGCGGCAGAGCTGCGGGTGTTCGGCGTTGTGGCCGACGCTGTCCACGTAGTGCCAGCAGCGCGCGCATTTGGGTTGCTGCGAGGCGCGCGCCTGCACGTCGAGTTCGGCGCCCGCCTGCACGCTGGCGGCCGAGGTGATGAAGGCGAATTTGAGTTCGTCCCCAAGGCTCTGCAGCAGGGCGAGGTCTTCGGGCGGCGCGGTGACGGCCACTTCCGCCTGTAGCGAGGAGCCAACCTGCCCCTTTTCGCGCAGCTCCTCGATGCGCTGGTTGACGAGTTCGCGGATTTGGCGGATGCGCGCCCATTTGGCAAGCAGGGCATCGGCCTCCGGCACGGCGGGCAGCGCCCAGTATTCCTCCATGAAGATGGAGTCTTTCGCGCCGCTGAAAATCGGCCAGGCTTCCTCGGCGGTGAAGCTGAGGAAGGGCGCCATCCAGCGCAGCATGGCGTGCGTGAGGTGCCAGAGCGCGGTTTGCGCGCTGCGCCGCGCGGCGCCGCCAGCGGCGGTGGTGTAGAGGCGGTCCTTGATGGCATCCAGATAGAAGGCGCCCAAATCCTCGGAGCAGAACACCTGCAGCGCGGCGACGACGGGGTGGAACTCATACACCTCAAAGTGCGCCAGCACCTTGCGCTGCATTTCGGCGGCGCGCGCCAGCAGCCAGCGGTCGGCTTCAAGCATGTCCGCCACGGGCACGGCGTGCGCGGCGGGGTCAAAGTCGCTGGTGTTGGCGAGCAGAAAGCGCAGCGTGTTGCGGATGCGGCGGTAGCTGTCCACCACGCGCGCGAGGATGGCGTCGTCAATGGCGATGTCGCCCGAATAGTCGCTGGCGGCGACCCAGAGGCGCAGGATTTCCGCGCCGAGCTTGTCGCTGACTTCCTGCGGGGCGATGGTGTTGCCCACGCTCTTGCTCATCTTGCGCCCCTGCCCGTCCACGGTGAAGCCGTGCGTGAGGATGCTGCGGTAGGGCGCGCGCCCGTTGATGGCCGCCGACAGCAGCAGCGAGGAGTGGAACCAGCCCCGGTGCTGGTCGTGCCCTTCAAGGTAGAGGTCGGCTTCTGGCCCGGTTTCGTGGTGCTCGTCTGGGTGCGTGCCGCGCAGCACGTGCCAGAAGGTGGAGCCGGAGTCAAACCACACTTCCAGAATGTCGCTGCTCTTGGTGTAGCGCTGCGCGTCCTCGGCGCCGATGATGTCTTCGGGCGCGAGGCGGCTCCACGCCTCAATGCCGCCTTCTTCAATCACGGCAATGGCGCGGTCGATGATGTCCATCGTCTTCGGGTGCAGCTCGCCGCTTTCCTTGTGCAGGAAAAACGGAATGGGCACGCCCCACGCGCGCTGGCGGCTGATGACCCAGTCGGGACGGTTCGCAATCATGTCGCGCAGCCGCGCCTGGCCAGAGGCGGGGAAAAACGCCGTCTCCCCGATGGCGCGCAGCGCCGTGGTGCGCAGCGGCTCGGCGGCCTTGTCGCTGGTGAACACGCCTTCGCCCTCGTCCATGCGGATGAACCACTGCGCGGCGGCGCGGTAAATCACGGGCGACTTGTGGCGCCAGCAGTGCGGGTAGCTGTGCACGAGCGGCGCGCTGGCCATGAGGCGCCCGCTCTCGCGCAGCGTGTTGATGATGGTGGGGCTGACTTTCCAGATGTCCTGCCCGCCAAAGAGCGGCAGCTCGTCCGTGTAGCTGCCGCCGCCGCGCACGGGGTTGAGCACTTCATCTACGCTCATGCCGTGCGCCATGCAGGTGTTGAAGTCGTCCACGCCGTAGGCGGGCGCGGAGTGCACGATACCGGTGCCGTCGCTGTCGCTGACGTATTCGGCCAGATGCAGCGGCGACAGGCGTCGGTAGCAGTAGGGGCCAGCGGGCGTGTCCAGGTCGTAGAGGGGGTGGCGGAACGCGAGGCCCGCCAGCTTTTCCCCGCGCACCGTGGCGAGCACGCTGCCCTGCAGCCCGTAGCGCTCCAGCGCCTGCTCCACCAGCTTGGCGCCCAGCATGAGCACGCCGCGCGGCGTGTCCACGAGGGCGTAATCCAGCGCTGGGTGCGCGTTGAGCGCCTGATTCGCGGGAATCGTCCACGCCGTCGTCGTCCAGATGACGGCGAAGGCTTTCTTGCCCTCCGGCAGCTTTTCCAGCCCGAAGGCAGCGGCAAGCGCAGCCGGGTTGTCGGCCTCAAACGCTACGTCCAGCGCCGTGCCCTTTTCGTCGGCGTATTCAATCTCGGCTTCCGCCAGCGCGGAGCCGCAGTCAAAGCACCAATAGACGGGTTTCAGCCCGCGATACACGTAGCCGCGCTCCACCAGACGGCGGAACAGGCGCAGCTCGCCCGCCTCGCTTGCGCGGTGCATGGTCTGGTAGGGGTGCTCCCAGTCGCCGATGACGCCCAGGCGCTTGAAATCCGCCATTTGCGCGGCGATTTGCCCGGCGGCGTAGGCGCGCCCCTTGGCCTGCATCTCATCGCGCGACAGCCCGCGCCCAAACTGTTTTTCAATCTGGTTTTCAATGGGCAGCCCGTGGCAGTCCCAGCCGGGCACGTAATGCGCGTCCAGCCCTTTCAACTGCCGCGCTTTCACAATCATGTCTTTGAGGATTTTGTTGACGGCGTGCCCGATGTGGATGTTGCCGTTGGCGTAGGGCGGGCCGTCGTGCAGGATGAACTTCTCGCGCCCGGCGCGCGCCGCGCGCAGGCGCCGGTAGAGGCCGCCCTCGTTCCACTGGCGCACCCACTCCGGCTCGCGCTTGGGCAGGTTGCCGCGCATGGGGAAGGGCGTTTCCGGCATGTTCAGCGTGTGGCTGTACTGACCGGCATCATCGGTTTTCTTTTTTGCATTCATGGCATTTCAGGCGCACATTTTCTTGGCGCGTGCAATATGGAAAAAAATGGGGTGGATTTTCAAGGCGCCGCGTGGCGCGCGTGCCAGTCGCGCGCAGCGGCGCAATCGCGGGAAATGCCGGCGGCCAGCGCCGCCAGCGAGTGATAGCGCAATTCGTCGTGCAGTTTGTGCAATAAATCCACGCGGATGATTTTAGCGTAGCCCCCTTCGGCGCCCAGCGCCACCGGCCAGCGCAGCGCGTGCACCTCCAGCAGCACACGCCCGCCGTTGATGTCGTGCGCGTCCAGCGACGGACGTATGCCCAAGTTCGCCACGCCATCCAGCGGCGCCGACCAAAGCCCGTGAATGCGCGCCACAAAAATGCCGCTGGCCGCCGGGCGCCACGCCGCCGTGCGGCGCGAAAAGCGCAGGTTCAGCGTGCGGAAGCCGTCGCCGTGCCCGGGCGCGCTTTCCGCAAGTGCGCGCCCAAGGCGGCGCCCGTGCACCACATGCCCGCTGATGCTGTAGGGGCGCCCAAGCAGCGCAGCGGCGCGCTGCATGTCGCCAGCGGCCAGCGCCTCGCGCACGGCGGTGGACGACACGCGCAGCCCATGCACCTCGTGCGAATCCATGCGCGCCACTTCAAAGCCGCGCTCGCGGCCAGCGGCTTCCAGCATCGCCGCATCGCCCGCGCGCCGCGCGCCAAAGCGGAAATCGTCACCAATGAGCACATGGCACACGCCCAGCGCGCGCACCAGGACATCGTCAATGAAGGCTTCGGCGCTTTGCGCCGCCTGCCGTGCATTGAAGGGCAGGATGACGACCTGCTCCACACCGCAGGCCGCCAGCGCCGTGAGCTTGTCGCGCAGCGTGCTGATGCGCGCTGGCGCGCGGTCGGGCTGGTTGTAGGCGCTGGCAAACCAGTCGCGCGGGTGTGGCTCAAACGTCAGCACGCAGCTTGGCACGCCGTGCTTTTCGGCAGCGGCGCGCAGCAGCGCCAGCATCGCCTGATGCCCCAGATGCACACCGTCAAAATTGCCCACCGTGAGCGCACACGCCGGCGCCATGCCCGGGTGCCGCAAGCCGCGAAAAATTTTCATGGGCGCGATTATCGGGGCGCGCCGCTGTGGCCATTGTTGAGCGGTGCTCACAAGCCTTTGCAGCGCGCGGCGCTTCAGGGGGCGCGGGGCTGCGCGCACAATGGGCGGCTGTTTTTTGAGCAAGGAGTAGAGCGATGGTTTTCATCCAGCGCGCCGCCGTTTGCGGCGTGTTTGGGCGCGCTTCGGCGCGCGGCGGGAAATGACGGTGGAACGCGGTACGGCGCTCTACAGCCTGCTGGCGCGCCTGAACGTGCGCCCGCGTGAGGCGCGCGTGTTGCTGCTGGCGTGGCTGTATGTGGTGACGCTGTTCATGGCGTACTACATGCTGCGCCCGCTGCGCGACGAAATCGGCGCGGCGGGCGGGGTGCGCAATCTGCCGTGGCTGTTTGTGGGCACGCTGGGGGCGATGCTGGCGCTCAGTCCGCTGTTTGGCGCGCTGGTGCAGCGCTGGCCGCGCGAGAGGTTCATCGCGCTTTCCTACCGTTTTTTTGCACTGCACCTGCTGCTGTTTGCCCTCGTTTTTGGCGGCGCGGAAAGCGGCGCGCGCGCGGTGTGGGCAGAGCGCGTGTTTTTCATCTGGGTGTCGGTATTCAATCTGTTTGTCGTCTCCGTGTTCTGGTCGCTGATGGCGGACGTGTTCAGCAGCGAGCAGGGCAAGCGGCTGTTTGGCATTCTGGCCGCTGGCGCGACGGTGGGCGGCATCATCGGGCCGGCGCTGGTGAAGACGCTTTCTGCGCGCGTGAGCCACTGGCAATGGCTGCTGCTGTCTGCCGCGCTGCTGGAGGTGGCGGTGTGGCTGGCGCGCAGCGTGTCGCGCTCGGGCGGCGGGCGCGCTGCGCCGCAAGAGGCGCAGGGCGAAACACAAAACATCGGCGGCTCGGCGTGGGCGGGGCTGCAGCGCACGCTGCAATCCCCGTATCTGATGGGTATTTCCGCCTTCATTTTGCTGTATTCCATCACCTCCACGCTGCTGTATTTCCAGCAGGCGGAAATCGTGAACGCCAATTTCACCGAGCGCGCCGCGCGCACGGCATTTTTTGCGCAGATTGATTTGTGGGTGAATTCGCTCACGCTGGGTTTTCAGCTTTTCATCACCGGGCGGCTGATGCAGCGCCTAGGCATTGCCTTTACGCTGGCCGCGCTGCCGCTGGTGAGCATGGCGGGCTTTGGGTTGCTGGCGTCGTTCCCCATTTTGGGCGTGTTTGTGCTGGTGCAGGTCGGGCGGCGCGTGAGCAACTTTGCGCTGGCGCGCCCCTCGCGCGAGGTGCTGTTCACGCAGGCGCCGCGCGAAGACCGCTACAAGGCGAAAAACTTTATTGACACCGTGGTCTACCGCAGTGGCGACCAGATAGGCGCCTGGGGCTATGCGGGGCTGTCGGCGGGGCTGGGGCTGTCGCTGTCTGCCATTTCCTGGCTGGCGGTGCCGCTGTGCGCCGTGTGGCTGCTGCTGGCGCTCTGGCTTGGGCGCACGGCGCGCGGCGGGGAACAGGCGCATGGCTGATTGGCGCATTGCCGAGCTGGACGCGCCGGGCGAGGCGCAGCTTGTCAGCGTCATCGTGCCCTGCCGCAACGAGCGCGCGCACATTGAAGATTTTTGCCGCAGCGCGCTGGCGCAGCAGTTGCCGCAAGGCTGGCGCATGGAGCTGCTCATTGCCGACGGTGCCAGCGACGACGGCACGCGCGAGCTGCTGGACGAATGCGCCGCGCGCGATGCGCGCCTCACCGTGCTGGACAACCCGCAGCGCATCGTCTCCACCGGGCTGAATGCGGCGCTGCGCCGCGCGCGGGGCGGCGTGATTGCGCGGCTGGACGTGCACACGCGCTTTGCGCCCGATTACCTTGCCGAGTGCCTCGCCGCATTGGAGCGCAGCGGCGCTGGCAACGTGGGCGGCCCCTGGGTGGCGCAGGGGCAGGGCGCGACCGGGCGCGCCATCGCCGCCGCGTTCCAGTGCCGCTGGGTTGTGGGCGGGGCGCGCTCGCGCGATGTGAGCTACGAGGGCGAGGCCGACACCGTCTACCTTGGCTGCTGGCGGCGCGAGGCGCTGGCGCGCGCTGGCGGCTTTGATGAAACGCTGGTGCGCAATCAGGACGACGAACACAACCTGCGCCTGCGCCGCGCCGGCGTGCGCGTGTGGCAAAGCGCGCGCATCCGCAGCGCCTACCAGCCGCGCGGCACGCTGCGCCAGCTTTGGGCGCAGCAGTGGCAATACGGCTACTGGCGCGCTTTCGTGCTGCGCCGCCACGCCCGCGTGGGCGCGTGGCGGCAG
>JAFRYL010000120.1 GCA_017437605.1 Ottowia sp. | reverse complement strand
CCCCACGCCGCCCGCCACCACGCCGCGCAAACGCCCCGCGCTCAAGCGCATCAAGTAACGCGCACCCTATAATCCGCACCCCTTCGCCGGTTTAGCTCAGTTGGTAGAGCACCCGCCTTGTAAGCGGAAGGTCGCCAGTTCAAATCCGGCAACCGGCACCAGACAAAAAGCCGCACGGCAGCAGACGCCGCGCGGCTTTTTCTTTTGCGTAAATCGCGGGAATATGCTGCAGCTGTGGAGTGGCAGATTTTTTGCCATTCTTGATGTGGTGCAAACCTTGTTTTTCGCATTGTCTTGTTGGGTATGATGTTGTCGCCGGCGTAAGTTGCCGGAGATGAAATGCAATTGCATAGGGTATGCCGTTTTTCCGGCGCAGGCACTGGCGGCGGGCACGGCGCAGGGGGCAGCAGGGCGGCAGTGCGCCGATAATGCGCAGTTTTTGGACGTTTCCATCGTGAGCTTCCCGCCTTTTCCGCCTGCGCCCGAGGGCGCGCCGCGCGCCATCAGTGTGCGTGGTGCGCGCACGCACAACCTGAAGGGCGTGGACGTGGATATTCCGCGCGAGCGGCTGGTGGTGGTGACCGGGCTGTCGGGGTCGGGCAAGTCGTCGCTGGCGTTTGACACGCTGTATGCCGAGGGGCAGCGGCGCTATGTGGAGAGCCTGAGCGCGTATGCGCGCCAGTTCCTGAATCTGATGCCGCGCCCGGAGGTGGATTTCATCGACGGGCTGTCGCCGGCCATCAGCATCAGCCAGCACGCGGGCGGGCACAACCCGCGCTCCACGGTGGGCACGGTGACAGAAATCCACGACTGGCTGCGCCTGCTGTTTGCGCGCGCGGGCGTGCCGCATTGCCCGGAGCACGGGCACGCGCTGCACATTCAGACGGTGGCGCAGATGGTGGACGCGGCGCTGGCGCTGCCGGAGGGCGCGCGCCTGATGTTGCTGGCGCCGCTGGCACGCGGGCAGAGCGAGGGACTGGACGCGCTGCTTGCGCACTGGCAGGCGCGCGGCTATGTGCGCTTCCGCATTGACGGACAGGTGTTGCAGGGGACTGATGTGCCGCCGCTGGATGGCGCGCCGCACGATGTGGACTTGGTGGTGGACCGCCTGCGCGTGCGTGCGGATGCCGAGGTGCGCCTGTCCGAGAGTTTTGAGGCGGCGCTGGCGGCGGGCGGGGAGCGCGCGCTGCTGGTGGAGATGGATACTGGCACAGAGCACTCTTTCAGCACCCGCTTTGCTTGCCCGGAGTGTGGCTATACCTTGCCGGCATTGGAGCCGCGCATGTTTTCCTTCAATGCGCCGCAGGGGGCGTGCCCGGCGTGCGGCGGGCTGGGGGTGCAGGATGCCTTTGATGCCTCGCGCGTGCTTGCCTTTCCGGGCATGAGCCTGCCGAGTGGAGCGGTGGCGCTCTGGGACGCGCGCAATGCCGACACGCGCCGCTGTCAGGAGGTGCTGGCGGCGCACTATGGCTTTGACTTGGACGAGCCGTTTGAGCGCTTGCCGCCGCAGGTGCAGCACGCGGTGCTGCACGGCTCGGGCGAGGAGTGCATCGACTTTGGCGAGGACGAAGGCCGCCACCCGTTTGAGGGTGTGTTACCCATGTTTGAGCGCCGCTGGCGCAGCGCCAGCCCGCCAGCGCGCGAGCAGCTTTCGCGCCTGCGCTCGCACAAGCCCTGTCCGGAATGCGGCGGCGCGCGGCTGGCGCGCGGTGTGCAGCATGTGTTCATCGGCGAGGGGGCGCAGCGCCGCGCGATTCACGAGGTGAGCAGCATCACGCTGGAGCAGGCGCGGGAGTATTTCAGCGCGCTGCGCCTGCACGGGAGCCGGGCAGACATCGCCGCGCGCGTGGTGCAGGAGGTGGCCAGCCGTTTGCGCTTTTTGTGCGATGTGGGTCTGGGGTATCTGAATCTGGCGCGCAGCGCGGTGACGCTTTCGGGCGGCGAGGCGCAGCGCATCCGTCTGGCGAGCCAGATTGGAAGCGCGCTGTCGGGCGTGATGTATGTGCTCGATGAACCCAGCATCGGCCTGCACCAGCGCGACAACGCGCGCCTGATTGACGCGCTGCGGCGCCTGCGCGATGCGGGCAACAGCGTGCTCGTGGTGGAGCACGACGCCGACATGATGCGCGCCGCTGACCACATCATTGACCTGGGGCCGGGTGCGGGCGTGCACGGCGGGCGCGTGATGGCGCAGGGCAGTTTTGACGAGGTGGCGGCGGCGCCTGACTCCCCCACGGGGCAGTATTTGAGCGGGCAGCGCGCCATCGCTGTGCCTGCAAAACGTCGCAAGCCGGGGGCAATGCTGCGCGTGGTGGGCGCCAGCGGGCACAACCTGCGCGGCGTGACGGCGGACTTTCCCCTTGGCTGCCTGACCTGTGTGACGGGTGTGTCGGGTTCGGGCAAGAGCACGCTGGTGCGCGATACGCTGCTGGCTGCCGCCTCGCGCTTGCTCATGCGCGCGCGCGTGGACGCGGCGCCGCACGAGGGCATTGAGGGGCTGGACAAGCTCGACAAAGTGATTGCCGTGGACCAAAGCCCCATCGGGCGCACGCCGCGCAGCAATCCGGCGACGTACACCGGCCTGTTTGCACCCATACGCGCGCTCATGGCGGCCAGCAACGACGCACGCGAGCACGGCTGGGGCGCGGGGCGCTTTTCCTTCAACGTGGCGCGCGCCAGCGGCGGCGGGCGCTGCGAGGCGTGTCAGGGCGAGGGCATGGTGCGCGTGCCCATGCACTTCCTGCCCGACGCCTATGTGCCCTGCGACGCCTGCGGCGGCAGCCGCTACAGCCGCGAGACGCTGCAGGTGCTCTGGAAGGGGCGCAACATCGCGCAGATTCTGGACATGACGGTGGACGAGGCCGCCGACTTCTTCCGCGACCAGCCCACGATTGCGCGCATCCTCGGCACGTTGCAGGACGTGGGGCTGGGCTACATCACGCTGGGACAGAGCGCCACCACGCTCTCAGGCGGCGAGGCGCAGCGCCTGAAACTGGCGCTGGAGCTGGCACGCCCCGGCACCGGGCGCACGCTCTATGTGCTGGATGAACCCACCACGGGGCTGCACTTTGCCGATGTGGAACTGTTGCTCGGCGTGCTCATGCGCCTGCGCGATGCGGGCAACACTATCGTCGTCATTGAGCACAATCTGGACCTCATCAAGAGCGCCGACTGGGTGGTGGACCTGGGGCCGGAAGGCGGCGACGGTGGCGGCGAGCTGCTGGTGCAGGGCACGCCCGAAGACGTGGCCGCCTGCGCCGCCAGCCACACCGGACGCTGTCTGGCGCCGCTGCTGGGCGCGGCGAACAACGCCAAAAAGAAGGGAAAAACAAGGAGTACTACGTAGTTGCCGGCATAAGAAGCCGGCAATGCAAGGAAATTGTCAGGAGTATATGGACAGTGCAACAGCCTGCTGACCCTCCCTCCATCTGGCGCATACGCGGCTTTGTGGCGTACCTCGTCGTCGCCTTCCTGAACGCCTGCGTGGATTTGGCGCACAAAATCACCATACAAAACACCCTCATGAAAAGTCTTGAGGGCACGGAGCTGATTGCGCTCACGGCGGTGGTGAACGCCATGATATTGATACCCTTCGTGCTGCTGTTTTCGCCCTCGGGATTCATCAGCGACAAGTTTGACAAAACGCGCGTGGTGCGCGTCGCCTCGCTCGTTTCCGTGGGCATTTCCGTGGCTGTGCTGGCGGCCTATTATGCGGGCATGTTCTGGGCGGCGTTCTGGCTCACGCTGGCGCTGGCGGCGCAAAGCGCCATTTATTCGCCGGCAAAATACGGTCTGATTAAATCCATCGTCGGCGTGGAGCGCCTCGGGCAGGCCAATGGCATCGTGCAGGCGCTCACCATCGTTGCCATATTGAGCGGCTCCTTTGCCTTTTCCTTTGCTTTTGAGCATTGGTATGGCGGCGCGCACGACCCCGCGCAGATTGTCGCCAACATCTGGCCCATCGGTATTCTGCTGGTCATGTTCAGCGCGGGCGAGGCATTTTGCTCCTGGTGCCTGCCCATATTTGGCGCTGACCCGGAAGGCGCACGCGCCACATTCAATTTCAAGCGCTACCTCACGCTGGCCTACCTGAAAGAAAACATGCGCGTCGTACACAGCGACCGCAATATCTGGTTGTCCATTATTGGACTCAGCCTGTTCTGGGGTGTTTCGCAAGTCGTTGTGGCGGCATTCCCAGCGCATTACAAGGCGGTGTTTGGCGACGACAACGCCATCATCGTGCAGGGCATCTTGGCACTGTCGGGCGTGGGCATGATTATCGGCTCGACCATTGCCGGCAACATGTCGCGCCACCACATCGAGCACGGCGTCATTCCTGTGGGGGCGCTTGGCATTTTCATCGCACTCATGGTGTTTGCCACGCATGCCAATGTGTGGCTGCTGGGCGCGTGCTCGCTGCTGTTTGGCGTGTGCGGCGGTTTTGTGCTTGTGCCCATGAATGCCACGATTCAGTATCTGGCCGAAGAGCAGCAGATGGGCAAAACCATCGCCGGCAACAACTTCGTGCAGAACATTGCCATGATTGCGTTTTTGGCCGCCAGCGTGGTGCTGGTGGAAATCACGCACGCCTCAACGGAAGCCATTTTTATCTCGGTGGCCGCCATTTGCCTGATTGGTGGCATCTACGCCGTGCTGGAACTGCCGCACCTGTTTACGCGCATCTGGATGCTGCCGTTTCTCAACACCAGCTACCGTTGCCTTGTGCAGGGGCTGGAAAACCTGCCGCCGCGCGGCGGCGCGCTGCTGCTGGGCAACCACACGAGCTGGATTGACTGGATGCTGCTGCAGGCAGCCAGCCCACGCGCCATCAAATTTGTCATGTACCGTGGCATTTATGAGCGCCGCTATTTGAACTGGCTGTTCAAGCTGTTTCACGTTATCCCCATCGGCAAGGGCGGCACGCGTGGCAGCCTGAAAGCGATACGCGAGCGGCTGGAGGCGGGCGAAGTGGTGGCGCTCTTTCCCGAAGGGCACATCAGCTACAACGGGCAAATTGACGAATTCAGGCGCGGTTATGAAGTCGCCATCCGCGATTTGGACGACGTGTGCATCGTGCCGTTTTATCTGCGCGGGCTGTGGGGTTCCACATTCAGCCGCGCCGACGAGCATTACAAGGCGCTCACGGCAAGGCGCGGCAAGCGCGACATTATCGTGGCGTTTGGCAAACCGCTGCGGCGTTTTGTCGGGCATGTGGAAATGAAACAGCAGGTTGTGGCGCTGTCATTTTCCACCTGGGAACATTTTATGTCGCGCCAGCAGCCTTTTGTGCACCACTGGCTGGGGCACGCCAAGCGCGGCCTGTTCAGGACTGCAGCAGTGGACAGCACCGGGATGAACCTGAACCATTTGAAATTCGCTACCGCCGTGTTTGCCTTTGTCGGCTATTTCCGCCGCGCCCTGAAAAACGGGGAAAATGTGGGTGTGCTGCTGCCCGGCTCCACCATCGCCGCCATTGTCAACGTGGCGCTGTTTGTCATGGGCAAAGTGCCCGTGAACCTCAACTATACCGGCAGCCGCCAGGCGCTGCAGGCGGCGCTGGACAAGGCGGACATACGCCAGGTCATCACCTCGCACCAGTTTCTGGAGCGGCTGACGGCGCGCGGTTTTGATTTTCACGACATGCTGGCGGACAAGGCGCTGTATGCCGAAGAGATTGGCGTCGCCATCAGCCGGCTGGCGAAAATCCGCACCCTGCTGGAGGTGCTGCTGCTGCCCGCCGCCTGCCTGCGGCTGCTGTATTTCAGCCCCAAGTCGCTGGAAGACACCGCCACCATCCTCTTCAGCTCCGGCAGCGAAGGTGAGCCGAAGGGCATAGAGTTGAGCCACAAAAACATATTGGCCAATATCCGGCAAATCAGCGACCTGTTCAATTTTCAGCGTAACGATGCGGTGCTCAATTCGCTGCCCGTGTTCCACTCCTTCGGGCTGACGGTAACCATGCTCATGCCGCTGTGCGAAGGGGTGAAAATGATTAGCGTGCCCGACCCCACGGACGCCGCCGCCGTCGGGAAAATGGCAGCGCGCCACGGCGCGAGCATTATTTTGGGCACCTCCACCTTTTTCCGCCTGTATGTACGCAACCGCCGGCTGCACCCGCTGATGTTCCAGAATGCGCGCCTCGTCATTTCTGGAGCGGAAAAACTGAAGCCCGAAGTGCGCGAAGCCTTCAAACTCAAGTTCAGCAAGGAAATGTGCGAGGGCTACGGCGCCACGGAAACCGCGCCCGTGGCTGCGGTCAATACGCCCAGTTTTCTGGACCCGGACACGATGAAGGAGCTGACGTTTAGCCGCGACGGAAGCGTGGGGCTGCCGCTGCCCGGCACGATTATCAAAATCGTGGACCCGCAAAGCATGCAGGATATGCCCACGGGCGAGGGCGGGCTGATTATCATCGGCGGCCCGCAGGTGATGCGCGGCTATTTGAATGACCCGCAGAAAACCGCCGAGGTGATTGTGGAGCTGGACGGCGTGCGCTATTACAAGACGGGTGACAAAGGGCATATTGACGAGGCCGGCTTTGTCTACGTCACGGACCGCTATTCACGCTTTGCCAAGATAGGCGGCGAAATGGTCAGCCTGGGCAGCGTGGAAGAGCATGTGGCGCGCGCGCTGGGCGACGGCGAGCCGTTTTGTGCCGTCAGCGTGCCGGACGCCAAAAAGGGCGAGGCCATCGCGCTGCTGGTGCAGACAGAAAATGCTGCGCCTGAAATTGCCGAAAAAATCCGGAACTCCGATTTGCTGCCGCTGATGCATCCCTCCCACATCCTGCCCGTGGAAAAGCTGCCCATGCTTGCCAGCGGCAAGGCCGATTTCAAAAACGCCAAGAAAATCGCGCTGGAAATACTGGAAGGGCGGCGCTGAAAGGTGCTGTCAGGCCACAGTGGTGTACAGCCGTACCCGTAGGGGCTAATAATTATTCGCCCCTACAACGTGTCTGGAAATCTTGCGCGTCAACAGATTTTCCATATGGATTAATGTGGAATTTGCTCAAATAATGGGTCTATCCTGTCCAGCCAGCCCTGCCCAAACTCTTTGTCGGCCAATGTTGTATCAAAACCCTTTTCCTTGATGAAGTCCGACCCGAACTCCCACCGCAGGAACCGCAGCGCAGACGCTGGCAATCTTGCCCGTGCCAGCCACGCCCAACCAGCTTCGTCATCGCCGGCTCGGTCGGCTGCGCCCGATTCCTCTAAGTAAATACCGTTTTCTGTTAGCCCTCCCGCGCGCAATCGCTCTCGCTCGGCGTCGGTCAGGTAGCTCTTGGGCAAGGGGTTTTCAGCGTCTTTGAGGTTTTTGAGCCTTTGCTGACGGTCAAGATAGTCTTGAACCAGCTTGTGAATTTCCTTCAATAAACCCGTCTTCTGCCCTTCTGTCAGCTGTTCTATGCTGTCGAACATGGCTGAATCGAGCGCGATAGAAAGTGTCTTTTCTGTCATGTCAATCTCCTTCTGTTTGGCTGGCTGGTGAATGGATACCCTGGGCGCCGGACAAGTCTGATGTTTCGAGCGGTTCCACGCGGCCATCAGGATAGACAAGGGACGGCACCCCATCAACAGCAACCGCCACGGGCAGCCCGTGGGCATGCGCCTCGGCGATAGCCTTTCGTGAGGCTTCACGAGCGAGTTCTTCCACACGATCCCAGCCCATCTCTTCAAGAAACGACAGCGTCTTGGTTGTGCTCATCTCAATCTCCTTCTTCTTGGTTGGTTGCGGTTCCTGACTTCTCGCGCACGATGGCCACGTCCACGAAGGCAGGGAGGTCAGCCATTGGCTCGCCATCGGTGATGGTGGTCGGCTCTTGGGCGTCGCGCCTCGCTGCCTTGCTGCGCGCGATGGCCTCGTCCAGCGACTCGCCTGGTTGCCAGCCGTAAAGGCTGACGACGTTGTCCACGTCCACGAAGGCGGGTAGACCAGGCAATACCACGCCTTCGGGAACGAAGGTCGGTTCTATTGGCTGTTCGCGCTCCGCTGCCTTCCGTGCGGCAGCCTGAGCTACCGTCTCACCGGGGCGCAGGCCGAACATTTCGCGGGCGTTTGCAGTGGTAACGAACGGAGGAATGATGTCGCTCGGTCCCTCGTCATTCAGAAATGCCAGTTTTCCCGGTAATTCATCGGCGGCATCGGTTGCCGCTTCCAAGGCATCTTCGTGGCTTAGGGCATCCTCTACAAATGCGCCTGCAAGCTCGGCTTCGTCAGGGTCAAACTCGGCTTGGAAACCGGGCGTCTGCGCGTCGGCCAGTTTCTCTTCTACGACCTCGAGGACGATGGCGGCATCGTCAGACACCGCCTTGCGCAAAAGCTGGCGCACAGCAGTTTCCATGTCCAGCCCCAAGCGCCTGAAAAGCTCGTCTGCCTTGGCGTGCAAGACATCGTCAATGGTGATGTTGATGGTGGGCATGGCGTGTGGCAGTGGTGGAGAAAAGGGCAGGGCAAAAATTTTAGTCAGCGGCGGGGTTCAACCGGTTTTCATGGCTTGCGCGGCTTTTTCCATTTCTTCGCGCAGCGCTCTCAGGCGTGCGCGCGCATCGCTTGCAGCGGCGGCGGTGCGCTCGGGCGTATCGAGCGCCATTTCCGCGATGAAGCGGCTGGCGCGCGCGGGGGCGTTGGCGCGCCCTTTTTTGCGCTGGCGCGCCCAACTGACGGCCAGCGTGCGCTGCGCGCGCGTGATGCCCACATACATCAGGCGGCGCTCTTCCTCAATGTGCGCGGCAGGGTTGCCCGCCTCTTCGGGGCGGAAGGGCAGCACGCCTTCATTGACGCCCGCCAGCAGCACATGCGGCCATTCCAGCCCCTTGGCCGCATGCAGGGTGGAGAGGGTGAGGGCGTCGGCCTCCTGCTGCTGCTCGCCGAGTGTGGAGACGAGCGCCACGGTGTGCGCCACGTCCAGCAGGCTGGCGTTTTCAGCTTCGCAGCGCGCCGCCATCCACTCGCAAAAGTCCAGCACGTTGCCCCAGCGCGCAGCGGCCTGCGGCGCGCTTTCTGAACTGGTGGCGAGGTGCTGTTCGTAGCCAATGCCCTGCAGCCAGCCGTGCAGCAGGGCGTGCGCGGCCTGTTTGCCAGCGGCGCGCGCGGCGTCCGCGCGCAGCGTGTCCATGAAGCGGCCAAACTCGTGCAGTGCGTCCACGGCGCGCGTGGGCAAGGCCGTGGGCAGCGCGGGGCTGGCGAGCGTGGCAAAGAGCGGCAAGCGCAGGCGCTCCGCCAGTTTGCCGAGGGCGGCGAGCGTCTGCGCGCCGATGCCGCGTTTGGGCGCAGTGATGGCGCGCAAAAAAGCGGGGTCGTCGCGCTCATTCACCAGCAGGCGCAGCCAGGCGCACAAATCCTTGATTTCCGTGCGCTCAAAAAAACTCGTGCCGCCGGAGACGCGATAGGGAATGCGCGCCTGCCGCAGCGCCTGTTCAAACGGTTTTGCCTGATGATTCGCGCGATACAGAATTGCAAAATCGCTCCAGCGGCTTTTCGGATGGCGCGCGCGCAGCGCCTGAATATGCGCGAGCGCCTGCGCCGCCTCGTGGCGCTCGTCCATGCACGCGAGCACGCGCACCGGCTCGCCCGCGCCTATGGCCGAATGCAGCGTTTTGGCATAGATTTTTGGATTCGCAGCAATCACGCTGTTGGCGGCCTGCAAAATCGGCGCGGTGGAGCGGTAATTGGTTTCCAGGCGAATGACGCGTAAATCAGGAAAATCTTCTGGCAGACGGCGCAAATTGTCCAGCGTGGCGCCGCGCCAGCCGTAAATGCTCTGGTCGTCGTCGCCCACGGCGGTGAATTGTCCGCTGCTGCCCACAAGCTGGCGCAGCAGTGCATATTGAATGGCGCTTGTGTCCTGATATTCATCAATGAGGATGTAGGCGAGTTTTGCGCGCCATTTTTGCGCCACGTCCGCATGCTCCTGCAGCAGGCGCAGCGGCAGGGCAATCAAATCATCAAAGTCAACGGACTGGTACGCCGCCAGCCGCTCCTGATAGCGCGCCATCACGCGCGCCGCGCGCCGTTCGGCGTCATCGGCGGCGCGTTCTTGCGCTTGCGCCACCGTCAGCCCCGCGCCTTTCCAGCGGCTGATGAGCGATTGCCAGTGCCGCGCCAGCGCCGCGTCCGTGGTGGGGCCGCACTCGCGCAGCAGGGCGAGGGCGTCGCTGGCGTCCATGATGGAAAAACGCGCGCCAAGGCCAAGCGCCTGCCCGTCCTCGCGCAGCAGCCGCACGCCAAGTGCGTGAAAGGTGCAGATGGTCACTTTGGCGGCGGCAGCGCCCGCCAGCGCGCGCGTGCGCTCGCGCATTTCGGCGGCGGCCTTGTTGGTGAAGGTAATCGCGGCGATGCCCTCGGCGGGCGTGCCAGCACGCAGCAGGCGCGCAATCTTGTGCGCAATCACGCGCGTTTTGCCCGAACCTGCGCCAGCCAGCACCAGACAGGGGCCTTGCAGGTATTCCACAGCGTCGCGCTGCGCGGGGTTGAGGTTGGGGGCGCTCATGGCAGGGCAGCGCGTAACATGCGGGCGGTTTCCTTGTATCCGGCGGCTTCGGCGTATGCCAGCGCCGTGCTGCCCCAGTCGGTCGTGATGCTGGCATCGGCGCCAGCATCAAGCAGCAGGCGCACGGTGTCCGGGTGCCCGTTTTTGGCGGCGAGAAACAGGGCGGTGACGCCGTCGCTGGTGGTGGCGTTGACCTCGGCGCCAGCGTCGAGCAGCAGGCGCACGGTGTCCGGGTGCCCGTTTCTGGCGGCGAGAAACAGGGCGGTGGTGCCGTCTCTGGCGGTGGCGTTGACCTCGGCGCCAGCGTCGAGCAGCTGGTGCACGGCGTCCGTGTGCCGGTTGCGGGTGGCGGCCATGAGCGGCGTCCCCAGCACGGAGGTTGCAATGTTGACCTCGGCGCCAGCGTCAAGAAGCAGGTGCATGAGCTCAAGGTGCCAGCCCTGCGCGGCGAGAAAGAGGGCGGTGTGACCTTGGGGCAGGGCAGCGGCAACATCGGCGCCAGCGGCGAGCAGCTGGCGCGTGGCGTCGATGTGCCCGTGCTGCACGGCGCTCATCAGTGCCGTCCAGCCGCCGTCTTTTTTCATGTTGGGGTCGGCACCGGCGGCGAGCAGGGCGCGCATGACCTCAAGCTGCCCGCCCTGTGCGGCAATCATCAGCGGCGTCCAGCCTTCTTCATCCTGGCTGTTGGCATCGGCGCCAGTGGCAAGCAGCTCGCGCACTGCTTGGGCATTGCCGTCATAGGTGGCAGCGTGCAGCTGGAGATTGAGCTGGCTGAGCAGCTTGAGCTGGCGCTTGTTTATGTTGTCCATATACCTGTCAATCAAACATGTCATCGCCGGCAACATAAGCCGGCGACCAACATATACCCTGTCAAAAACAGCAATTTACCGAACCGTCTGTTTCATGGCGCGTTCCACTTCGCGGCGGCCTTCGCGCTCCTTGATGGTGTGGCGTTTGTCGTGGGTGGCCTTGCCTTTGGCAAGCGCGATTTCGCATTTCACGCGCCCGCTTTTCCAATAGAGTTTCAAGGGCACGAGGGTGTAGCCGCGCTGCTCCACCTTGCCAATCAGGCGGCGGATTTCGGCGGCGTGCATGAGGAGCTTCCTCGTGCGCACGGCGTCTGGGCGCACATGCGTGCTGGCGGTGCCAAGGGGCGTAATCTGGCAGCCGATGACAAAGAGTTCGCCCGCGCGGATGACGACGTAGCCGTCCGTCAGTTGCCCCTTGCCCGCGCGCAGCGCCTTGACTTCCCAGCCTTCGAGCACGACGCCCGCCTCAAAGCGCTCCTCGAACGTGTAGTTGAAGGAGGCTTTCTTGTTGACGGCGATGGTGGCGCTGGGAGCTTTCGGTTTTTTTGCCATCGTTGGGCTGACGGGTGAAAATTGGCCTGACACGCCCGGCGCGCTGCGCTGCCGGGCAAGGCGCGCATTCTAGGTATGAAGTCAGTCCACAAGTCCGTGCTCATCTGGCACAGCCCACAGCAAATGTTCGATTTGGTCATTGATGTGGAGCGCTACCCCGAGTTTTTGCTCGGCTGCAGCAGCGGGCGCGTGCTCGAGCGCACGCCGCTGGGCATGACGGCGGAAGTGGGGCTGGCCTTCAAGGGCGTGAGCAAGACCTTTGTCACGCGCAACGAGCACGAGCCGCCGCACCGCATGCGGCTGCATCTGGTGCGCGGGCCCTTCTCGCATCTGGAGGGCGAGTGGCGCTTCACCCCCGTGGGCGAGGGCGCGTGCCGCATAGACTTCCGGCTGGACTATGCGTTTGCCTCGCGGGTGCTTTCGGCGGTGATAGCTCCTGTGTTTGATAGGCTTGCCGCCACCTTTGTCGATGCCTTCATCAAGCGCGCCGACGAGGTCTACGGTGAAGGAGGAGACATCTGATGCTGGTGAGACTGGCGTATTCCCTTGAACCGCGCCGCGTGCAACAAGTCGTGCTGCGCCTGCCCGAAGGCGCCACGGTGCTGCAGGCGCTGGTGGCGCTGCGCGAACAGCACCCGCAACTTGCCGTGCAGCTTGTGTCGCTCATTGCCGCAGGCGGCCTTGGGCTGCATGGGCGGCGCGCACACAACGCGCACATGCTGCACGACGACTGGCGGCTGGACGTGGTGCGGCCGCTCGTCGCCACGCCGCAGCAGGCGCGCCGGCAGCGTTTTGAGGCGCAGGGCGCGCGCGCCGCCGGCCTGTTCGCGCACCGCAGGCCGGGCGCAAAGCCGGGGTATTGAGTGCTTGCCGGCGTATGTTGCTGGTAATGGGATATGAATATGTCTGGTATATTTCATGAATGCAATGAATTGCATTCCAGAACAGCCCTATTGATGGGTATTGCATAATCACCCGCAAACATTGCGGGCAAACGGAGACAAGACATAGGAGTATCCATTGTCCACGTCAGTAGACGCCACCTTTGTTGAACACCTTTCGACGGAGTCGCTGGACCTGGCGCAGCGCCTGATGCGTTCCCCCGCGCCGCCGATTCACACCTTGAGCGCGATGCAGGCGCGCGCGATGTATGCGGGCGGCCTTGGGCTGCTGGACGTGCCCCTGGAGCCGGTGCTGCGCATGCGGGCGCTGCACATTCCCACGCGCAGCGGCTGGGACATGCCCGCGCGCCTCTGGGCGCCGCGTATGCCGGGCGACGGCCCGCCACTGCCCGTGATGCTTTTTCTGCACGGCGGCGGCTACGTCATGGGCAGCCCCGCCACGCACGAAGGCGTGTGCCGCGTCATCTGCAGACTGGCTGACTGCGCCGTGCTTGCGCCCGACTACAGGCTCGCCCCCGAATGGCGCTTTCCCACCGCCGTCAACGACAGCATCGACGCGCTTGAATGGCTGGCAAGCGACGGCGCCGAGGAGCTTGGACTGGACGGCACGCGCATTGCCGTGGGCGGCGACTCCGCAGGTGGCACGCTTGCCACCGTCTGCGCCCTCTACGCGCGCGATGCGCACCTGCCGCTGGCGCTGCAACTGCTCATCTACCCCAGCACCGCAGGCAGCGTGCCCGCCAGCCTTTCCTCCTTCACCTCGCGTACGCTCTACGCCAACTCGCCCGTGCTCGACGCGCGCAGCCTGCACTGGTTCTTTGAGCACTACATTGATGAGGACGACAGCGACGACTGGCGCTTTGCCCCGTTGCTGGCGGATTTGGCTGGCAGCGCCCCCGTGTGGATGGCGCTGGCCCAGTGCGACGTACTGCACGACGACGGCGTGGCCTACGCCGAAAAACTGCGCGCCGCTGGCGTGCGCGTGCGCGTGAAGGAATACCCGGGCACCATGCACGGCTTCCTGAACATGGGGCGGCGGCTTGCCGCCGGACGCCGCCTGCACCGCGACGCCGCCGTCGCCCTGCGGCGGGCGTTCAAGGTGAACAAGGGCGCGAAGCGGTGAGCGGCGCGCCCCCCGCCTTCATCGCCCTCGCCGGCCCCACGGCCAGTGGCAAGAGCGCGCTGGCGCTGGCGCTGGCGCAGCGGCTGGCGCTGGAAATCATCAGTGTGGACTCGGCGCTGGTGTATCGGGGCATGGACATCGGCACCGCCAAGCCCACGGCGGGCGAGCGCGCTGCCGTGCCGCACCACCTCATCGACATTCGCGAGCCGTACGAGCCGTACAGCGCCGCTGACTTTGTGCGCGACGCGCGGCGCTTGATGACAGAAATCCGCGCGCGTGGGCGCGTGCCGCTGCTCGTGGGCGGCACCATGATGTATTTCCACGCGCTGCTGCACGGGCTGGACGCGCTGCCGGCAGCCGACGCCGCCGTGCGCCAGCGCATTGAGGCGCACGCGGCGCGGCGCGGCTGGGCGGCGCTGCATCGCGTGCTTGCGCGCATTGACCCGCAGGCAGCCGCGCGCATTGCGCCGGGGGACAGCCAGCGCATCGGCCGCGCGCTGGAGGTGTGGCTGCTCACGGGCAAACCGCTTTCTGCCCTGCAAAAAGGGCAGGGCGCGCAGGGT
>JAFRYL010000014.1 GCA_017437605.1 Ottowia sp. | reverse complement strand
CGGCGCGCACGCGGACGCGCTTGCCCTCGCGCGCCACGTCACGCGCGCGCCTGCCGGCAGCGGCGCCGTGCGCGAGGTGTGCGACCTGCTGCTCATGGCCAGCGGGCAGTACGCGCAGCTCTGGCGCAAGGCACTCGGCATGGAGCATGCCGCGTGAGCACCCACAGCCTGCGCCGCCGCGCCACCGACCAGCTTTCCGCCTGGCTGCCCGCGCTGCTCATGTGCGTCTTTGCGCTCGGCACGCTCTGGCTCGTGCGCAGCGCGCCGCGCTTTGACACCCCCGCCGCCGACGCCCCCGACAGCGGGCGCTCCGACTCCTTCATGGAGCAGTTCTCCGTGCGCCGCTTTGACGCCTCCGGCAAGCCACTCTCCTTCCTCAGCGGCGAACGCGGCCAGCATTACGCCGCCGGCGACACCATGCTCGTCACCCAGCCGCGCATACGCTCCACCGGCAAAAGCGGCCTGCTCACCACCGCCCGCGCCGAGCGCGGACACTCCAGCGGCGGCGGCAGCGAAGTCCAGCTTTTTGAAAACGCCATCGTCGTGCGCGAAGCCGGCAAAGACACCGAAGGTCGCCAGCACCCGCGCCTGCAATTCAAGGGCGAACACCTGCACGTCTTTGTGGACGAGGAGCGGCTGCGCTCCGAGCTGCCCTCCGAACTCATGCGCGAGCGCGACACCTTCACCGGCGACAAGCTGGACTACAACGACAAAACCGGCATCGCCCACCTTACCGGCAAGGTGCACGGTGTGCTGCAACCTGCGCAGCGCAAATAGGTATACCTATTGGAAATACATCGCATTGCCGGCAACTTATGCCGGCGACGAACGTATACCCTATTGTTCAGGCTTCGGTTCTGGCTTCGCGCCCCATGAGGTCGGCGACAACCTGTTGCGCCGTGGTGCGCCCGTCCAGTAGGGCGACAACGTTTTCCGTGATGGGCATGTCCACGCCCAGATGTTGCGCGCGCTGCCAGACGGTGCGCGCGCTGTAGACGCCTTCGGCCACATGGCCGAGTGAGCCGAGGGCTTCGCCCAGCGGCTTGCCTTCGGCCAGCAGCAGGCCGATGCGCCGGTTGCGGCTGAGGTCGCCTGTAGCGGTGAGCACCAGGTCGCCCATGCCGGACAGCCCCATGAAGGTGTCGCGCCGAGCGCCGAGCGCCACGCCCAGCCGCGCCATTTCCGCCAGTCCGCGCGTGAGGAGGGCTGCGCGCGTGTTCAGCCCCAGCTGCAAACCGTCCACCAGCCCGCAGGCGATGGCGAGCACGTTTTTCACCGCAGCGCCCGTTTCCACGCCGCAGATGTCATCGTTGGCATAGATGCGCAGATTGCCCCCGTGAAACGCCGCCTGCAGCGCCTCGCGCACCGCCGCGTGCGAACTGGCAGCGACGATGGCGGTGGGCTGCCCCCGTGCGACTTCCAGCGCAAAACTTGGCCCGCTCAAGGCACCGCCCATGAGTTGCGGCGCCACTTGCTGCTGCACTTCGTGCGGCATGAGACCAAAAGCGCCTGCCGGCGCGTCGTCCGGCACGGCTTCAAAACCCTTGCACGCCCACGCCACGGGTGCCTTGATGCCGCCTGCGGCAAGCTGCGTGAGCAGGGTGCGCAGCGCCGCCACGGGAGCGGCGATGACGATGAGGCTGGCGCTGCGCGCCGCATCCAGCAGCCCGGCGCTGCCGCCGCCGACGTCAAGCTCTGCCGGCAGTGGCACGTCGGGCAGAAAGCGCGCGTTTTCGCGCGTGGCGCGAAGCTCCTCGGCCTGCGCCTCCTCTTCCGTCCAAAGCAGCGCCTGCCCTTTGCGCTGGGCGGCAATGGCCAGCGCCGTGCCCCAGGCGCCGGCGCCGATGAGCATGGTGGTCATATTGCCGCCCTCGCCGTGCGTGGTTTATTGCAGCGTGGCGCTGCCCGGCGCATTGGCGGCGGGCGCATCGCCCTGCCCTTCGGCGGCTTTTTGCTGCTCGTACATGGCCTGGAAGTTGAGCTCCGTCAGATGCACGGGCGGGAAGCCGGCGCGCTGCGTCATGTCCGCCAGATTGCCGCGCAGGTACGGGTAAATGATTTGCGGGCAGATGACTTTCAGCACGGTGTCCAGTTGCTCGCCGGCGATGTTGCGGACTTCAAAAATGCCCGCTTCGCGGCATTCGGCGAGGAACAGCACGCGGTCATTGACCTTGGCGGTGACGGTCACAGTCAGCGCCACCTCATAAAAACCTTCGCCCGCGCCCTCGTGCGCCATGTGCAGATTGATGTCCACGGAAGGCTGCGCCTGCTCCAGAAAGATGGCGGGCGAGTTGGGCTGCTCCAGCGAGGCTTCTTTCAGATACACGCGCTGGATATTGAAAACGGGGTCGTTGTTGTCTGCCATGATTTTTTCCTGTCAAGTAAAAAGGTGGGGAAGCGGGGAATCATTCACCAGCGAGCAGGGGCACGAGGCCGCCGCGCTCGTCGAGCGCGTGCAGGTCGTCGCAGCCGCCGACGTGCTGGTCGCCGATGAAAATCTGCGGCACGGTGCGCCGCCCGGTGATGCGCATCATCTCTTCGCGCTGCTGCGGGTCTTCGTCCACGCGGATTTCTTCCAGCTCCTGCACGCCGCGCGCAGCCAGCAGTTGCTTGGCGCGCTGGCAGTACGGGCAGATGCCAGTGGTATAGATTTTGACGTGCTGCATGAACCTTCCTTTTGCCGCATCAGGCGGCGCTGCGCTGCACGGGCAAATTCGCCTCGCGCCAGCTTTGCATGCCGCCCGCGAGCACCTGCGCGTTTTCGTAGCCGAGTTTTTTCGCCAGCGCCGCCGCGCGCTGCGCGCGCATGCCGCTGGCGCACACCACCACGAGCGGCAGCTTCTTGTTTTTCACGGCGTCGGGCAGCTTACTTTCCAGCTCTTCCAGCCTGATGTTTCTGGCGCCCGCGATGTGCCCCTGGGCGAACTCCTCGGCGCCGCACACGTCGATGACCACAGCCTTTTCATGGTTGATGAGCTGCACCGCTTGCGTGCAGCTCACGCCGGAGTTGCCCATGCCGGGCATGAACAGCATGACGCCCGAGGCCAGCGCCAGCAGCATCCACATCCAGTTGTTTGCGATGAAATCCACGATAGTGTCCTTGTCTTTGCCGCTGGCGGAGCGTGCCTGCCTGCCAGCGCAGCGGCGGGATTCTAAAATGCGCGGTTTTCCCCGCCGGCTCCACGGCCTTCTCCCCAACGCGCGCTCCATGCACACACTTGTCCTCATTCGCCACGGCGAATCAACCTGGAACCTTGAAAACCGCTTCACCGGCTGGACCGATGTGGATTTGACCCCCACCGGCGAACGGCAGGCGCGTGAAGCCGGTCGCCTGCTGCGCGCGCAGGGCTGGGGCTTTGATGTGGCGATGACCAGCGTGCTCACGCGCGCCATACGCACCCTGCATCTGGCGCTGGAGGAAATGGGCATGCTCTGGCTGCCGAGCATCAAGAGCTGGCGCCTCAACGAGCGCCACTACGGTGCGCTGCAGGGGCTGAACAAGGCGGAAATGGCGCGGCAGTATGGCGAGGCACAGGTGCTCGCCTGGCGCCGCAGCTACGACGAGCCACCGCCCGCGCTGGCAGCCGATGACCCGCGCTGCGAGCGCGGCGACCCGCGCTACGCCGCACTGGAAGACGGGCAGGTGCCGCTGTCCGAATGCCTGAAAGACACCGTGGCGCGCGTGCTCCCGTTCTGGCACGACACGCTCGCGCCCGCCATCAGGAGCGGACAGCGCGTGCTTGTTTCAGCGCATGGCAACTCCATGCGCGCGCTGGTCAAATATCTGGACGGCATCTCGGACACCGACATCGTCGGCCTCAACATTCCCAACGGCATTCCGCTGGTCTATGAGCTGGACGATGAGCTGCGCCCGCTGCGCCACTACTACCTTGGTGACGCCGACGCTGTCGCGCGCGCCGCCGCAGCCGTGGCTGCGCAAGGCAAAGCCTGAACGCGCACATTTTTCTTTTCTTGCGATGAAAAAACAGAATTTCAGAATTGCCTCCTGGCTCGGTGCCGGCGCGCTGGCTGGCGCGCTCGCCACCATCTCGCTGCAGCCGCTGGCGCGCTCGGCCACCTCGCCGCTGCCGCTGGAAGAGCTGCAACAGCTCGCGCGCGTGTTCGGCATGATTAAGGCGGAATACGTCGAGCCTGTGGACGAGAAAAAACTCATCACCGACGCCATCTCCGGCATGGTGTCCAGCCTGGACCCGCACTCGCAGTACTTTGACAAGAAGGCCTACAAGGAATTTCGTGAAGGCACGAGCGGGCGTTTTGTCGGCGTGGGCATCGAAATCACGCAGGAGGACGGCCTCATTCGCATCGTCTCGCCCATCGAAGGTTCGCCCGCCGACCGCGCGGGGCTGAAACCGGGCGACCTGATTACGCGCATTGACTCCACCGCCGTGCGCGGCCTCTCGCTCAACGATGCAGTCAAGCGCATGCGCGGCCAGCCCAACACGCGCGTCACCCTCACCATCATGCGGCCAGATGAAAACAACCGCACCTTCCCCGTGACCATCACGCGCGAGCTGATACGCACGCGCTCGGTCAAGGCGCGCGTGCTCGAACCGGGCTACGCCTGGCTGCGCCTGTCGCAGTTCCAGGAGCGCACCGTGGAGGACTTCGTCGGCAAAATCCGCGAGATTTACAAGCAAGAGCCGCGCCTCAAAGGGCTGGTGCTTGACCTGCGTAACGACCCCGGAGGCCTGCTTGTTGCGGCTGTTGCTGTGTCGGCGGCCTTCCTGCCTGCGGACGCCGTCGTCGTCACCACCAACGGCCAGCTTGAAGACAGCAAAGCCACCTACAAGGCGCGCCCTGCCGACTACATGCGCCGTGGCCGCGCCGACCCGCTGCTGGAATTGCCCGCCGCCATCAAGACTGTGCCCATGGTCGTGCTGGTCAATGAAGGCTCGGCCTCGGCCAGCGAAATCGTCGCCGGCGCGCTGCAGGACCACAAGCGCGCCACCATCATGGGCAGCCAGACCTTTGGCAAAGGCTCGGTGCAGACCGTGCGCCCGCTTGGCCCCGACACCGCGCTGAAAATCACCACCGCGCGCTACTACACCCCCAATGGCCGCAGCATCCAGGCCAAGGGCATCGTGCCTGACATCATGGTGGACGACACCGCCGAGGGCAGCCCCTACGCCGTGCTGCGTACGCGCGAAAAAGACCTGGAAAAACACCTCATCGGTGCCGACGAAAAGCCCGACCCCGACAAGGAAAAAGAGCGCGAAGCCGCCATGAAACGGCTGGAAGAAGAGGCGAAAAAACCCGCCGCCGAACGCCGCCCGCCCGAATACGGCAGCGACAAGGACTTCCCCCTGCAGCAGGCGCTGGCGCAGCTCAAGGGGCAGCCCGTGAAAGTGAGCAAGACGCTCACCGAGCGCAAGCCCGTCGAGCGCGACAAGGACGACGAATAAGCGCGCCACGCGCCGCCGCCGCGCCAGCCCCGCCATGGACGACCAGCAACTGCTGCGCTACTCGCGCCACCTGCTGCTTGACGACATCGGCGTGGAGGGGCAGGAAAAACTGCTCAACGCCCACGCCCTCGTGCTTGGCGCTGGCGGCCTTGGCTCGCCCGTGGCACTGTATCTCGGCAGCGCCGGCTTGGGCACCATCACCATCATTGACGACGACATCGTGGAGTTGAGCAACCTCCAGCGCCAAATCATGCACACCGAAGCGCGCGTCGGCCAGCCCAAGGCCGCATCTGCGCGCGAGGCTGTGGCCGCCCTCAACCCCGGCGTGGAAGTGCGCGCCATCGCGCGCCGCGCCACCGAGGAGCTGCTGCACGAACTCGCGCAGGACGCCGACGTGGTGCTGGACTGCAGCGACAACTTCGCCACGCGCCACATGCTCAACCGCGTCTGCGTCGCGCTGCGCAAACCGCTTATCTCGGGCGCGGCCATCGGCTTTTCCGGGCAAATCACCGTCTACGACCTGCGCCGCGACGACAGTCCCTGCTACGCCTGCATCTTCCCCCCCTCGCAGCCCACGCCCGATGCGCGCTGCGCCACCACCGGCGTGCTCGCCCCGCTCGTCGGCATGACTGGCTCGCTGCAGGCCGCCGAAGCCATCAAGCTGCTCTGCGGCTACGGCACCCCGCTCACCGGGCGCCTGCTCATGGCCGACCTGCGCCACACCGAATTCACCGAGGTGCGCCTGCACCGGCGCGAGGGCTGCGAAGTCTGCAGCGCCGCTCAAAAAACACATACTGCCGAATAACAGCAACCGTCGCCGGCTTCATAAGCCGGCAACGCAAAGCATAAAGAATGGGTATATGAAATGCCTTCATATACCCATCAAAAAAACACATGGTCGCCGGCTTATGTTGCCGGCAACCGTGTCATACCCCGTTCATTTGAGCTGCATGGGGTGCTGCCCGCCGTAGTTGTTGATGCGCTGGGGCGGGCGCTGCAATGGCTGCCGCTGCACGGGCGGACGCGCAAAACCCGGGCGCACCGGCGGCGGCACGGGGCGCGCGTAACCGCTGCCAAAGCCCACGCCCCAGTTCACGGAGCCGCTGCGCCCGCTCACATAGCCGCCGTAGCTGGGCGCTCTGTAGCGCGGCCCGAAGTAGCCGGGATAGCCGTAGTAGGAGGGCTGGCGCACCACGGTCGTCGTCTCCACCACTTCCACCGGCGGTTGCTGCCCGCAGGCCAGCGCCGCGTTGTAGCGCGCGGTGCGGATTTGCTCGGCAGACGAGCCGCGGCTGTTCGCCACCTCCTCGGCGTGCGCGCGCGCCTGCCGGCATGCGCTGCTGTCTTGCGGATTGGCGGCTTGCACGGCACTGCGCTCCAGTTCCAGCCGCTCGCGCTCCAGCCGCAGGCGTTCGGCCTCCAGCGCCTGCTGGCGCTG
>JAFRYL010000119.1 GCA_017437605.1 Ottowia sp. | reverse complement strand
TGATAAGCCGGCGATGATGTGAAAACATTTGAGGTATATGTAGGGGCGCAATTTATTGCGCCCGTCCGGGTGAATGCACGCAAAAAGGGCGCGATGAAAACCAGCTTTGGCGCAAGCCAAAGCGCCAGTTTCGGCGTAGCCAATCGCGCCCCTACAAATACCAGACTTATTTATCTTTCATCGCCGGCTTAAGAAGCCGGCGAGCAATTTATACCCCTTGTTTTTCTTCGTTGTGGTAGCTGGTGACACGCTCCACTTCGTTCTTGCTGCCGAGAATGACGCTGACGCGCTCGTGCAGCGCGGCGGGCTGAATGTCAAGAATGGGCTGCTGGCTGTTGGTGGCGGCGCCGCCAGCCTGCTCCACGAGCCAGGACATGGGGTTGGCTTCATACATGAGGCGCAGTTTGCCGGGGCGGTTTGGCTCGCGCTTGTCCCACGGGTACATGAAGATGCCGCCGCGCGAGAGCACGCGGTGTACGTCGGCGACCATGCTGGCTATCCAGCGCATGTTGAAGTCTTTGCCGCGCGCGCCGTCTTTCCCGAGCAGGCATTCCGTGATGTAGCGGCGCACGGGCGGCGCCCAGTGGCGCGAGTTGCTCATGTTGATGGCGAATTCCTTGGTGTCTTCGGGCACGCGCAGCGCGCTTTGCGTGAGCAGGAAGCGGCCGCTGTTGCGGTCAAGCGTGAAAACTTGCACGCCGCACCCGGTGGTGAGCACGAGCATGGTTTGCGGGCCGTAGATGCAGTAGCCAGCGGCGGCCTGCTGGCGGCCGGGCTGGAGGAATTCGGCCTCGGTGACGGGGCCTGTGCC
Organism: Ottowia sp.; assembly: GCA_017437605.1. Lineage (GTDB taxonomy): Bacteria > Pseudomonadota > Gammaproteobacteria > Burkholderiales > Burkholderiaceae_C > Ottowia. The sequence continues at coordinate 997 of JAFRYL010000119.1, read as the reverse complement.
GGTGCGCGGCAGCACGCTGAAGATGGTGCCGATGCTCACGTTTACGTCGATGTTGCTGGAGCCGTCGAGCGGGTCAAAGAGCAGCAGCCATTCGCACGCCTCGCCGCCGGGGACGGGGCAGATGGCGTCCATTTCCTCGCTGGCGAGTGCGGCGACGCTGCCGCCCTGGTGCGCGGCCATGAGCGTGTCGTTGGCGATGATGTCCAGCTTTTTCTGCACTTCGCCCTGCACGTTTTCGCTGCCAGCGCTGCCCAGCACGCCGCCAAGCGCGCCTTGCCCGACGAGCTGGCTGATGCGCACGCAGGCGCTGGCGGTGGTTTCCAGCACGCGGCGCAGCGAGGCGCTGATGGCGCCTGCGGCCTGCTGTGCTTCAAGGTGGTGTTCGAGGGTGGTGGTGGTCATGCGTGGTTCTCCTCTTTGGTGGCAGCTTGGGTGAGGGCGCGTGTGGTGATTTCGCGCACGTCGCGGCTGAGTTGCCCGCGCTCGGCCACGTGCGCGATGGCAGCACGTGCGGCGCTGCGGTAGGGTTCGGCGAGTGCCGCCCAGCGCTCCAGCGCACGCGCAAGGCGTGCGGCGACTTGCGGGTTGATGGCGTCAAGCGCCAGCACCTGCTCGGCCCAGAAGCTGTAGCCGGCGGCGTCGGCGCGGTGGAAGGCGGCGGGGTTGGCGATGCAGTAGCTGAAGATGAGGGCGCGGGCGCGGTTGGGGTTTTTCAGCGTGAAGTCGGGGTGCGCCATGAGCCGCTGCACCTGCGCGAGCACGCTGCCGCCCTCGTCAGGCGCGGTGGCCTGCAGCGCAAACCATTTGTCGATGACGAGGGCGTCGCCCGCATAGCGCGCGTAGAACTGCGCCAGCGCGCGCTCCGCCAGCGGGTGCCCCGCGCCGATGAGGGCACGCAGCGCGGCGAGGCGCTCGCTCATGTTGCCCGCGTCTTTGGTGAGCTGATACGCGCGGCCGGGCCAGACGGCGTCGTCCGTGGCCTGCGCGTGCAGGCAGA
>JAFRYL010000118.1 GCA_017437605.1 Ottowia sp. | reverse complement strand
GCCTGCGCCTTCACGCACCGCGCCATCGTGCGCGGGGCAAGCTGGCGCGTGGGCGGCGGCGTCAGCCCGCTGGACGCAGGCTCTGCGCCCTGCGCCACGCTCTCGCTGCCGCTGGACGCTGACTGAAACGATAGCGCCGGGCGGCGCACAAACAGGCGCACCGGGCCGCCCCTGCCGCGTGCGGCGGGCGCCCCAGCGCCGGGCGCACAATTCGCACTTGGTACGCCGACGCGCGGCGCGCCGCCCGAATTTCACGGGGTGAATGAGGAGACAGAGCACATGAGCCGGAAACTGGTCGCTTACTTTTCTGCCACTGGCAGCACGGCGCGCGTCGCGCACCGGCTGGCGCGCGCCATAGACGCCGAAACCTATGAAATCAAGGCGGCGCAACCCTACAGCGCCGCTGACCTGAACTGGCACGACAGCGGCTCGCGCAGCACGCTGGAAATGGCGGACAAGGCCGCGCGCCCCGCGCTGGCGGACACCGATGCACCGGTGGCGGAGGCGGACATCGTGTTTCTCGGCGCGCCCATCTGGTGGTCCGTGCCGCCGCGCATCATCAACACCTTCCTGGAAGCCTACGACTTTGAGGGCAAAACCATCGCCTGCTTTGTCACCTCCGGCGGCAGCAGCGCCAGCGCCGTCGTCTCTGCCGTGCAGCCCAGCGCGCCCGGCGCGCACTTCACGGCGGCGAAATGCTTTTCCACCGGCATAGGGGAGAAAGAATTGGCGGATTGGGCGCAGGCAGCAGAGGGCTGAAAGCGCCGCCGCACTAAAATAGCCCCATCACACGCCGCCGGACGCCCCGCGCTCCGGCGGCTTGTCTTTTGTTTGAACACATCACACGAGGAAAAGATGTCCACCACGCCTCTGACCGTACGCGGCGCCGAAAAACTCAAGGCCGAGCTGCAGCGCCTGAAAACCCAGGAGCGCCCCGATGTGGTGCGCGCCATTGCCGAGGCGCGCGCGCAGGGCGACCTGAGCGAGAACGCCGAGTACGACGCCGCCAAGGACCGCCAGGGTTTCATTGAAGGGCGCATCAAGGAGCTGGAAGGCAAGCTGGCTACAGCGCAAATCATTGACCCCGCCACGCTCGCGCCGCAGGCGCAGAGGCGCGTGGTTTTTGGCGCCACGGTGGAGCTGGAAGACGAAGACACGGGCAAGCGCGTCACCTATCAAATCGTGGGCGAGGACGAGGCCGATGTGAAGCAGGGGCTGCTCAACGTCGCCAGCCCGATTGCGCGCGCGCTCATCGGCAAGGAAGAGGGCGACTCGGCGGAAGTGAAGGCGCCCGGCGGCACGCACCACTACGAAATTGTGAGCGTGCGCTACGAGTGACAGCACCGCGCAAACAGGACGATACTCATATAAAACACGCTTGATTGCCGGCTCAACAAGCTGGCGATGAAGTGATACCTAATGTTTTTCGGCGGTTTGCCAGGTGTGCTTGCACGGCATTTGATAGGGTATATTTCCGCCGCCAGCATAACAAGCCGGCAACGAAGTGAAAAACAATAGAGTATTGCGGCGAGCTGCATGAAAAAACGCCGCGCGGCGCGAGCCGGGCGGCGTTTTTGTTGGGGCGGTGGCGCTCAGAGGCGGCTTTGCCCCTGCGCGTTGGCGATGCCGTTCATCACTTCTTCCTGGGCGGCTTTCAGACCTTCCCAGCCGGTGACCTTGACCCACTTGCCGGCGTCCAGGTCCTTGTAGTGCTCGAAGAAGTGCGTGATGGCGCCCAGCAGCACGGGGCTGACGTCGGCGGGTTCTTTCCAGCCGTCGTAGAGCTTGGTGAGTTTGCTTGTGGGCACGGCGAGCACTTTGGCGTCAACGCCTGCTTCGTCTTCCATTTTCAGCAGGCCGATGGCGCGGCAGGGAATGACCGAGCCAATCATCAGCGGCATGGGGGTAATCACGAGCACGTCCACGGGGTCGCCGTCGCCCGCGAGCGTCTGCGGGATATAGCCGTAGTTCACGGGGTAGTGCATGGCGGTGTTCATCAGGCGGTCCACGAAGATGGCGCCGGTGTCCTTGTCCACTTCGTACTTGACGGCTTCGCCGTTCATGGGGATTTCGATGATGACGTTGAACTCTTGCGGCGCGCTGGTGCCGCAGTGGACTTTGAGCAGTGACATGGTGGGGTTCTCTTTCTTTGAAAAAGGGTGTGTGTCTGATGCTGCATGGCAGCAAAAAAAAGGTGATGGCGCGCAGTGTAAAGCCCCTTTGCTGCTCTGCACAAAAAGTGCCCGCTGCGCGCTGCTGCCTGTTGCGTGCGCGCCAAACGCGGCGCGGGCGGCGATGAGGCGCGCCACCTGCTGCGCTACCCGAGTGCGCAGGTGCTGCCCGCGCTGCTGGACGGTTTGTGATTTCCACAAAAACAACGTGATATTGAAGAAAAATATCGCGCACGTAAATCAGCGCAAGGCCTGTGTGAAGAAACGTAAAGCAAGCGTTTCAAAACGCTGCGGCGGCGGCCTTGGAACGATGTCACGAAACGCGCGCCGCACGCGCCCACCTGCCACGGCGCACGAGGGCGTTTTTCATGCACGCATGAAGCCAGTGTAAAGATATTTGGTGCGACTTGTAACACGGCGCAAGAAGCATATTGCATGGTGGTTTTATGGATT
>JAFRYL010000117.1 GCA_017437605.1 Ottowia sp. | reverse complement strand
GCGATGAGCGCATTGCCCGCGTGATGCTGGAATTGACGAGCCGCTACGACGTGATTCTGGTGGCGCGGCTGGACGGGCTGCTCGCGGCGGATGTGCGCCCCTTGGTGCGGCTGTCCATTTCGGTGATGGCGGAAAAGGGCGAGTGCCGCGAAATGGGCGCATCTGGCGGCGGCGGGCGCTGCGGGCTGGAATACTTCTGCGATGAAGTCATCGAACGCTACGTGGACGAGGCCGTGCGCGCCGCGCTGGACAATCTGGAAGCGCGCCCCGCGCCAGCGGGCGAAATGGACGTGGTGCTTGGCTCCGGCTGGCCCGGCGTGCTGCTGCACGAGGCTGTGGGGCACGGGCTGGAAGGCGACTTCAACCGCAAGGGCGCCAGCGCATTCAGCGGCTGCATCGGGCAGCGGGTGGCGGCGCCCGGCGTCACGGTGCTTGATGATGGCGCCATTGCCGGACGGCGCGGCAGCCTGAATGTGGACGACGAAGGGCACGCCACGCAGTGCAACGTGCTGATAGAAGACGGCATTTTGCGCGGCTACATGCAGGACCGCCTGAATGCGCGCCTGATGCAGTGCGCGCCGACCGGCAACGGGCGCCGCGAGAGCTATGCCCATATTCCGCTGCCGCGCATGACGAATACCTATATGCTGCCGGGCAACAAGACGCCGGAAGAGATTGTGGCCAGCCTGGAAAAAGGCATTTATGCCACGAACTTCGGAGGCGGTCAGGTGGACATCACAAGCGGCAAGTTTGTGTTTTCTGCCAGCTCTGCATTCTGGGTTGAGAACGGCAAGATACAATACCCGGTCAAAGGCGCCACCATCATTGGTAGCGGGCCGCAATCGCTGAAAAAGATGAGCCTGATAGGCAATGATTTGCGGCTGGACAGCGGCATCGGCGTCTGCGGCAAGGAAGGGCAGAGCGTGCCGGTGGGCGTTGGCATGCCCACAGTGCGCATCAACGCCATGACGGTGGGCGGCACGGTTTGAGGTATTGCCGGAAAAGCATGATTGACGCGCCGCAGGCGCTTTGGAGAACATAATGACTGTACGCACAGGCCAGACGGACGACGAACGCATTCTTGACCTCAATGTCCTGCCTCCGCCGGAACATTTGATACGCTTTTTCCCCATTAAAAACACGCCCATTGAGGCGCTGATTTCGCAGACGCGCGCTGCCGTACACCGCATCATGCACGGGCAGGACGACCGCCTGTTGCTGATAATTGGCCCATGTTCCATTCACGACCCGGCAGCCGCCATTGATTACGCACAGCGCCTCGCAGCATTGCGTCGCCAGTATGCGGGAACGCTGGAAATCGTGATGCGCGTGTATTTTGAAAAGCCGCGCACCACGGTGGGCTGGAAAGGGCTGATTAATGACCCCTATCTGGACAGCAGCTACCGCATTGACGAGGGGCTGCGCATTGCGCGCCAGTTGCTCATTGAAATCAACCGCCTTGGGGTGCCGGCGGCCATTGAGTTTCTGGACACTATCTCGCCGCAATATATTGGCGACCTGATTAGCTGGGGCGCCATCGGCGCGCGCACCACGGAAAGCCAGGTACACCGCCAGCTTGCCAGCGGGCTGTCGGCTCCCATCGGTTTCAAGAATGGCACCGATGGCAATGTGCAAATTGCCATTGACGCGATTCAGGCGGCGGCGCGCGGGCACCACTTCCTGTCGGTACACAAAAACGGGCAGGTCGCCATCGTGCATACCGTGGGCAATCAGGACTGCCACCTGATTTTGCGCGGCGGCAGCAAGGCGCCCAATTACGACGAGGCCAGCGTGCGGCAGGCGTGTGATGAGCTGACGCAGGCCGGGCTGCCCCCCTCGCTGATGATTGACTGCAGCCACGCCAACAGCCTCAAAAAGCACGAAAACCAGATTGAGGTGGCGCGCGACGTGGCTCGGCAGATTGCCAGCGGCTCAGGGCGCGTTTTTGGCCTGATGGTGGAAAGCAATATCCAGCCCGGGGCGCAGAAATTCACGCCCGGGCAAGACAGCGTGCAGGCGCTGGAATATGGTAAAAGCATCACCGATGCCTGCCTCGGCTGGGACGATTCCGCCGCGCTGGTGCGCGTCCTGTCCGAAGCGGTGCTCGCGCGGCGCGAGTGCCGGCGTGCGCCCGCCGCGCCAGCGCCGGAACAAGCCAGGCCGCGCAAGCGCAGCGGCAGACAGCCCAAGTGAGGCTTGCCTGCCGCATTTTTCAATATCGCATACGGGAAAACAGCCGCCATGCCCAAACAGATAGACAAAAAAGCCGCCCGCAACCAGAGCTACAAAGGCGACGAGGTCTACGCCATTGACTTGCTTGTCTCAACGTGGCGGCATCTGTCCAAGCTCTGCGAACTTGGGTTGGCCGATGACGATGGGCAGCAATACCTGACGAAGGCGCGCGAACTGTTCGAGAAGCAGGTGCGCCGCGATGAGCGTCTGAGCAGCAGCGTCAGGCAGCGCCTGGCAGATGCGGTCTATAGCTGACAGCAACGCTGCCGGCGCAGCATTTGATGGCTGCAAACATGATGGTATAACACTGCCGCCGGCATAACAAGCCGGCGATGCTGCGTCGTTTGTTTGAGTATTTGCTCAAAAAACAAATACCATTGAGGAACATATCGTTCTGCCGGCTTTATAAGCCGGCGACCACGCAATACCCATCAAAACTCTATGAAAACACTGTTCTTCCCCGCGCTTATGCTCCCGGCGCTGCTCACCGCCTGCGTCACCAACGAAACGGCGCAAAGCACCGCCAGCGCCGTGCAAAGCGTCGCCATCGCGCACTGCAACACCACGACGGACAAGCTCGCCTCCACCCCGCTGCTGTATTCCGCCCGCGCGGGTGATGCGCAGAACGTGCGCTGCCTGCTGGACGCTGGCGTCGCCGTTGACGCCACCAACGCCAAAGGCAGCACCGCACTCATGTTTGCGGCCGCCCGTGCCCACACCGCCATTGCCCAGGCTCTTCTTGACAAGGGCGCACAAGTGGGCGCTGCCGACAAAAACGGCTTCACCGCGCTGATGGGCGCCGCAGGCGCGGGCAGCACCGACATCGCCCGCCTGCTCCTTGAGCGCGGCGCCAAAGTCAACTTCACGGACAAAGGGGGCTGGGCGCCGCTCATGTTCGCCGCCTACAAAGGCCACGCCGACACTGCCCGCCTGCTGCTTGAAAAGGGCGCCAGCACCAAAAGCACCACGGCAGACAAAGGCTGGACCGCGCTGACGCTTGCCGCGCAGGAAGGGCACACCGATGCCGTGCGCGTGCTGCTTGAAAAGGGCGCTGGCGCCAATGCCGCCGCCAAAGACGGCTACACCCCGCTGATGGCGGCGGCGGAGTACGGCCACACCGACACCGCCCGCCTGCTCCTCGGCAAAGGCGCAAACGTCCACGCTGCCAGCGCCCAAGGCTGGGTGCCGCTCATGTTCGCCGCCAACAAGGGGCACATTGACACCGTCCGCCTGCTCATTGAAAAGGGTGCGAACGTGAACGCCATAGACAAAAGAAAATGGACGCCCCTCATGTTCGCCGCGCAGCACGGCCATACCGCCACGGCGCGCCTGCTCCTTGAGCGGGGCGCGGACGTCGGCGCTGCCGAAGAAAAAGGCTCCAGCGCGCTGATGGCTGCGGCGCAGAACGGGCACACCGACACCGCCCGCCTGCTCCTTGACCGGGGTGCCAACGTCAATGCCGCCAACAAAATCGGCGTCACCGCGCTGATGGCGGCAGCCTACGGAGGTCACGCCGACACCGTGCGCCTGCTGCTGAACAAGGGCGCCAACGTCAACGCCACCGACAAGGAGGGCGACACCGCCCTCACCGCTGCCAAAGCAGGCAAGCGCGCCGCCGTTGTGCAAATCCTGCGCGCTGCTGGCGCAAAGTGAAGGCGCTTTTGGCAATACCTTGCCAATCAATACGATGTTGCCGGCTTTATAAGCCGGCGAACACACAATACCCCATCAAATTCAACGGAAAACACCATGAAAAAAGCTCTTTTCCCCGCGCTTGTTCTCTCCGCGCTGCTGACTGCCTGCGCTACCAACGGCACGGTGCAGGGCACCTCCTGCAGCGCCAAGACGGACAAGCTCGCCTCCACGCCGCTGCTGTATTCCGCGCGCGAAGGCGATGTGGGGAACGTGCGCTGTCTGCTGGACGCTGGCGTCAATGCCAACGCTGCTGACGGGGACGGAAGCACTGCGCTCATGTTCGCCGCTGCCCAAGGGCACACCGCCGTCGTCCAGACTCTTCTTGACCAGGGCGCGCAGGTGGGTGCCGCCGACAAAAACGGCTACACCGCGTTGATGACCGCTGCGGGCGGCGGCAACACCGACGTTGCTCGCCTGCTCATTGAACGGGGCGCCAATGTCAATGCCGCGCTCACCGGTGGCAAAACTGCTGGCGGCACCGCACTGATGTGGGCGGCGGGCAGGGGGCACACCGACATCGTCCGTCTGCTCATTGAAAAAGGCGCGAATGTCAACGCCGCCGACAGCAACGGTGCCACGGCGTTGACGAGTGCCGCACTGGGTGGCCGCTCCGACACCACCCGCCTGCTCATTGAACAAGGCGCGAACGTCAACATGGCCAACAAGAGCGGCGCCACGGCGCTGATGGCGGCATCGCTGAATGGTGATGCCGACATCGTCCGCCGCCTCATTGACAAGGGCGCGAACGTCAACGCGACGGACAACAACGGCCTCACCGCGCTGATGGCGGCGGCGATGAGGGGGCACGCCGACATCGCCCGCCTGCTCATCAAAAGCGGGGCGAATGTGGGCGCCGCCGTCACCAAAGGCAAGCTCGCAGGCGCCACAGCACTGGACGCCGCCAGGGACGGGAAACACGACGAAGTTGTGCAAATCCTGCGCGCTGCCGGCGCAAAGTGAAGGCGCTTTTGGCGATACCTTGACAATCAATACTCGGTTGCCGGCTTATCAAGCCGGCGACCACACAATACCCAATCAAAAACAACGGAAAACACCATGAAAAAAGCTCTTTTCCCCGCGCTTGTTCTCTCGGCGCTGCTGACTGCCTGCGTCACCAACGGCACGGTGCAGGGCACGTTCTGCAGTGCCAAGACGGACGAGAAAGCCTCCACCCCGCTGATGTATTCCGCACGCGCGGGCGACG
>JAFRYL010000116.1 GCA_017437605.1 Ottowia sp. | reverse complement strand
GCCCTGCGGCAGGGCGACGGCCACGTCGCGGAAGCGCGCCAAGCCGTCCGCGCCCGTTTCCAGCAGCGTGACGGTGAGGGTTTCTGCTGCCGCGCTCATGCGGCTTCTCCTTGCGCTTCCGTTGGCTGTTCCACGGGCTGTTCTGCGGCCCCCGCTGCGGCCTGCTTCTTCTCGGCGCGCCCGGCTTTCCACGCGCCGAAGATGGCAATCAGGCCGGGCACCAAAATCAGCGCCCAGATAATGATGCTCAGGTTCTGCTTCACCCACGGGATGTTGCCGAACAGGTAGCCCGCGCCGCTCACGCCGATGACCCAAATCAGCGCGCCCGTGACGTTGAACATGGTGAAGCGGCTGCGCGTCATCGCCGCCACGCCCGCCACAAAGGGCACAAAGGTGCGGATAAAGGGCATGAAGCGCGCCAGAATGACCGTGACGCCGCCGTACTGTTCATAGAAGGCGTGCGCGCGGTCAAACGCCTTGCGGTTGAAAAAGCGCGAGTTTTCCCACTGGAACACGCGCGGGCCGAAGTAGCGCCCGATGGTGTAGTTGCACTGGTCGCCGAGCACGGCGGCGGCCAGCAGCACGCAGGCGGCCAGCGTCCAGTCCAGCTTGCCTGCGCCCGCCAGCGCGCCCACGACAAACAGCAGCGAGTCGCCCGGCAGGAAGGGCATGACGACCACGCCCGTCTCCACAAACACCACCACAAACAGCAGCGCGTAGACCCAGGCGCCATAGTTCTGCACGAAGGCGCCCAGATGCGCGTCCACATGCAGCACGAAATCAAGGAGTTGCATTAGTATGTCCATGCCTGCCGATTATCCGCGCCCGGCTCTGTTTTGTTGCGCTGCCGCATCGCCTCTTTCCCTCAGTTTCGTCCATTTTTTTGTTGCACTGCACCACAGCCCCGCCTACACTCGAGCGCCATGACACCGTCAAACATCTTCCCCAAGCCCGCCGCTGCCACCATGCAGCGCGTGGACATTGCGCTCGGCCAGCGCAGCTACCCCATCTTCATCGGGCAGGGGTTGCTGGGCGCGCCCGAAATCTGGCAACACATGCCAGACGGCACGCAGGCACTCATCGTCACCAACACCACCGTGGAGCCGCTGTATGCCGCATTGCTGGCATCGCAGCTTGCCGGGCGCTACGCGCGCGTGCGCACCTTTGCGCTGCCCGATGGCGAGCAATACAAGACGCAGGATTCGCTCTCCCTCATCTTCGACGCCCTGGTGCAAACCGGCGCCGACCGCAAGAGCGTGATTTATGCGCTGGGCGGCGGCGTCGTGGGCGACATGGCCGGCTTTGCCGCTGCCTGCTACATGCGCGGCATCAGCTTCGTGCAGGTGCCCACCACGCTGCTGGCGCAGGTGGACTCGTCCGTGGGCGGCAAAACCGCCATCAACCACCCGCAAGGCAAGAACCTGATTGGCGCCTTCCACCAGCCGCGCGCCGTCGTGTGCGACCTGGGCGTGCTGCGCACCCTGCCCGCGCGCGAGCTGTCCGCCGGGCTGGCCGAAGTCATCAAATACGGCCCTATCGCCGACATGGAGTTCTTTGACTGGCTTGAAGCCAACATGGAGGAACTGCGCGCCTGCGACACCGCCGCACTCACGCACGCCGTGCAACGCTCCTGCCAAATCAAGGCGGACGTGGTCGCACGCGACGAGCACGAAGCGGGGCTGCGCACCATCCTCAACTTCGGCCACACCTTTGGCCACGCCATCGAAGCAGGCATGGGTTATGGCCGCTGGCTGCACGGCGAGGCCGTGGCCGCCGGCATGTGCATGGGCGCGCACCTCTCGCGCGCCATCGGGCTGGTGGACGACCGCTTCGTGCGCCGCCTCGCCGCGCTGCTGGAGCGCGCCGGGCTGCCCACGCGCGGCCCCGTCCTGGACGGACGCGACAACGCGGGTCGCTACCTTGAACTCATGCGTCTGGATAAAAAAGCCGAAAGCGGCGCCATCCGCTTCATCGTCATTGAACGCCCCGGCCGCGCCGTGCTGCGCACTGCGCCCGACGCCCTCGTGCGCTCCGTCATTGACCACTGCTGCGAAACCGAACCCGTGCTGCAGCCCGCCTGAGGCACGCACAAAAAGGCCGGCGCGCACGCCGGCTTTTTTCTTGCGCAAATGGCATATACACCATGCAATAACATATGTTTGCCGGCAACTTAAGCCGGCGACAAACATATACCCATCAATTTACCTCAATCCAGACGCGGCTCCACCCTCTGCGTCAGCGCCTGCTGCGACCGCGCCGGCAGGCGCGAAGCCAGCGTCACACGCCGCGCCAGCCACAGCAGCGCAGCGGCAGCCAGCAGCACATACGCCGCCAGCAACACCCTCAGCCGCACGCCAAACAGCCACGGCTGCTGCACCTCCAGCGCCAGCGCCACCCCAAGCGGCGGCGCGCTCTCCAGCGGCACCGGCATACGCAGCACCTCACCGCGCCAGAGCCGCCCGTCGCCATCGCGCCAGTGCAGCAACGGCGCCGGAGCCGCCGCCACCGCACGCGCCAGCGCCTGCGGTGGCACCGTCGTGCCCTGCTCATACAGCACCTGCCCAAACGTCCCCTGCACGCGCAGCGCCACATCGGGCAGCGCGCCAAAACGCCGCTGCAGCCGCTCAGGCAAAGTCGCCAGCGCCGCTGCGCTGTCTGTGGCCGTCAGCTCCTCGCGCGCCTGCCACTCGTGCGCCCCAAGCCGTGCGCGCTCGCTGCTCTCAAAAAACATCTGCACCGCCAGCGACAGCGCCAGCGCCTGCAGCGCCAGCAGCACACACGCCACCGCCGCCAGCGCCCACACGCCGGCGCAGCGGCGGCCAGCAGAGCGCGAAGAGGAAGAAGAGGAGAACATAGACAGCGTCAAGAAGCGGGGCAGCGCGCGCCCATACAATAGCGCGCCAGAGGTCTCACGCCGCAGCCGTTTCCGCACACGGGAATTGCTGCGGCGCGATATTTTCCCGGCCTGCGGCGCGCTGACGGCGTGCGCCGCCTGGACCGAAACCCGCTTTGCCGTTCACTTTTTCACACTCACACTCTCAGGAGAACACAGCAATGAGCAGCATCAACACCGTCGGCGTCGTCGGCGCAGGCACCATGGGCAACGGCATCGCGCAGGCGTGCGCGGTCAAAGGCATCAACGTCGTGATGATTGACATCGGCCAGCCGCAGGTGGATCGTGGCATCGCCACCATCACCAAGAGCCTGGAAAAACTCGTCGCCAAGGAAAAAATGACCGCCGCCGACAAGGACGCCGCCCTTGGCCGCATCAAGGGCAGCGTCTCGTATGACGACCTGAAGGGCGCACAGCTCGTCATTGAAGCCGCCACCGAAAACCTCGGGCTGAAAGAAAAAATCCTCAAGCAAATCGCCGATGTGACCTCGCCCGAAACCATCATCGCCACCAACACCTCCTCCATCTCGATTACGCAGCTCGCCCCTGCCACGGGCCGCCCCGACAAATTCGTCGGCATGCACTTCTTCAACCCCGTGCCCGTGATGAAGCTGGTGGAAATCATCCGTGGCCTGCAGACCAGCGACGCCACGCACGACACCGTCAAGGCGCTTGCCAGCGAACTCGGCAAAACCCCCATCACGGTGAAGAACGCCCCGGGCTTCGTCGTCAACCGCATCCTGATTCCCATGATTAACGAAGCCTTCTTCGTGCTCGCCGAAGGCGTCGCCGCGCCCGAAGACATTGACGAAGGCATGAAGCTGGGCTGCAACCACCCCATCGGCCCGCTCGCCCTGGCCGACATGATTGGCATCGACGTGTGCCTCGCCATCATGGAAGTGTTCATGGCGCAGTTCGGCGACGGCAAATACCGCATCTGCCCGCTCATGCGCGAATACGTCGCCGCTGGCCGCCTGGGCCGCAAGACCGGCATCGGCGTCTACGACTACAGCGCCAAATAAACTGGCTGCTGCACCACGAAAAAGCCGCGCCCTGCGCGGCTTTTTTTGTGCCCTTTGATGGCATACCCAAACACACAAGGCTCTGTTGAACCACGGTTGACGTGGGGCACGGGACACATCCCCTCGCCCCCGCCGCCGCGCAGCGGCGGACAGGGGGAGAGGGTGCAGGGTGAGGGGGCGCCGCGCTGCGCCAGCAGCGTGGCGGCAAGCGTTTGCAAATACCCCCTCTCCCCTACCCCTCTCCCCCTGTCCGTTGCTGACGCAACGGCGGGGGCGAAGGGAAGTACTTATGTCAACGCTGGTTCAACAGAGCCTCACACCTCGGCAAACGGTGCGGCGAGTTCGGCGACGATGTCCGCGCACGAGTCAATGCTCTTGATGAGGCTGGCGACGTTGCACACGGTGTTCACCCCCGCGTCCAGATTGCCGCGCAACATGCCCTCAAAAAAGCTGCCGGGCGGCGGGTTGAAGTCGCCGCGCTGGTTCGCCGCCAGCCCCTCGCGCCCCACCTTATGCGGCGTGGTGCGCCAGCGCGCCAGCCCGTTCCTCTGCGTGTAGACGATGAAATCGTCCGGATGCGTGGCCATGATGTCGGCCTTGGTCGCGTCGGCGGCGCGGCACTCCTTGGAAAGAATGAAGCGCGTGCCCACAAACACGCCCTCCGCGCCCACCACTTTCGCGGCCAGCGCCATCTTTGCGTTCACGATGCCGCCCGCCGCCAGCACGGGAATAGACACGTTTTCCGCCAGCAGCATCGTGGCCGCCGTGGTGCCGGTAGAAAGGCGCGGCATGGAGCCGCCCTCGTCGCAGCCCGTGGCCACGATGATGTCCACGCCCGCCTTTTCCGCCGCCTGCGCGCCGCGCACCGTGGGATTGGCCTCGCGCACGATGAGGGTGAAGCCGCGCTGCTTCCAGCGCATGAACTCCTCCGTGGCAATGCTGCCCGCGACGACGAGAATCTTCACGCCCTCCTCCTGCAGCATGTCGATGATGGCGGCGCTGAAACCGTACGGGTCAACATCGGCAGGAAACACGTTCACGCCAAAAGGCTTGTCCGTGAGCGCCCGCGTGCGGCGCACGGCGCTGCGCATGGCCTCGGTCGTTTCCTCCACAGTGGTAGTCATCTCGTCGGAGCCAGCGCCCGTGCCAAGCACGCCCAGCCCGCCCGCATTAGAAACAGCGGCCACCAGCTCCGGCGACGTAATCCACGCCATCGGCGCCTGAATGACAGGGCGCTGAATGCCCAGAATCTGACACACACGGTTCATCGCGTTATCTCCTTGCTTCACGTTGATAGTGCGCGCCATTCTAGAAGCGAAAAATCCGTGCTTCAATCAGTGCCATTACGCCTTGAACATCACTGTTTTCAATGGGTATTTACTTGCTACCCGCAACATAAGCCGGCAGCTAAAAATATACTTGATGGGTATACTTTTGGATTAAACAAAAAACGGGGATTTTGCCCCCCGTTTTTGTCCACGTCGCGCTGTTTACCAGCCAGCGACGGTGCCATCGCGCCGGCTGTCGGTGGCGGCGACGTAGCAACCGTCTTTTTCGCCTTCGCCGGGCGGCAGGCGCCAGATGAACTGCCCGGCGCCAAAGTCTGCGTGTCCGGGCAGCGGCACGATGTTGTGCCCCTTGTCGCGCAGCTCCTGCACGAGTTTGGGGTTCATGCTCGCCTCCAGGCTCACGTCCAGCCCCTGTCCGCAGCACCAGCGCGGCGCGTCGCACGCGGCCTGCGGGTTCTGCTTGAAGTCGAGCATGCGCACCAGCGCCTGCACGTGCGCCTGCGGCTGCATGCGCGCGCCCATGACGCCAAAAGCCATTTGCGGCTGCCCGTCCTTGGTGAGGAAGGCGGGAATGATGGTGTGGAAGGGGCGTTTGCCGGGGCCGACCTGGTTGGGGCCTTCGGCGAGGCTGAATCCGTGCCCACGGTTTTGCAGGCTCACGCCGTATTCCGGCTCCACGCAGCCAGAGCCGAAGCCCATGTAGTTGCTCTGGATAAAGCTGACCATCATGCCGCTGGCGTCGGCGGCGGCCACATACACGGTGCCGCCTTTGGGCGGTTCACCCACGGGGAACGCCTGCGCGCGGTTCATGCGGATTTTGCGCGCGCGGCTCTTGAGGTAGGCCATGTCCAGCAGTTGCGCGGGCTGCACCTTCATCCACGGCTCTTCGCCGACGTAGTGATACACGTCGGCCATTGCGAGCTTGATGGCTTCAATCTGCACATGCTGCGCGCTGACGCTGTCCGGCCCAAGGCGCGCGAGGTCATAGTGGTGCAGGATGCCCAGCGCCATGAGCGCCGCGATGCCGTGCGTGCTCGGCCCGATTTCATGCACGGTGTAGCCACGGTAGTCCACGGAAAGCGGCTGCACCCATTCGGGCTGGTAGCTTTCAAAGTCGCTGGCGCGCAGCGCGCCGCCGTGCTCGCGCGCAAAGAGTTCGATGGCGTGCGCGATTTCGCCGCCGTAAAACGCCACGCCGCGCGAGTTGGCAATGCGTTTGAGGCCGTGCGCCAGCGCCGGAAAGCGGAAGATTTCGCCCACTTCGGGCACGCGACCGCGCGGCAGGAAGGCCTGCGCAAACCCCGGCTGCTGCGCGAGCAGCTCCGCGCCCGCCGCCCACTTGCGCTGCACCACCACGGGCACGGCAAAGCCCTTTTCCGCCAGCTCAATGGCGGGCTGCATCGTGTCGGCCAGCGGCAGCGCGCCGAAACGCTTGTTCAACTGCACCCACGCCGAGACCGCGCCCGGCACCGTGACGGAGTCAATGCCGCGCTGCGGTAGTTCCGTGGCATCCGGGTACTTTTTCTGGAAATAGCCGGGCCTCCAGCCCGCTGGCGCGCGCCCGGCGGCATTCAGGCCGTGCAACTCCTTGCCGTCCCAAAGAATGCAGAAGGCATCGCTGCCGAGGCCATTGCTCACCGGCTCGCACACCGTCAGCGCGGCGGCGGCGGCCACGGCGGCGTCCACGGCGTTGCCGCCTTGCATGAGGATGCGCAAGCCTGCTTGCGCCGCCAGCGGGTGCGAAGTGGCGACAACGTTGCGGGCAAACACGGGCTGGCGGACGCCGGGGTAGGACTGGTCGTAGTTGAACATGGCAGAACGGGCGCGCAGGCAGGACAGGGGGACAACTTCGTCAGGATTGTATAGAGCGCCATCCTTGGCGCACGCATACGCGTCGCGTCCTCAAAAAATACCCATCACCTAATTTCCTCATCGCCTGCTTATGTTGCCGGCAATGATGCAATACCCTTCAATGTTTCAAATACACAAGCAATACATGTTCAATTGCCAGCAACATATGCCGGCGGCATATGTATACCCCTGAACTCTACTGTGGGCAACACGCACGACCTGTTTATTTCAAAAAGAAACAGCACAGAAAACTGCAGCACATTTGATGCGACACAAAAAACCCCGCCGCAGCGGGGTTTTGTGTATCTGAATGTCGCCGTGATTATTTCTGGCGGAATTCGTCGTGGCAGGCCTTGCAGGTCTTGGCCGTGGGGCCAAAGGCGGCCTTGATTTGCGCCAGGTCGCCGCTCTTGGCGGCTTCGGCCAGCTTGCCAGCAGCGCTCACCAGGTCCTGGTCGAGCTGCTTGAACTTGTCGGCTTCCGTCCAGATGGCGGGCTTGGCGGCCTTGCTCTCGGCGCCAGCCACGAAGCCAGCGGCGGGCAGCTTGGCGAGCGCGGCGAGCACTTCGCCATCGGCGGCGGCGCGCGCGGCGTCAAACGGCGCCTTGTCGTTGGCCATCGCGCCCAGGCTGCCGAAGTGGTGCGCCAGCACGCGATACGCGCCCTGACGGTAGGCAACGGCATCTTCGGCCTTGGCAAACTGCGCCTGCGCAGGCAGCGCAGCGAAGGCGGCGACCAGCGCCGCTGCGGTGAGCATCTTGTTCATCGTGGTTTTCCTCGTGTGAATGTCGGGTGAAAAAACGCGCTGCCGCCAGTCAAGGCAGCAGCGCGCAGCCGCCTACTTTACACTGTCCCCATGTATCACCGCAGAAAACCTTGTTTCCAATGATGAAATCCACCCGCATCTGGGACTTGCCCACCCGCCTTTTCCACTGGCTGCTGGCGGCGGCCATCTTCGCCCTCATCGCCACGGGCATGACGGGGGGCGACGCCATCGTCTGGCACTTCCGTCTGGGCTACGCGGTGCTGGCGATGCTGCTGTTTCGCCTCGTGTGGGGCGTGGCGGGCGGGCACTGGTCGCGCTTTGCCGTGTTTTTCCCCACGCCTGCGCGCGTGCTGCGCTACCTGCGCCGACAGGCAACGCCAGCGGACGTGACCGGACACAACCCGCTGGGCGCGCTGGCCGTCTTTGCCATCATCGCCATCATGCTCGCGCAGGTGGTCAGTGGCCTGATGGTGGACGATGAAATCTTCTATCAAGGGCCGCTCACCGGGCGCGTGCCAAGCGACTGGATTGCGTTTGCCACAAGCTGGCATTCGGGCTGGGGCAAGAAGCTCACGCTTGGCATCATCGTGCTGCATGTGTGCGCCGTCAGCTTCCACAGCCTCACCGGGCACAAGCTGATTGGCCCCATGTTCACGGGCGACAAGCAACTGCCCGAAGACGCCGCCCTGCCCGCCTCGCGCGACGGCGCAAAGCAGCGCCTGCTGGCGCTGGCGGTGTTCGCCGTCGCCGCCCTCCTTGTCTGGGCGCTGGTGGCGTGGGGACAGGCGGCGCCCGCCATCTCCTCTTATTGAAGCCATGAGCGACGCCCCTGACGTTGAATTACTCACGCCCGACGGTGCGGAGCTGATGCAGGCCGCGCGCGACTTGCTGGAAGACTACGCGCTGCACTTGGCCGCGCTCGGCGGGCACCCGGAACTGGACGGCTACGAGAAGGAATTGCGCGCACTGCCCGGCGAATACGCCGAATCTGCTGGCGGCGCG
>JAFRYL010000115.1 GCA_017437605.1 Ottowia sp. | reverse complement strand
CCGATGCTGGCGGCGTACGCCAGCCCCAGCAGGATAAAGACGCGCACATTGCGCTCATCGTCCGAGCGCCCCAGATGCTCCATGATGCCCATCGCCAGCGGCAGCATCATGGCGGCGGTGGCCGTGTTGCTAATCCACATGGAAAGACCCGCAGTCACCGCCAACAGCAGCACGATGGCCAGCCCAAGGTGCGAGCCAGACAGCGCAATGAGCCAGAACGCAATCTTGCGGTCGAGCTTTTGCACATGCAGCGCCGTGGCAATGGCAAAGCCGCCGAAGAACAGGAAGATGGTGGGGTCAGCAAAAGTGGTCAGTGTCTTGGCGGTGTTGAAGCCCTCAAAGCCAAGCAGCAGCGCGCCCACGGGCACCATGAGGGCGGTCACGGTGGTGTGTACCGCCTCACTCAGCCACATGATGGCGACAAAGGTCAGCAGCGCCAGCCCCTTGCGCGGCGCCGGCTCCAGCGGCAGCGCCTGATACACCGTCCAGGCGACGAACAGCGCCACAGCGCAGATGATGAGACCGCGCCGCAGCCTCGGCGTGGGGATGGCATGACCGCGCTCGGCAACCGTGATGTCTTCAACGATGGCCTCTTCGGTCGTGAACTTGGGAAAATGGGGAGGTGTCATTGCTGGCAAGTCCTAGAGTGCGCCTCCGGCACGCCGCAGTTTTTTGCGCCGCACAACGCTCCGAAGCCGCTGGTTTCCTGATGTGGCTATTGCCCCCAGTTGCAGTGCAGCATTATGAAGTTGTAAATTTCCTTACACCTTCGCAAGCGCCGCGAATGCTGCTGCAGCGCAACATGGGCGCCGGTGGCACCGCGCCGCTGTTTTCATCACAATCGCCCCATGCCCTGCTGGATAGACACGCACTGCCACCTTGATGCGCCGGAGCTGGCGGCGCATCGCCCTGCAGTGCGCGCGGCTGCAGCCGCAGCGGGCGTGCGCCTCTGCGTGATTCCGGCGGTGGCGCAGGGCAACTTTGAGGCTGTGCGCGCGGCGGCGTGCGAGGGCAACGATGCGTATGCGCTGGGGCTGCATCCGCTCTATGTAGCGCAGCACGGCGCTGCGGCGCTGGAAGCCTTGGAGGCGGCGCTTGCGGCGGCGCGTGGCGATGCGCGCCTGGTGGCCATTGGCGAAATCGGGCTGGACGCTTTTGTGCCTGCACTGCGCGCGCCCGAGGTGTGGCAGCGGCAGCTTGAGGTGCTGCGCGCGCAACTGCGCCTTGCGCGCCGTTTTGCGCTGCCGGTGCTGCTGCACACGCGCCGCGCGGTGGACGCGGTGCTGCACGAGCTGCGCCGCACGCCCGTGCCGGGTGGCATTGCGCACGCCTTTTCGGGCAGCGCGCCGCAGGCGCAGGCGTTTTTGAACATGGGGTTCAAACTCGGTTTTGGCGGCGCCTGCACCTTCCCGCGCGCCACGCGGCTGCGCCAACTGGCTGCCAGCCTGCCCGCCGAATCAATCGTGATGGAAACGGACGCGCCCGACATTCCCCCGCACTGGCGGTATGTGGATGCGGCGGCGCGCGCCGCTGGAAAAGTGCCGCCGCCCAACACGCCGGCAGAGCTGCCGCGCATCGGCGCCGAAGTTGCCGCGCTGCGCGGCGTTTCTGCGGGTGAATGGGCGCGGCAGAGCAGCGCCAATGCGCTGGCGGCGCTCCCACGGCTGACGCCGCTACTGGACGCAGCGTGACGCCACAGGCGAGAATGCGGGGCGTGACCATTTCAAAACGGAGCTTCTCGCCATGTTCAAAAACATCCTCGTTCCTGTTGACGGCTCGCCCACCTCGCTCTCGGCCGTGGGCACGGCGGCAGCCATGGCCGCCGCCTTTGGCGCCAGCATCACCGCCATTTATGTGATTGACCCGTATCCATTCACCGGCGTGGGCGCGGACTTTGCCTACGGGCAAGACCAGTACCTGAAAGCCGCGCACGCCGAAGCCGACAGCGCGCTCGGCGCGGTGACCAAGCGGCTGGACGGCAGCGGCACCGTGGTGAACACGCGCATCATCGAGTCGCACACGCCCTGGCGCGGCATTCTGGACGCCGCCGAGGAAGCCAAAGCGGACCTCATCGTGATGGGTTCGCACGGGCGGCGCGGGCTGGAAAAGCTGGTGCTCGGCAGCGTGGCGCAACGCGTGCTGACCAACGCCAAAGTGCCCGTGCTCGTGGTGCAGGGCGCGGAAAAGCTGGATTGACGCACGCCCTTCCCCTTCAAAAAAAACCGCGCCGTGAAAAGCGCGGTTTTTTTGTGCGTTTTTGATTGATACTGTGCAAATATATCCATGATTGCCGGCTTATGTTGCCGGCGACTGTTGGATACCCTATTGCTTTCAAGCCCCGCCACGCTTTTTCTGCGCACGCGCAAGCGCGGCGCGAATGGCGGCGCGGCGCGCTTCAATCTGTCCGCCCGTGGTGGCAGCGGCAGCAGCAGCGGTCACGGTGGCGCGCTGCTGCTGCGCGCGGCGCTCCTGCACCTGGGCGTAGCGCGCGCGGGCGGCGTCGGCCTGCGTGGTGCTCCAGGCGTCCCAGCCGCAGGCGTCGCCGCTGACCACTTCCATGTGGATGCAGTCCACCGGGCAAATGGGCGTGCAGCGCGCGCAGCCAGTGCATTCATCTTCAATGACGGTGTGCATGCGGCGCGGCACGCCGATGATGCAGTCCACCGGGCACGCCGGTATGCAGCGCGTGCAGCCGATGCAGGCGGATTCGTCTATCCATGCGACAGCGCGCGGCTGTTCGCCGCCGCGCGAGGCGTCCAGCGGCTGCGGCGCGCAGCCGGTGAGCACGGCGAGCCGCCGCACGCCCTCAGCGCCCCCCACGGGGCACTGGTTGATGGGCGCTTTTCCGCTGGCGATGG
>JAFRYL010000114.1 GCA_017437605.1 Ottowia sp. | reverse complement strand
TCGTTGGCGTCCATGATGTTGAGCTTCCAGCCCGTCAGCTCGGACGCCAGGCGCACGTTCTGCCCGCCGCGCCCGATGGCAATCGCCAGGTTTTCCTCATCCACCACCACGTCCATGGTGTGATGTTCCTCGTCCAGCACGATGGAGGAAACCTCGGCAGGCGCCAGCGCGCCGATGACGAATTGCGCCGGGTCGTCGCTCCAGAGCACCACGTCCACATGCTCGCCCGCCAGTTCGTTGGTCACGGCGGTGACACGCGAGGCGCGCACGCCCACGCAGGTGCCAATGGGGTCAATGCGCTTGTCGTGGCTGCACACGGCAATCTTGGCGCGGCTGCCCGGGTCGCGCGCGCAGCTCTTGATTTCTATCAGCCCCTGCTCGACTTCCGGCACTTCCTGGCGGAACAGCTCCACCATGAATTCGGGCGCCGCGCGCGAGAGCAAAATGGGCGCACCGCGCAGCGTCAAATCCACCTGCATAATCATGGCGCGCAGGCGGTCGCCGTTGCGCCAGTTTTCCTTGGGAATCATCTCGCTGCGGCGCAGGCGCCCTTCCACGCGGCCACTTTCCACGATGATGTCGCCCTTGTCCATGCGCTTGACAATGCCGGAAAATACCTTGTCGCCTCGGCTCATAAAGTCGTTGAGCAGCATTTCGCGCTCGGCGTCGCGGATTTTCTGCAAAATCACCTGCTTGGCCGCCATTGCGCCAATGCGCCCGATGGGAAGCGATTCCACCGGCTCTTCAATGTAATCATCAATTTCAATATCGGGCGCCTGCTCGCGCGCCTCAAACAGCAGGATTTCCTGGTCGGGCATTTGCAGGCCGGCCTCGTCGGGCACCACACGCCAGCGGCGGAAGGTTTCATATTCGCCCGTGTCGCGGTCAATGGCGACGCGAATATCCACTTCGCCCTGATAGAGCTTTTTCGTCGCCTGCGCCAGCGCCGCCTCGACGGCGCCCAGCACCACATCGCGCTCCACGTTTTTCTCGCGCGCAATCGCGTCCACCAGCATCAACAATTCGCGGTTCATGGTTCCTTATTCGTCGGTTTGTGCGTGTTCTGATACATCCGGCTGCGGGGCGCCCGCGTCCTGCGCGCGCCCCTTGAAATCAAGTTCCGGCGCCAGCCGCGCCGAGTGCAATTCATCCAGGGTGAAGCTGAGCGCATGCTCCGGCGCCGCAGCAAGGCGGCGCGCGCTCACACGCTGCCCGGGCTTGGCGTGCGGCGCATCGCGCCACACCAGCATCCAGCGCCCGTCATCGCCCTGCTGCAAAGCGCCGCGAAACTTCTTGCGCCCTTCAAAAGGCTCGCGCAGCGTGACTTCCGCCACGGCGCCAGCAAAGCGCTCAAAGTCGCGCGCATCGCGCAAGGGGCGGTCAATGCCGGGCGAGGACACTTCCAGCCGCGCATAGTCCACGCCGTCCACTTCCAGCGCGTACTGCAACTGGTTGGACACGCGCTCGCAGTCATCCACCGTGACGGCGCGCTCCGGCGCACCCGGCTGCCACGGCCAGTCAATCGTCACGCGCAGCAAGCCGCCGCCCAGCCGCTCCAGCTCAACCAGCTCGAAGCCCAAGCCGCGCACTGCATCCATGACCGTCTGCTGCACACCCACGTTTTGCAATCACCCAAGAGGAACAACACTGGCCGCGCCCTCGGGACACGGCCTGCCGCTTCACACACCCAAAAAAAACGGGCGGTTGTAAAACCCGCCCGTTGTGGTCGTGAATTGCGCGTGATTCTAGCACGAAACTGGCGCTTTACGCCAGCAGCAGCCCCTTGGCAACTTCCATGCGTTTTTCCTCGTCCGCCATCTGCCGCACCAGTTCAAGCGCGAACTCCAGCGCCAACCCCGGCCCGCGCCCCGTGGTGATGTTGCCGTCCACCACCACGGCGCGGTCTGTCTGCAGCGTCGCGCCCGTGCAACCCGCCTCAAACCCCGGATAGCACGTCGCCGCACGCCCTTGCAACAAGCCAATCTGCCCCAGCACCGCAGGCGAAGCACAAATCGCCGCCACACGCCCGCCCTTTTGTGCAAACGCCAGCAACTGCTGCTTCAAACCTTCATGCTCCGCATAGCGCGTCGTGCCGCCCGGCACCACCAGCAGGCTGGCCGCCGCGCACTCCACATCGCCAAACAGCGCATCCGCCTGCACCGGCACGCCATGCGCGCCCATCACCAGCCGCTCGCCTTCCAGCGACACCGTCTGCACCGCCAGCCCCGCGCGCCGCAGCACGTCCACCGTGCCCAGCGCCTCAATCTCCTCAAAACCCGTAGTCAAAAAAACCAGAATGCCGCTCATGGTTCAAGCCTTTCCGTGTGGATGAAAGGGCGCATGATAAACGCCACGCCAGAAACAAATGATTCCGCTGGAGCCGCCAAATGGTTTCAATACCACTTCTGTATATCCAGCAATAATCAAAATCCATTCAGCGCATGGGCGCCGACAGGAAACGGTAGAAATTGCGCAGCATACCGGCGGTGGCGCCCCAGATGAAGCGCTGCACGCGCACGCCGTCAACATCGTCATCGTACGGCATGGAAAACCACTCGCGCGCCTGCCCGTCAAAAATGATGCGGTGGCGGCGGTGGTGTGCGGGGTTCATCAAAAAAGCGAGCGGCACGTCGAAGACGCTCGCAACTTCCTGCGGATTGTGGCGCAGCGCAAAGCCCTCGCGCACCAGCGCCACGACGGGAGTGACGGCGAAGCGCGTGCCCGTGAGATAGACGGGCAACTGGCCGATGATGTCCACAAAGCGCCGCTCCAGCCCCACTTCTTCTTGCGCTTCGCGCAGCGCGGCATCGGCGGCGCTGGCGTCGCCCGCGTCCATGCGCCCACCGGGAAACGCCACTTGCCCCGCGTGCGAGGAAAGCTGCTGCGTGCGCTCGGTCAGCAGCACGCTGAGTCCCTGCGGGCGCGGCAGCAGCGCCAGCAGCACGGCAGCAGCAGCGGGTGGCAAGCTGCCACGCAGCAGGCTTGGCTCGGCGCGCACTTCCGGCTCCCATGCAGGGGGCGCAGCAAAACGCTGGCGCAGCGCCTGCGCTGTCAGCATTTCAGCGGGCACGGCAGGCAGCGCCGCGTCCGTGCCCAGCACGGGCATGGTGCGCGGGTCAAAGCCTGCGGGCAGGCGGCCACGCGGTGCTGTGTCCAGAGCAGTCATGGGGCGTAAAAAAACCGCCCCGGCGACTGGCGCGCGGGGCGGTTGGAGGAGAAAGCCGTTTATGCGCTGGCTTCGCTGGCGGCGGCTGCCGGTTTGCGGCTCGGCAGCTTTTCGCGGATGCGCGCGCTCTTGCCGGTGCGACCGCGCAGGTAGTAGAGCTTGGCGCGGCGCACGTCGCCACGGCGCTTGACGGTGATGCCTGCAATCAGCGGGCTGTAGGTCTGGAAGGTGCGCTCCACCCCTTCGCCGCTGGAGATTTTGCGCACCGTAAAGCCGCTGTTCAGGCCACGGTTGCGCATGGCAATCACCACGCCTTCATACGCCTGCACGCGGCGGCGGTTGCCTTCCACCACGTTGACGCTCACCACCACGGTGTCGCCGGGGGCAAATTCCGGAATCTTCTTGCCAAGGCGCTCGATTTCTTCTTTTTCGAGCTGTTCAATCAAGTTCATGAGAACCTCTTTGCATCCGGTCATGCACACGCTGCACGAGGGGCGGCAGACGGGCGGGAAAACCACTTCCCGCACCGCGTCCGGGCGCCATGCCCGAACACCGCGGCGGCCAGAGGACCGGAAAAAAGCGGGCGATTATACGGAGGAATCGGGCGGCTCGTCCAGCGCCTGCTCGTCGCGCGGCGTAAGAAGCTGCGCGGCGCGCGCGGCGGCGATGAGGTCAGGGCGCGCGCGCGCTGTGAGGCGCAGGCGCTCATCGCGCCGCCAGCGCTCAATGCGCGCGTGGTCGCCGCCAAGCAGCACTGCGGGCGCGCGCTGCCCGCGCCACACCTCGGGGCGCGTGTAGTGCGGGCAATCCAGCAGGCCGTCGAGCGCCGGGTTGAAACTGTCCGCCTCGTGACTGCCCTCGGTGTGCAGCACGCCCGGCAGCAGGCGCGCCACCGCGTCCAGCAGCGCCAGCGCCGCAATCTCGCCGCCGGAGAGCACAAAGTCCCCCAGGCTGATGCAGTGCGTCACATAGGTGTCAATGAAACGCTGGTCCACGCCCTCGTAGCGCCCGCACACCAGCAGCGCCCCTTCGCCACCCGCCCACTGCTGCACGGCGGCGTGGTTCAGCGGCTCGCCAGCGGGCGCAAACAGCACCACGGGCGCCGCAGCAGAAAAACCGGCCTCCACGCGCGCCGCCTGCGCCGCCTCCACGCAGCGCGCCAGCGGCTCCGCCAACATCACCATGCCCGGCCCGCCACCAAACGGGCGCTCGTCCACGCGGCGGTAGTTGCCCTCGGCAAAGTCGCGCGGATTCCAGAGCTGCAGCTCCATCTGCCTGCTGTCATACGCACGCCGCGCCACGCCCAGTTCCACAAACGGCGCAAACATCTGCGGCATGAGCGTGAGCGCGTCAAAGCGCAACGCCGCGCGCCCCGGCGCAGCACTCATTGCAGCGTCTCCGGCGCAGGTGGCTGGGTGGCGGCGGGCGCAAACAGGCACTCCACGTCCACAGCGTCAAAACGCTCCTGCTGCCCGCAGAACTCGCAGCCAACCTCCACCTGCCCGCGCTCGTGCAGCACAGCGCGCACCTCCTCCTCGCCCAGCCCGCGCAACATCTGCGCCGCGCGCGCGCGGCTGCAGGTGCAGGCAAAGCGCGGCCCTTCCTCGCCTTCAAGTGGCGCAAAGCGCAGCAACTTTTCCTGCCAGAACAGGCGGTGCAGCAGCGTCTCCGCGTCCAGCCCAAGCAACTCCTCACGCTTCAGACTGCGCGCCAGCGTCACCAGCCGCCGCCAATCCTCATCACTGTCCTCGCGCTTGCCCGGCATACGCTGCAGCATCAAACCCGCCGCCACCTGCTCATCGGCAGCCAGCATCAGCATGGTTTCAAGCTGCTCGGACTGGCGCATGTAATGCTCAATCACTGCCGCCACGTCCGCAAACGGCTGCCCATCCGCGCCGCGCAGCGCCGCCACGCCCTGATACGGCTGCTGCCCCGGCTGGCGGCTGGCCGCGTCCAGCGTCACCGCGCAGCGCCCGCGCCCATGCACATTCACCATATCCGCCAGCGTCGCGCCCGGCGGCACACTGCCCGCCAGCGTTGCTGTGGCGCGCAGGCGCAAATCCGACTGCACCTCGGCCACCGCCAGCCGCACCGGGCCATCGCCCGCAATCTGCAGCAGCAGCGCGCCCTCAAACTTCAGCCCCGACACCATCAGCGTCCCCGCCGCCAGCATCTGCCCCAGCATCTCCGCCACCGGCGGCGGCCACGCGCCCGTGCGCGAATTGGCCGCGCGGCGCTGCAGCACCTGCTGCCAGGCGTCCGTCAGCCGCACCAGGCGGCCACGCACCGGCGCGCCCTCAAACATGAAGGAATGCAGTTCAGACATACACAAAAAAACGGAAGCAGGAAAACAGCAAAACACCTCGGCAGACAGCGCTTTTCATGCAGAAAAACAGCGCCCCGCCCACCGCGAACAAACCTGTAATCCTAGACAAGCCGCGCCCCGGCGTGGCAAAGCGGCGCTGGCACAATCCCCGCCCTGCCCCCTCCCCGGGCGCACCTGTTTCACTCTGCACCCCCACCCACACATGGCCTCCGTCAACAAAGTCATCCTCATCGGCAACCTCGGGCGCGACCCCGAAGTACGCACCTTCCCCAGCGGCGGACGCATCTGCACCGTGCGCCTCGCCACCACCGAATACTGGACCGACCGGCAAAGCGGCGAAAAACGCGAACTCACCGAATGGCACACCGTCATCTTCGGCGACCGCCTCGCCGACGTTGCCGAGCGTTACCTGCGCAAAGGCTCCTCCATCTATGTGGAAGGCAAGCTGCGCACCCGCTCCTGGGACGACAAACAAAGCGGCCAGAAACGCTACGCCACCGAAATCCGCGCCGACGTCATGCAGATGCTCGGCGGCAGACCCGGCAGCGGCGACGGCGCAGCGCCGCGCAGCGACGACGGCTACCGGCGCGAACGCTACGACGACGCCCCGCCGCCCGCACCCGCCAGCC
>JAFRYL010000113.1 GCA_017437605.1 Ottowia sp. | reverse complement strand
GTGAAAAACAGGGCAAAAAAGACTGATACCCGTCAATAATTGCTAGGGTTGCCGGCTTCATAAGCCGGCGACCAGTCAATACACCTTGCAATGGCGCCCCCTCGCGGGCGCCTTTTTACATGTGCAACGGACAAGTGGGTGTTTGTTTGTGGGGCACGGGATACAAGTTTTTTCCGCCGTTGCAGGCGGCCTTGCATTCGTATACCAACGGTAGGTAGATGTGTTTGCCGGCTTTTCTAGCCGACGTTGATGCAATACTGTCATAAATGATGCTTAAATGCGGGGAAAAATGTGGGCGCAGGGGCGCCCGTTAGAATGCCTCGCACTTCTGCCGCAGCCAGCCGCCTTTCCCTTCCGGCGCCACTGGCTCTTTCTTTTTTTCCCCGCCATGCCCCAGCCTTTTGACGCCCCACAAGACGCCGCGCCGCTCGTTGAGTTGCGCGGTGTGCGCTTTGGCTATGGCGCGCGCCCTATCTTTAATGAGTTGTCGCTCGCGGTGCCGCGCGGCAGTGTGACGGCGCTGATGGGCGCTTCTGGCGGCGGCAAGACGACGCTGCTGCGGCTCATCGGCGGGCAGGCGCGCGCGCAGGCGGGGCAGGTGCTTGTTTTCGGGCAGGATGTGGGGCAGATGAATGCCTCGCAGCTCTACACGATGCGCCGGCGCATGGGGATGTTGTTCCAGTTCGGGGCGCTGTTCACGGATTTGTCGGTGTTTGAGAATGTGGCGTTTCCGCTGCGCGAGCACACCAGCTTGCCAGAGGAGCTGATTCGCGACATTGTGCTGATGAAGCTGGGCGCGGTCGGCCTGCGCGGGGCGCGGCGCCTGATGCCGGGCGAGGTGTCGGGCGGGATGGCGCGGCGCGTGGCGCTGGCGCGCGCGATTGCGCTGGACCCGGAGCTGGTGATGTATGACGAGCCGTTCGCGGGGCTGGACCCGATTTCGCTGCACACGGCGGCGCGCCTGATTCGCCAGTTGAATGATGCGCTGGGGATTACGAGCATCATCGTGTCGCACGATGTGGCGGAAACCTTTGAGATTGCCGACCGCATCGCCATTCTTGCCGATGGCGGCATCATCGCTGACGGCACGCCCGCCGAGGTTGCCGCCAGCGAGCACCCGCTGGTGCGCCAGTTCATCGGCGTGGAGGCGGACGGCCCGGTGCAGTTCCACTACCCCGGCCCCACGGTGGAGCAGGACTTTGGCACGGAGGGCGCGGCATGAGCCTGCTCAATCCACGCGAACTTGGGCGCGCGGTGCGCGAGACGCTGACCGATGTGGGCTACGGCGCGCGCTTTTTCTGGCGCCTGCTGGCGCTGCTGCCTGCCACGATGCGGCGCTTTTCGCTGGTGCGCGACCAGATTCATTTTCTGGGCAACTATTCGCTGCTCATCATTGCGGTGTCGGGGCTGTTTGTGGGCTTTGTGCTGGCGCTGCAGGGCTTCAACATATTGCAGCGTTACGGCTCGGAAGAGGCGGTGGGCATGATGGTGGCGCTGTCGCTGCTGCGCGAGCTGGGGCCTGTGGTGGCGGCGCTGCTGTTTGCCGGGCGCGCGGGCACGTCGCTGACCGCCGAAATCGGGCTGATGAAGGCGGGCGAGCAGCTCGCCGCGATGGAAATGATGGCGATTGACCCCATGCGCCGCATCATTGCGCCGCGCTTTTGGGGCGGGGTGATTGCGCTGCCGCTGCTCACGGCCGTGTTCAACGCCGTGGGCGTGCTCGGCGGCTGGCTGGTGAGCGTGCCCATGATAGGCGTGGACCCGGGCGCATTCTGGAGCCAGATGCAGGGCGGCGTGGACGTGTTCGCCGACCTGGGCAACGGCGTCATCAAAAGCCTGGTGTTTGGCGTGTGCGTGACCTTTGTGGCGCTGCTGCAGGGCTGGCGCGCGCGCCCCACCGCCGAGGGCGTTTCGCGCGCCACCACGCGCACGGTGGTGATGGCGTCGCTCATGGTGCTGGGGCTGGATTTCATACTCACGGCGCTGATGTTCAGCTAAGCGAGGAGAAGCGAAAAAAATGGAACATTCAAAAAATGACATCTGGGTTGGGCTGTTTGTCATGGCGGCGCTGGCGGCGCTGGTATTTCTGGCGCTGCAGTCGGCGAATCTGCTTTCACTCAGCTGGCAGCCTACGTACCGCATTACGGCGCGTTTTGACAATATCGGCGGGCTGAAACCCAAGGCCGCCGTGAAAAGCGCCGGTGTGGTCGTGGGGCGCGTGGCGTCGGTGAGCTTTGACGATGACCGCTACCAGGCGTCAATTGCGCTGGACATGGACGCGCGCTTTAAATTCCCCAAAGACAGTTCGCTGAAAATCCTCACCAGCGGGCTGCTGGGCGAGCAATATATTGGCATTGAACCGGGCGCCAGCGACGAGAATCTCGCCGAAGGCAGCCAGTTGAATGACACACAGTCCGCCGTGGTGCTGGAAAATCTCATTGGCCAGTTTCTCTATAACAGCGCCGCTGGCGGCGGTGCTGATAAAAAATAACCCCCCAACAATCAACACACCCCATGCCTTTCAAAAACACCCCAACCAATGCAGCGCAGCGCCGACGACGGCTGGCTGCCGCCTGCGCGCTGGCGCTGCTGGCAAGCGGCTGCGCCAGCCTGCCTGACGACCAGCCGCGCGATGCGCGCGACCCCTGGGAGCGCTACAACCGCGCCATGCACAGCTTCAACGACAGCGTGGACCGCGCTGTGCTCAAACCTGTGGCCACCGCCTACAAAACGGCCGTGCCGCAGCTCGTGCGCACGGGCATCGGCAACTTCTTCGGCAACCTGGGCGACGTGTGGTCGTTTGTGAACAACACGCTGCAGGGCAAGGCCGAAGGCGCGCTCACCTCGTTCTGGCGTGTGGCCATCAACACCACCATCGGGCTGGGCGGCGTGCTTGACCCCGCCACCGACCTGCAGCTGGAGCGCCGGAAAGAAGACTTCGGGCAAACGCTGGGCGTGTGGGGCGTGGGCAGCGGCCCCTACTTCGTGCTGCCCTTCCTTGGCCCTTCCACGCTGCGCGACACCGTCGCCCTGCCTGCGGACTACTACGGCCACCCGCTGAAGTATTTCAAGGGCACGCGCCTGCGCAACACGCTGGGCGTCACGCGCGTCATCCACACACGCGCCAGCGTGCTGGACGCCACCGACCTGCTGCAGGGCGCCGCGCTGGACGACTACAGCTTCACCCGCGACGCCTATCTGCAAAAGCGCCGCAACGACATTTACGACGGTAATCCGCCCCAAGATGAGGAGCGTTACGACCTGGACGAATCCGAGGAGCCTCAACAATGAAAACACTTCACTCTGCCACCCGCCGCTTTGTGCTCGCACTGGGCGCTGCTGCGCTGCTTGCCCCTGCGTGGTCATTGGCCGCCGATGAAACGCCTGACGGCATGGTGCAGCGCCTGTCCACAGAACTGCTGGACACCATCAAGGGTGACGCCGGGCTGCAGGGCGGCGACTTGCCGCGCCTGATGCAGCTTGTGGACAGCCGCATCATGCCGCACGTCAACTTCACGCGCATGACGGCGTCGGCCACCGGCCCCGCGTGGCGCAAGGCCAGCGCCGACCAGCGCCAGCAGCTGCAGCAGGAGTTCAAGACGCTGCTCGTGCGCACCTACGCCGGCGCACTCAAGCAGGTGGGCGACAAGCGCATCGACATGCTTCCCTTCCGTGGCAACGCCGCCGACAAGGAAGTGCTGGTGCGCACCCTCATCCGTGGCAAGGGCGAGCCGATTCAGCTTGACTACCGGCTCGAGCGCGCCGACGACGGCGCCTGGCGCATCTACGACATGAACGTGCTCGGCGTGTGGCTGGTTGGTAACTACAAGACGCAGTTCAAGCAGCAGATTGACAAGGGCGGCATCGACGCGCTCATCCAGTCCCTTGTCGAGCGCAACCGCAGCAACGCCGCTGCCCAGTGAGCGACGCGCGCCGCCCCATGCTCGTGCTGCCCGAAGCCATCACGCATGTGCAGGCGACCGCCTGCCTGAACGTGCTGCTGGAAGCTGCGCGCGCCGAGCAGGGGCGCACCCTGCTGGTGGACGCCACGGCGCTTGCGCGCTTTGACTCCTCCGCCCTTGCCGTGCTGCTCGCCTGCCGCCGCGAGGCCGAGCGCCAGCAGCGCGGCTTTGCCGTCATGGCGCTGCCCGCACATTTGCGCTCGCTGGCGGCGCTGTATGGCGTCTCGCAACTGCTTCCTGACGCCGCCGCGCCACAGCCAGAAGAAGACGCGCCTGCTGCCGCGACCGCTGGCGATGACAGCGTCTGACACAGCACGGCGCACCCTCACCATACACGCGAGTATTACTTCATCGCCGGCATAAGTTGCCGGCGATGCAATGAATTATTTATGGGTATGCGATTGCACTCACCCCATGCCGCCGCCGTCGTATCCTCGCGCCTTTCACATTCCCCGCCATGAACGCTGAAAGCATCAAACACGCCATCGCCGCCGCACTCCCGTGCGAGCACCTGGAGGTGAGGGGCGACGGCCAGCACTGGTTCGCCACCATCGTCTCCGCCGCCTTTGAAGGGCAGCGCCCGCTGGCGCGCCACCGGCTCGTTTATGCGGCTCTGGACGAGCAGCTTCGCAGCGAGGCGCTGCACGCGCTGTCCATGCAGACATGCACGCCGGCGGAATATGAAAAACTCGCCAACTCATAAAACACGGGCGACCGCACTGCCGTATTCACATGGACAAACTGCTGATTCGTGGCGGCCATCCACTCAAGGGCCAGGTTGACATCTCCGGCGCCAAGAACGCCGCGCTGCCCGAAATGTGCGCCGCGCTGCTCACGGCGGAGCCGGTGCAGCTGCGCCGCGTGCCGCGCCTCAATGACGTGCGCACCATGCGCCGCCTGCTCGAGCACATGGGCGTGCAGACCGCCACCTTCGGCGAGCGCGGCGGCATGCGTTTTGAAGCCGCCGGCCAGCTTGGGCACGAAGCGCCCTATGAGATGGTCAAAACCATGCGCGCTTCCATTCTTGTGCTCGGGCCTCTCTTGGCGCGGCTTGGGCGCGCGCGCGTTTCGCTGCCGGGCGGCTGCGCCATCGGCTCGCGCCCCGTGGACCAGCACATCAAAGGGCTGCAGGCGATGGGCGCGCACATTGAAGTGGCGCACGGCTACATTCAGGCGCAGCTCGCCCCGGGGCTGGAGCGGCTGCGCGGCGCACACATCAGCACCGATATGGTCACCGTCACCGGCACCGAGAACCTGCTCATGGCCGCGTGCCTGGCCGAAGGCGAAACCGTGCTGGACAACGCCGCGCAGGAGCCGGAAGTCGTTGACCTCGCCGAAATGCTCATCCGCATGGGCGCGCGCATTGAAGGGCACGGCAGCCGCTGCATTCGCGTGCAGGGTGTGGACGCCCTGCACGGCTGCGAGCACACCGTCGTGGCCGACCGCATTGAGGCCGGCACCTTCCTCTGCGCCGCCGCCGCTGCTGGCGGACAGGTGCAGGTGCGGCAGGCACGCCCCGAACATCTGGAAGCCGTGCTGGAAAAGCTGCGCGCCGCCGGCGCCGACCTGCTCGTGGAAGGCGACACCATCACCATCACCAGTCTGGGCGGCATGGCGCTGCGCGCGCAGAGCTTCCGCACCAGCGAATATCCGGGTTTCCCCACTGACATGCAGGCGCAGTTCATGGCGCTCAACTGCGTGGCGGCGGGCGCCAGCACTGTGACGGAAACCATTTTTGAAAACCGCTTCATGCACGTTGGCGAACTCGCGCGCATGGGCGCGCACATCAGCGTGGACGCACGCACTGCCATGATTGACGGTGTGCCGCAGCTTTCGGGCGCCACCGTCATGGCCACCGACCTGCGCGCCTCCGCCAGTCTGGTGATTGCCGCGCTTGTGGCCGACGGCGAAACCCGCGTTGAACGCATTTACCACCTTGACCGGGGCTACGACCGCATGGAAGAAAAACTGCGCGCCCTCGGCGCCGATATTGAACGCATTTCCTGATTTTTTACCGGAGCACACATGGCCACCAGAAACTCTGCACCTTCCCCCGTCACCCGCATTGAAGACGCCGAAGAAAAAGCCAAAGCCTTGCAAGCCGCGCTCAAGCAGATTGAGCAGCAATTCGGCAAAGGCACCATCATGCGCCTTGGTGAAGGCGAAAAGGTGGAAGATATACAAACCGTTTCCACCGGCTCGCTTGGCCTTGATATTGCGCTTGGTGTCGGCGGCCTGCCGCGCGGGCGCGTGATTGAGATTTTCGGGCCAGAGTCCAGCGGCAAAACCACACTCACGCTGCAGGTGATTGCCGAAATGCAGAAACTCGGCGGCACCTGCGCCTTCATTGATGCCGAGCACGCGCTCGACACCACCTATGCCGAAAAACTCGGCGTCAAACTCAAAGACCTGCTCATCAGCCAGCCCGACACGGGCGAGCAGGCGCTGGAAATCGTGGATTCCCTCGTGCGCTCCGGCGCCGTGGACATGGTCGTCGTGGATTCTGTCGCCGCCCTCGTGCCCAAAGCCGAAATTGAAGGCGACATGGGCGACCAGCTCCCCGGCCTGCAGGCGCGGCTGATGAGCCAGGCGCTGCGCAAACTCACCGCCAGCATCAAGAAAACCAACTGCACCGTTATTTTCATCAACCAGATTCGCATGAAAATCGGCGTCATGTTTGGCAGCCCGGAAACCACCACCGGCGGCAATGCCTTGAAGTTCTATGCCAGCGTGCGCATGGATATCCGCCGCATCGGCACCATCAAAAAAGGCGAAGAGCCAATTGGCAACGAAACGCGCGTGAAAGTGGTGAAAAACAAAGTCAGCCCGCCCTTCAAGAGCGCAGAGTTTGACATCCTCTACGGCCAGGGCATCAGCCGCGAAGGTGAAATCATTGACATGGGCGTCACGGCAAAAATCATAGAAAAATCTGGCGCCTGGTATTCCTACAATGGCGAAAAAATCGGGCAGGGACGCGACAACGCGCGCGAATTCCTGCGCGAAAACCCGCAGCTTGCGCGCGAAATTGAAAACAAGGTGCGCGCCGCCCTCGGCGTCGCCCTGCTGCCCGAAGCTGACGCCGCGCCCGAAGACGGCAAAGACGCCTGACGCCCATGCCGCCCCCCTCGCTCAAGGCGCGCGCGCTGCGCCTGCTGGCGCTGCGCGAGCACACGCGCGCCGAGCTGCACAGCAAGCTGGCGCGCAAACTGGGCGAGGACGAAAGCGAGGCGGACATCACGCGCGCGCTGGATGCGCTCGAGCAAGCCGGCCTCATCAACGAAGCGCGCGCCGCCGAAAGCCTGCTGCACCGCCGCGCCGCGCGCTTCGGAAGCGCACGCGTGCTGCGCGAACTGCGCGAACAGGGCACGCCGGAGCCACTTATCGAGCAGGCGGCGGACACCCTGCGCGCAACCGAGCTGGAGCGCGCCCGCGCCGTGTGGCAGCGCAAGTTCGGCATCCCGCCCGGCGACGCGCAGGAGCGCGCGCGCCAAATGCGCTTTCTGGCCGCGCGCGGTTTCTCCTTTGAAGTCGCGCGCCGCGCCATCGGCAGCAGCGCAGACGACGACTGGCAGCCATGAGCCTGCACCTTTGGCTGGCGTACCTGCTGGCGCTCAGTCTGCTCTCGCTCGCGCCCGGCCCCTCGGCGGTGCTGGCGATGGCGCACGGGCTGAACCACGGCGCGCGCCGCGCGCTGCCCACTGTCTGCGGCATGGAAAGCGCCGTCATCGTGATGATGCTCGCCGCTGGCGGCGGCGCGGGTGCGCTGCTTGCCGCCTCGCCCGCCGCATTTTTTGCCGTCAAGCTCGTGGGCGCGCTGTATCTGATGTGGCTCGGCTTCAGGCAATGGCACGCGCCCGTGCATGGCGCCTATGCAAAAGAAAATGCACTGCAAAACACGCCAGAAAATGCTGCGCCCGAACTAAACGCACGCGGGCGCTGGCTGGCCGGTTTTCTCTGCAACATCAGCAATCCCAAAGGCATCGTTTTCATGGCGGCCATGCTGCCGCAGTTTCTGCAGGCCACGCGCCCCCTCGCGCCGCAACTGGCCATATTGATTGCCACCACCATCATCATTGACGGCGCCGTCATGGCTGGCTACGCCGCCATCGCCGCGCGGCTCGCGCGCTGGCTGCAGCAGGCATCAGCGCGCCGCGCTCTCAACCGGCTCTGCGGCGGCGTGCTCATGCTCATGGGCGCCGCGCTGCTGCTGGCGGGAAACAGCGCGCACTGACTCAAGCCTTTTTGTTTGCCTGCCGCGCGATTGATTTCATGCGCGGAAAGTCGCGCTCTTTGCCTTGTTTCAGCGAAAGGATAGTGACACTTTCCGCGTCAAAATGATAAAGGGCAACATATCCATAGGCGCCATACGAAATAGGCCACTTTTTGTAG
This sequence comes from Ottowia sp., assembly GCA_017437605.1. Classification (GTDB taxonomy): domain Bacteria; phylum Pseudomonadota; class Gammaproteobacteria; order Burkholderiales; family Burkholderiaceae_C; genus Ottowia. The sequence continues at coordinate 24,407 of JAFRYL010000113.1, read as the reverse complement.
CCTTTCGGCAAACCCTCAATCTGCCTCCCGACGCCCGGCTCCAGACGCAGGATTTCCACACCCTTGTATATCGCATCAATGGCATCTGCCGCTGCTTTCAGGTTTTTGGGGGCGAGGAAACGCCAGAATCTTCTGAAATCGCGCGATGTCGCAGGAAGCCAGATAATGTTTCTCATTGATGGAATGCCGGTTCCGGCGCGTCCTCACCCGCCTGCTTCAATTGCGCCAGCCACGCGCCCATTTCCTCGTGCGTCAGGTGCAAGCCGTCTTCCTGATATTGCTGCCATGCCTCCAGCGCCCGCTGTTTGAAGGCTTCGTCCTCCTCCTCATATTCAAGGTAGGTGGCAATGGCCTCTTTCATCATCCAGTGCGGCGTGCGCCGCCGCACCGCCGCCAGGCTGCGGATACGCGCATGGGTGCTTTCATCCAGCTTGAGTGTCACCGTCCTCATCACTTGCTCCTTGGTAGTACCTTGTGATGTCTGACGATACTTCACACACAGACAAAAGGCAAGCCCACCATGCGCGCTGCTGCTGGTAGGGCAGTAGTTGGAAGGGTATATATTTTCCGCCGGCAACTTATGCCGGCGACAATAGCTATATTGATGCAGTATGCCGGTTCTATGCCGCTGTGAACGCCACGGGCTGGCCGGCGCAGGCGCTGGCTTCTTGCGACAGGCGCGTGTGGAAGTGTTCACCGCTGCGCGTGTCGCACCACGCGCCGTCTGTCCAGCGGTAGTGCCAGCCGCCGGCGCGCGAGGCGAGCCAGATTTCGTGCAGTGGTTTTTGCAGGTTGATGACGATTTGCGCGCCGCCTTCAAATGCCAGCGTGAGGACGCCGCCGGCGCGTGTGCTGTCAATATCCACATTGCCGTCCTCGTTTATTTCGTCGCACTGCATTTCTATGTGCCGCAGCAGTGCTTCGGCCAGGTTCTGATATTCGGCGTCAGTCATTTGAAAAGTATCCGCGCGTGCTTACTCGGCACTCATTACAATGCGCCGCGCCATGATTGCCACACCGCAGCCCCGATTGATTCTAGCCAGCGCCGCCGCCGTGCTTGCCGCCGCCTTGAGCGGCTGCGGGCAAACGGGCGCGCTGTACCTGCCAAACCTGCCCGAAGGGGTGGAGCGCGCGACGCTGCCGGAGGCGATTTTTGGCTGGCGCGCGACGGGCGCGGAACCTGCCGCAGATGCGGCCTCGGCGCCGCGCCCTGCCATCCTCCCTGACGACGATTTTGACGACGACAACACTTCTATCCCCGTCCTGCCATGACTGCCCACCACGAAGACGCCCCCTCCCCCGCTCCCAACGCCGCGCTGCTGCCTGCTGGCTCGCATCTGGCGTGGCGCGGCGGCCAGCTTCATGTTGATGATGTGCCGCTGGCAAGCCTCGCGCGCGAGCACGGCACGCCGCTTTTTGTGTATTCGCAGGCGGCGATTCTGGATGCGGCGCGCGGCTGGCAGGAGGCGCTTGCCGGGCGCGACGCGCTGGTGTGCTACGCCATCAAGGCCAATTCCTCGCTCGCGCTGCTGCGCCTGATGGCGCAGGCGGGCTGCGGCTTTGACATCGTCTCTGGCGGCGAGCTGGAGCGCGCGCTGGCTGCTGGCGCGGCGCCGGAGCGCATCGTCTTTTCCGGCGTGGGCAAGACGCGCGCCGAAATGCGCCGCGCGCTGGAAGCGGGCATCGGCTGCTTCAACGTGGAAAGCCTCGCCGAGATGGATGAACTGTCGGCCATCGCGGGCGAGATGGGCTGCACCGCGCCCATCAGCGTGCGCGTGAACCCTGACGTGGACGCGCGCACGCACCCCTACATCAGCACCGGCTTGAAGGGCAACAAATTCGGCATTTCGCACGCCGAGGCGCGCGCCGCCTACCAGCACGCCGCCACGCTGCCCTGGCTGCGCGTCAAGGGCATTGACTGTCACATCGGCTCGCAAATCACGGAAAGCGCGCCCTATCTGGAGGCGCTCGAGCGCCTGCTTGACCTCGTGGAAGCCATCGAAGCCGACGGCACACCGCTCGCGCACATTGACTTCGGCGGCGGCCTTGGCATTGACTACGCGGGCGAGCAACCGCCTGCGCCCGCCGCGCTCTGGGGCGAGTTGCTCGCGCGGCTGGATGCGCGCGGGCACGGGCAACGCCGCATCATTGTGGAGCCGGGGCGTTCCATCGTCGGCAATGCTGGCGTGTGCCTGACCAGCGTGCTGCGCCTGAAAGAAGGCGAAACGCGCAACTTCTGCATCGTGGACGCCGCCATGAACGACCTGCCGCGCCCCGCGCTTTATCAGGCGTGGCACCGCATCGTGCCGCTCACGGAAATGCTCCCCGGCACCCCCGCGCGCGTGTGGGACGTGGTCGGCCCCGTGTGCGAAAGCGGCGACTGGATAGGCAAGAACCGCCCGCTGGCCGTGCAGCCGGGCGACGTGCTCGCCGTGCTCTCCGCCGGTGCCTACTGCATGAGCATGGCCAGCCGCTACAACAGCCGCCCGCTGCCCGCCGAAGTGCTGGTGGACGGCAGCAGCACGCGCCTCATCCGCCGCCGCGAGGCGCCGCAAGACGCCTGGCAGCACGAACTGCCTTGAACCTTTTTTGAAACCGGAGGAGAACACCCCATGACCCAGCAATTCACCGTCACCGGCATGAAATGCGGCCACTGCGAAGCCGCCGTCACCCGCGCCATCAAGCAGCTTGACCCCGCCGCCGCCGTCACCATCGACCGCGCGGCCAACTCCGTGCAAGTGGAAAGCAGCCAGCCACGCGACGCCATCGCCGCCGCCATACGCGAAGAAGGCTACGAAGTGGCAGATTGAGGCGCTGTCCGCGTGAGCTATGGAACTGGGCGCGGCACACGAAATTCTTCCCCTCTCCCTCGCGTGCTGCGAAGCAACTCGGCAGAGGGAGAGGGTGCAGGGTGAGGGTGCGCCGCCATGCAACAGCATGGCGGCGTGAATGCCTGGCGCTGAGGCAAACGCTGCACGCGCTGCTGACGCAGCGCGCACCTCCTCACCCCCGCCCCTCTCCCCCTGCCCGCTGCTGACGCAGCGGCGGGAGCGAGGGGAAAATTTCAGAAATAGATGGGTATCACAGCATCGCCGGCGACATAAGCCGGCAAGCACACATATATTCATATGGTATCGTTGAACATCAATAATACCCATGAAAAATATGCACCGTTGCCGGCTCAACAAGCCGGCGACAACACGATACCCATCAACTCAACGCCTTGTTGCATATCGCTGCAAAGCGTTTGCGAACTTTCGCCGCGCGGCTGCGCTCAAAGCGCCCGTTCCATCATGAAAGGACTTTGAGCCATGAAACCCACCACACCGCACACACGCCGGCACATGCTGGCGCTTGGCCTCGCGGCGCTTGGCGGCGCAGCCATCGCGCAAGAAGCGCCTCCGGCGCCACCCGCAAGCGGCGCCTCTGGCCCGGGCCGAGCTAGGCGCTTCCAAGGCGGCAAGCTCAAGGAGCAACTCAAGCTCACCGAAGCACAGGAAGCCGCATGGAAACAGTTCACCGACGCCATGCACCCGCCCGCACCGCCCGCGCCACAAGAGCGCGTGGACTGGTCCAAGCTCACCACGCCGCAGCGCCTCGACCGCATGCAGGAGCTGGCCGACAAGCACCACGCCGCCATGCGCCAGCGCCACGACGCCATCCGCACCTTCTACGCGCAACTCACCCCCGAGCAGCAGAAGATTTTTGACGACTTCCACGCGCGCCGTCCGCCCTTCGGGCGCGGCAAACACCCCGGCAAACGCGGCCCGCGCCACGGCACGCCCGGCGGTCCTCCCCCGCGCGAAAGCAAATAAACTCGCAACGCACCACAAAGCCGGCCAGCGCGCCGGCTTTTTTCATGCGCCACAAGTGCATACTGTTGTCTCAAACACTGCATCACCGGCAATGATTGCGGGTGATATTGTGATACCCTCACACTTATGTCCCACTCCACCACACGCCGCCGGATGCTCGCCGCGCTTGCCGCGCTCGCACTGCCAGCGGCTGCCGAAACGCCGCCGCCGCTCATCGTGCTCGACCCCGGCCACACGCCCGAGAACCCCGGGGCGCTGGGCGCGCGCGGCATTTATGAAGTGGATTACAACGACCGCTTTGCCGCAGAACTCGCCCCGCTGTTGCGCGCCGCTGGCTGGCGCGTCGTGCTCACGCGCGAGCGCGGGCAGGCCATGACGCTCGCCGAGCGCGCCGACCTCGCCAACAGCCTGCGCGCCGACCTGTTCCTCTCCATTCACCACGATTCCACGCGCGACATCTTCGTCACGCCCAGCGAATACGAAGGCCGCCCCGCGCAGCGCACCAACGGCGACGCGCGCTTTCGCGGCTATTCGCTCTACGTCTCGGAGCGCAACCCGCAGCTTGGCGCCTCCTACACCTTCGCCCTGCTGCTCGCGCGGCGCATTCGCGCCCTCGGGCGCCCGCCCGCGCTCTACCACGCCGACTTGCTCTACGGCTCAGGCCGCCCGCTGTATGACGAGCACCACGGCATCTACCGCTACGACAATCTCGCCGTGCTGCGCCGCGCCGAAACGCCCGCCGTGCTGCTGGAGGTCGGCGTCCTGCCCGACGAAACAGACGAAGCCTGGGTCTCCACCCCCGCCAACCGCCACGCCATGCAGCACGCCATCGTGCAGGCCACGCTGGAATACCAGAAAAGCCGCTTTTACCGCGCCGCACCCTGAATACCGCGCAGCACCGCAAGCAGCGCCTGCACATCTTCCCCGCGCGTTGCCCAACTCGTCGCCAGCCGAATCACGCAATGCGAGGCATCCACGCGCTCCCAGAAACTGAACTCCACCTGCTCCGCCAGCCGCGCCATGGCCGCATCGTCAACAATCAGAAAAACCTGATTCGTCGGCGCGTCGCAATAGAGCTTGAAACCGCCGCCAGCCAGCGCCGCGCGAATCTGCGCCGCATATTCAATCGCCGGCGTGCCAATACGCTGATAAAGATTATCTGAAAACAGCGCCTCAAACTGTATGCCAAGCACCCGCCCCTTGGCCAGCAGCGCGCCGTGCTGCTTCATCACCGTGAAAAAATGCGGCATCCGGTTGTCATCGGGAATCACCACCGCTTCACCCAAAAGCGCCCCGCACTTCGTGCCGCCGATATAAAACACATCTGCCAGCCGCGCCAAATCCGCCAGCGTTGCGTCATTTTCGCTGCTCGCCAGCGCATACGCCAGCCGCGCCCCGTCCACATACAGCGGAATATCATGCGCGCGGCACAGGCGCGAAAGCGCCTCCAGCTCCGCCAGTGAATACAGCGTTCCATATTCCGTGGGCTGCGAGATATACAGCATTCCCGGCATCACCATATGCGCGCGGTTCGCATCATCCGCCCACGCGCGCAGCGCCGCCTCCACCGTTTCTGCCCGCAGCTTGCCAAATTCGTGCGGCAGCGCCAGCACCTTGTGCCCGCCAAGCTCAATCGCCCCCGCCTCATGCACCGCAATATGTCCACTCGCCGCCGACAGCACGCCCTGATACGGACGCAGCAGCGCTGCAATCACCACTGCATTCGCCTGCGTGCCACCCACCAGAAAATGCACCGCTGCCTGCGGGCAGGCGCACGCCACGCGAATCTTTTCACGCGCCGCCTCGCAAAACTCATCCGCGCCATAACCCGCAGACGGCTGCATATTCACCTCCGCCAGCCTCCGGAGAATATCCGGGTGCGCGCCCTCCATATAATCACATGCAAAATGCAGCATCAAAAACTCCTGCGTCCATAAAAAACTGCCGCCATTGTAGCTGCACCACGCCGCCTGCCGTGCTACCCTCGCCCCATGCCCACCACCTCCCAGCACCCCCACCTGCACCAGCGCGCCGCGCTGCGCGCCTACCTTGGGCTGATGATAGTCACCGCCTGCTGCTTCGGCATGGAATACGCCCCGCAGCCCATGTACAACACCATCAGCCGCGTGCTGGGCGTGAGCCGCACCAGCATCGGCTGGCTCGTGGGCGTGTTCATGCTCTCGCTCACGCTCTCGCCGCTCTTTGTCGGGCTGCTGCTCTCGCGCGTGGGCATACGGCGTGCCGTGCTCATATCCAGCGTCATACTGGGCGCAAGCGGCGCTGGCATATGGCTCACAGACAGTTTCGGCGCACTCATGGCCGTGCGCGCACTGCAGGCGCTCCTGGTGCCCATCGTCCTCACAGCGGTGATGACGGCCATATCCTCGCTTTTTCGCCATTTTGATTTGAACCGGGCACTCGCTGGATATGTCGCCGTCAACCTCGTCGGCTCGCTTTCCGGGCGCATCGGCGGCGGCATCAGCGCCGACATTATTGGCTGGAAAGAAACACTGGTGGTCTTTTGCCTGCCATTTTTCGCCGCCCTGCCATTTATCTGGCATTTACCGGAAATCAAAATGCCGGAAAGCGCCGCGCACCGCCCAAAAATGCGCGACTATCTCGCCATCGCGCGTGCGCCCGGCGTCGGCAAACTGCTGCTCATTGATTCCTGCTCGCTTTTTGCCTTCACCGCCGTGGGCAACATGCTCCCGCTGCGCATGGCCGAACTCGGCTACGGCAACTCCGACTCCCTCGCCGGCATGATGTACACCGGTTATTCCATCGGCATCGCCGCCTCCCTGCTCATCAACCCCATCAAGCGGCTCTGCACAAGCAACGCCCGCACCCTCATCTTCGGCGCGCTCGTCTACATGCTTTCTGCCGTCAGCATGGCCGCGCCCTCGCTCTGGGTCATCTTCGCTGGCATCTGGGGCATGGCCTTCGGGCAATTCCTCGTGCACGCCATGTGCCCCGGCCTCGTCAACCAGCTCGCCACACACGGCGGCCACGCCGACCGCGCGCTGGTCAACGGCCTCTACCTCTCCTGCTTTTACTTCGGCGGCGTCATGAGTTCATGGCTCCCCGGCCTCATCTACACCCACTTCGGCTGGACCGCCTGCTACACCCTCATGCAGGCCGCCGTCTGCACCGCCTTCCTCATCGTCCTGCGGCTGGCAAAGAAAATGCCTGCGCTGCACTAGCATCACCCGCGCAAACTGTGGAAAATCACGGCAACCACACAGGAGCGCCACCATGACGACCATCACCCTCTCCATAGACGACGCCTTGGCCGCCGCCTACACAGCGTCTGCGCAAAAACGTGGCATGAGCCTGACCGCGTTGATGCTCTCCCTGCTCAAAAAAGATGCTGCCGAACAGCAGCAGGCGCCAGTTGAAGCGCCAAACGATGCTCCGCTCATTGACGCAATGCTGCAAAAGCCGCTTGACCCTGTCGCACGCAAAGGTCTGCTGGCGTTGCGTGAAATGGGCAAAAGCGCGCAAGAAGCCGGCATTGCAGACATGACACTTGATGAAATCAACGCAGAAATTGCTGCCGCACGCCGCGAGCGCAGGGAGCGGGAACTCGCAACGGCACAATGATGGCAAGAAAAATATACGCTGCCCTAGACACCAACGTACTGGTGTCCGCGCGGTTGAAACCAAACTCCGTTCCCGCACGCCTCGTTGCGTATGCCCTCGGCGGAGCAATCATTCCCGTCACCAATGAGCTGATTTTTGCAGAATACAGCGAAGTTTTGCACCGCCCAAAATTCAAACTTCCGGCGCGGGTTATCAGTGACCTGTTGGACGCATTACGCAGCGTATCGCTGACCGTAAGCGCCGGTAACGCAAGCGCCATACAAGCGCACACGCCCGACGCCGACGACATCGTGTTCTACGCCACCGCCCTCACCTCCCGCGCGGCTGGCAACACCACCTATCTCGTCACGGGCAACCTACGACATTTCCCGCAGGAGGATTTCATCGTCAGCCCGCGCGCCATGCTGGACATCATCGAACAAGGCAACAGCCGCTGAAAAGCCAGCAGCGCAACTTCCTCACCGTGCTGCTTGCGGCGCAAGCTGCTGCAAGCGCCAAGGCGCACAAAAAGACACCACTTCGCCCCCGCCGCGCGCAGCGTGGCCAAGGGGAGAGGGGCGGGGGTGAGGGGGAAAGCAGTGGGTATACACTCGTCGCCGGCATAACAAGCCGGCGACGGTATGATATTTGCACCATGTATCAGCTTGATTGCCACCCTTTTCATTGCGCGCTACCCTAGTAGCACCAGCACAGGAGAACGCCATGCCCACCACCGCCCCCCGCCGCCGAAGCGCCACACGGAAATCACTGACAGACTTCATCCTTGACAGCGCCTTGCTTGACCAGCGCCTCTTTCTTGTCTCCGAAGAAAAATACGACGAGATATTGGCGCAGCTTAATCAGCCCCCAATAGACAACCCAGGGCTGCGTAACCTTTTCTCGCGCCCTGACCACTGGGACAGCGCCTGACGACACTTGCACCCGTGCTGCTTACGGCGCAAGCTGCTGCCTACGTAACTGGCGGCAGCATCAGAAGTGCTCCCACTCCAGCCCAGAAATATCAAAACTGAACTGCTCTGGCAGCCGATTTGAAAGCGGCACTTCAACAATCAGGCGTTGATGCTTTTTGAGCTTGGCCGCGAACTCCCTAGCCGCTCGCGGGCGGGCGATGAATATTGTCCCACTCAAAAAGTCAGAGCTTCCTGCCATCCTGACGGTCTGGACAGGTTCATCATCAAATCTGGCGGACATTTCGCATCCCTGAAACAGGCAATCCATTTGCCCTTCACTGATAGTCAACATGACATCATCACCTTGTTTTTTACTTTTACGCAGCGTAAGAAGAAGCCGCGCCTTCCCGTGCGGAAAGCCTAAATTGACCTCGTTTTTTGATATGGCTCGCGCGAAATACGCGCCCACTTCATTGCGCATTTCATCCCTGCTCTCTGAATACGTCCAGTTCGGCTTGGGCGCCTCTGGCTCTGCAGGTGACGCACTCGCCTGCGGCTCCTCTGCAGCAGGCGCCAGCTCGGAAGGCTCTGGCGCAGCCTCCGTAGTTGCTGTGCTCACTCCTCGGAGGCTTTCCTGAAGATTGGAAAAAAATGCGTTCATCGGGTTTTTGCTTATCTCCTCATAGACATACACACCCGTCAGCGATACGGCGGCCGTCACGGCGATGACCTGCAGCAGAATTTCGCCTACATCCGCCGACCCATCTTCATCACTGGCGCCACGCAACGGCTTGCGCGGCGCAATCAGCAAGCCTGCCCCACAAAACATCAACACCAAGGAAACGATGGTGCATAGAGCTGCCGCCCCAGTTTCGGAAATGAGCTTGCTTGCCAGAAGGCCAGCAATGCCGACAGCAGTCAATGCAACAGCCCACCACATGCTTCCCCTGCGCCCTGCCACATGCAGGAAACCAATCCCTGACATCAGCGAGGCGAGGGAGGCGCCGATGGCAGCAAATGCAATGTCACCAAATGCGCGCGAGCCAAGGACAATACCAATGGCGCCAAAGACGATTTGAAAAATGGCGATAGCTTTCATTTTCTCTCCATGTGAAATACTACTCAAGAGTGCGCCCGCTGCGCCCGATGATGGACTTGAATGTCAACGGCGGAATCCTCCGCCCGCACTTCGTAGCGATGCTCTGGCAGACCGTAGACATTGACGCTCTGGTGACTAGTAAAAAAAGTATTGCGGTCAAGGTATCCCGCGTCTTCAAACATCACCTCCTCCAATCTGCTTGCGGCAAACTCGGCGCAGGCATCCGTGCCCTTGGCGAGTGATTCCACACGCTTCACCAGTTTGAGGTTTTCAATGCCCTCCGTTTCATCGTCAGGCATGACGATAAACAGATAGTCGCGCGCCCGGCTGATGGCAACATTGATGATGTTGCGCTTGTTCAGGAACATCCCCTTGGATGTAGAAATGGTAGGCGGCGTGTTGAACACGGCAAAGATGATGTCGCACTCATCGCCCTGGAAGCCGTGAATCGTGTCCGCCTGCACCTGCACTTCCTTAGGCAACTGGGCTGATGCCAGCAGCCTGTCAATCAAGTCAGCCTGCGCACGGTACGGCGCAATCACGCCAATCTTGAAGCTACCTTCAGGATTGTGCCTGGCAATCTTCCGAGCAAGGTGCAACACATATTCATACGTGAACAGCGCGGCATAAATCTGGTAAGGGCTGCCGCCCTGCAAACGCTTGGCGCGGTAAATGCCTTCATAGCGGCTCACGGGAAACTTGATGATGTTCAACGCCTTGATGCCACTGCCATCAAGATTGAGCTGCTTCTGGTTTGCCGATGTACGGCTGTGCTGCAAAATCCCACTATAGGCAAAATTGCTGAACACCTGCCCTATTTCCGGGATGCTTCTGTACTGCGTCTCAAGACGCTCGACCTTGTAGCGGTGTGGCTCGGTCTGCGGGTTCTTAAATGAATCTTCAGTATTCAAGCCAACCATCGTATAGATGTTTTCATCTTTCCACAGTGCGGCGCTGGTAATAGGCTCAATCTGGAACGGGTCGCCAGCGATAATGAACTTCTGCGGCGTCTGCTTATAGAGCGGATAGATGATGTTGGCGATGGGTATCATGGACGCCTCGTCAATCACGATATAGTCCCACTCAATGTTCCGCAGATACGGCTTGCCGTTTGCCTGGGTAAAACCATCATAGGCAAAGCGCGCCACCGTCGTCACCACCACGCTCCGGCGCTGCGTCAGAATATCAAACGCCCTGTCCTTGTAGACGCTGGCCAGCCCTGACTTTTCATCGGGTGTTGTGCCGAAGCGCACCAGCCATTGCCTGTATGAATCGGCATCGCCTGCCACTTCCATGATGCGGTGCGTCAGCACATCCGCCGCCTTGTTCGTGGGCGCCAGCACCAGCACCTTGCAGTCGGCGCCGTCCTGCATCAGAGGCAACAGCACATTCCTTGCCAGATGCGTTGTCTTGCCCGTTCCGGGCGGGCCGAACACAAACTCAATGTTCTCGCAGAGGCTGGCGCGCATATCAAAGTCATCTTCCAGCTCAAGCGCCTCGAATTGCTCTCGCAGCGCCTTGATAAGGAAGGCGGGGCTTTTGACACTGATGGTCGCTTCCTGCACTGATGAAAAATCAGTTTTTCCTATGTCGCTGGCGCTTTTCAGCTTGACGTGCAGCTTGTCGGACGATTTGGCACTGGCCGCCTCAACAATCAGCTTCTTTTCTTCACCATCAGCCATGTAAAGCACCAGCGGAAAGTAGTCAAGCTCTTCCACGGCTGGCGGAATATACCGGTTTGGATGCGTCAGCACCAAAGTGCGCTGCGCCTCTGGTTCACGCTCAACTTTGGCAAAGCTAATGGAAATTTCCTTGCTGCCGTCTTGTTCCTCGCTGTTCAGGCACTCCATTTCCAACAACACCTTGAACCAGGCAAAGGAATACTTCTCCGCAGCCTGCGCGCGCTTCTGCAATTCGGAAAGACACACTATCCTTTGTACATTGGCTGCGCCTCTGCTCTCTTCCCGCCTGATGCGCTGCTCATAGTCAACCGCGCGTGGCGTGTATTCGTCTTGGTCGGCATCATCATCTTCCGCTTCTTCTATGCTGCTGGTGCCTTCTGCATTGTGAGGCGTTGCCTTGACACGGCGAACAATGCGAGTGATGGCGGCAGAGGTCTCGCCATCAGCGAGTTCGCTGCGCGGGCGCGTGGCTGCAGATAGTGCGCCGCCGCCCGTGCCCGCGCCATCCACTTCGGGAGCATCCACATCTTCTGCGTCGTTCTGCAGAATTTCAAAAAGCTCGGCATCAGCACCCCTATCCGCTTGTGGTTCTACTGCTTCGCTGGCCTGCCGCTCTTTTCTGGCTTGTGCGACTGCTTGCTTCTTGGCCCTATTTTCCTTGACTTTCTGGAGCGTCTCTAGCAAGTCTGCCTCATCTACATCGCCTCCCAGCGCCTCCATAATTTTCTTTGCCAATTCAAGCTCTTTGCGAACAGAATCGGGTAGCTTGGCATACACACTGTCTTCATCCTCCACACCAAGAAATTCCATCAGGGAGCGAGCAGCTTCGCTCCATGTGTCGTAACCTTCGGCAAGGGAAGATTTTGTCAGCTTGCCCGGTTGCACAAATTCACCATCACGATTGAGCAACCACGCCGTCTGCTTCAGAAGCTTCGCATCGGAAGATTGATAACCTGTTTTTTCCCTGTCCTTCCCATAATAAATCCATATATATTTTCTGGTCAACCAATCTGATGGGGCGCCCTTAGATTCAACAAGGCCAATCAGCGTTTTCCACAAGAGGAACGACGCCCCACTATCGCATGTAACCGTAATGCGTTCTATAACCTCTTTGCATCCATCAATGATATATTCTTGATATTTGTGGTTATAGCCTTTATACCAACTACGACGTTCAAATTCTGTAGCAAATTCTACGACTTCTTCAAATAGGTTGCCCCCCGCTTTCTCAGCATCAATATTAAGTGAAGCCCTTCTCTTTATCCCAAGCGCATCGAGGAAGGAAAGAAGTTGCCATTCCTTTTCCTTGCCTGCCATTTGCCTGTACTCATCAAGAGCGATGAAGCGCGTGCCTGGCTTGGTTTTAAACCACTCTTGCAATTCCGGTGCTGGCAGATACAATTCGCTGGCTGCTGCGCGGTATGCTTGTTGGTCACCATCATCGTAATATGTCAAAAAAGCGCAATCTTTTATCTGCTTAAGCTTCCTCATGGGAGCCTTCACAGTAATGCTTGAAGAAAAGTTTGAAGTGCGGGTCTGTATCCACCTCCTCACCATCTTTATATTGTGGAAGTATGATGTTGTGAATGTAGTCACGCAGGGACGGCTCCTTGACACCAACGCCCTTCTGAATGAACTCCAGCGTCTTTTCGTTTTCAAGTAGGGAAGCGTGGACAAAATTGTATGCTCCCGTACTTTCACCGACCGCCTCCGAAGGCAGAAAAAGCACCGGCTTTCCTGCTGCATCAACAGCGGCAACAGCCTCTCTATTCTGGTTCAGGAAGACAGGCTGCTTGCGCACTGCATCCGTTCTCTTCTTTGTTTCATGAAGCCAGACGTAAAACTCGTGAAGCCATGGAAAATCCCTCGCCTCAATAAATTCTGCTGTAATGCCTTTTATTCCCTCTCTGGTGCGCCATACCCAATTGAAATCACGATAACTCCTCGAGCGTCCTTCAATGATAGCATCTTCATCCACGTACGTTTTCACTATGGAGTCAATATATTCTGACCGTGCCCCTTGTGTCGCGTCGCGCCCCAAGGATGTGAAAACCCAATGCGCTTCCTCATTGTCACAAATTTCGCCTAGCTGCTCATCAGAGAATAATTCTGTTAGCCGCCGCACACTCGCCCAGTACGCATTGCTAGCAGTGGTATAGCCGTCGCGCGTTGGAATGATTTCTTCCTGTTCAAAAAGTTCGTGTATGGAATTGTAGAACGGCAAAAAAGAGATTTTACTTCTATCGTCAATATCGCTGAACTCGTTCGGGTCATAAGGTACAATATCAATAATACTGTCGTCAACCAAACGCGGTGATTTTTCTTCACCAATTTCTTTCAAATAGAGAATTGCATCGGCGGCAAGTTCCGCCAGGCACGCAACCATGTCCTTGTTGTGCTGGTCACCTGCGCGGATTCCTTCGCGGCTGTCTGTTAAACGAAAAGGCGCGTGGATGATGAAGTTCAATCCAGTGTTTTCTTTTGTGGGAAAGAAGCAGAATGCGGGAATAGCGTGCTCTGATGGGCACAGCCGTTTCTTTCCATCCAGAAAAAAGCCAACAGAGCATTTGTATCTGTGCCCATCTTCGCTCTCGCTCTCTCTAGAAAACAACCAGAGGCGCTCTTTTTTATCCTCTTTGCCGTCGCTTTGTGTCAGGCAAACCAATTCTGCGGTGGCATCATCAAATTGGCGCCTGCGTTCTATGCGCTTTTCGTACAATCCGGCGCCTTCACCAAACTCAAATTTTATGCTCTTGAGATGCGAAAGAAACAGCAGCGGGAAAGATAGATTGCGGAGTTTTTCTGAAATATCAGAATAGGCTTCATCAGCTTTTTGCTCAGGGTGGTCAAACGGGAACACAAACAATGTGTCCTCTGGCTTTCGCCCAGGAAAGTCGTCCTCAAGTAGTACCGGAACAAAAAAACGCTCTATCTTGAAGCGAAAATCTTTATCGTAGACGTGCGGCGTGGTGGTGTACTGGAACACGGCCTTGAATCCAACCCCAAACTTGCCTATCTTGTGGGTTTCGTCTCCTTTGCTTGAGTTGCCGATAGATGTGATGGCGTTGATGTCGCCCGGCTTGCCCTCCCCCTCCTTGGCGGGGTCAGTTAGGGTGAAGTGCCGACTTCCATTGTGGGAAAAAACAAGTCTGCTTTGCTCTAACGTGAAACGAGCAAAAGTTGCCTGTGCATCATCTGCGTTCTGGAGCAGCTCGTAAACGAAGTGTGCTTGGTCAGAGTACTTCTCCACCACGCTTTTCTTAACGCCGGATGCCGCAGGGTCATCCAGCGCATTAGCAAGTTTTGTCCTGCGCTCTTGCAGCGCCTCTACCCACTTTTTTTCTTGCTCGTTCATGCTGTTCTCCAATAAAATGCAGCCAGCGGGTGCCAGCGCGCCAAGTGTAACGCGCTCCATGTTTCCGCTCAACAAGAAACCCTGCACCTGTGGCTATGGGGAAACACCTCGCGCGTGCGTCTTCAGAATTTCATCTTCAGATTTATATTCAGAATATTCTTCAGAGCGCTGAAGAAGTGTCTCTAGAGAGTGATGTTAATATCGCCATCCTTCCCTTCCATCGCCCTCACCCACCATGCCCACTCCCACCCGCTACGCCGTCATCGGCCATCCCATTGCACACAGTTTGTCGCCCTTTATTCATGCGCTGTTTGCGGCGCAGACGGGGGAGACCATCACGTATGAGGCGATTGATGGTGGCGGGGATGATGGCGGTTTTGAGCGCGTGCTTGCCGATTTTTGGGCGGCGGGCGGTTGCGGGGCGAATGTGACGCTGCCGTTCAAGCTGCGCGCTTTGCAGTGTGCGGATGAGGCGAGCGCGGAGGCGCGCGCGGCGGGGGCGGCGAATGCGTTGCGGCGTGTTGATGGGCGCGTTGAGGCGCACAACTTTGATGGCGCGGGGCTGGTGCGCGACCTGGCGGCGCACGGCTGCGCGCTGGCGGGGGCGCGCGTGTTGCTGCTGGGCGCGGGCGGCGCGGCGCGGGGGGCGCTGTTGCCGCTGGCGCTGGCGGGGGCGGAGCGCATTGTGGTGGCGAACCGCACGGCGCAGCGCGCGCAGCAGTTGGTGCAGGAGTTGGCGGCGCACTTGCCCGCCTCGGTGCAGCTTGCGGCGTGTGCGCTGGGCGATGTGCCGGGGGCGTTTGATGTGGTGGTCAATGCCACGTCCGCCAGTCTGGACGGGGCGGCGCCCGCTGTGCCAGCGGCTGCGTTTGCGCCGCAGGCGCTGGCGTATGACATGGTGTATGGCAAGGGGCTGACGCCTTTTCTGGCGCTGGCGCAGGCGGCGGGGGCACGCTGCGCAGACGGGCTGGGAATGCTGGTGGAGCAGGCGGCGGCCAGCTTCGCGTGGTGGCGCGGGGTGCAGCCGGACGCAGCCGCCGCCCGCGCACAGGTGCAGCAGCATCTGGCGCAGCAGGGGGTGGCGGTGCTGTGAGGGGCGACGCGCGGTGTATATTGCGGCGCTCGTTTCTCCTCCCTGCCTTTCTGATGGTGGTGCCCCATGAAACTCCTCGCCCTGCACGGCATTAATCTGAACATGTTTGGCCTGCGCGATTCGGCGCATTACGGCACGGCGTCGCTGGCGGATATTGATACCGCGCTGCAGCGGCTGGCTGGCGAGCTTGGCGTGACGCTGGAGTGCTTCCAGACCAACGACGAGGGCAGGATGTGCGAGCGTATCCATCAGGCGGTGCTCGAGCGCACCGCTGGCGTGCTGATTAATGCGGGCGCGTGGTCGCACACCAGTCTGGCGATTGCCGATGCGCTGGCCATATTGCGCTGCCCGCTGGTGGAGGTGCATGTGTCCAACATCTACGCGCGCGAGGCGGTGCGCCACCAGTCCTACATTGCGCCGCTGGCGCGCGGGCAGATTTGCGGGCTGGGCATTCACTCCTACCTGCTGGGGCTGCGCGCGCTGGTGGAGCTGGCGCGCGAGGCGCAAAGCGACCTTGACAGCGATATTTCCATCATCTGAAAAGGCGTTTTCACGATGGGCAAGCGCCTCACGCACATTGCCACGCGCACGGGCGACGACGGCACCACGGGCCTTGGCAACAACACGCGCATTTCCAAGGCCAGCGCGCGCATGCGTGCCATCGGCGATGCGGACGAATTGAACAGCCACATCGGGCTGCTGCTCTGCGAGGACATGCCGGCGGACGCGCGCGAGCTGCTCACCGACATTCAGCACCAGCTTTTCAACCTCGGCGGCGAGCTGGCCACGCCCGGCGCAGCCATGCTGGGCGACGAGGCGCTGGCGCAGCTTGACGCCGCGCTGGAACGCCTCAACGCCGCGCTGCCACGCCTTGAAGAATTCATCTTGCCCGCTGGCACGCGCGCTGCGGCGCAAGCGCATGTGTGCCGCACCGTGGCGCGCCGCGCCGAGCGCAGCGTCGTCGCCCTTGGCGCGGAAGATGCCAGCCTGCGCGCTGCGCCGCGCCTGTATCTGAACCGCCTCTCGGACCTCATGTTCGTGCTCGCGCGCAGCTTCAACCTCTGGCGCGCCGACGGCAGCGCGGGCGCGGAAATCTACTGGCAAAGCGAGCGCCTCGCGCGCCTGCGCGCCGCCAGCAATTGAGCGTGCAGCGCATCGACTTTTATCTGGACTTCGCCAGCGCCGAAGCGCGCGCGGCCTTTGACGCCCTGCCCGCGCAACTCATGGGCGCGAGCTACGCCGTGCGCTACCTGCCGCTGGGTGCTGGCGCCCTCGCCGCGTGGGAGCGCGCCAGCGCACTGGGCACGCCCAACCGCTACGTGTGCGAGCGCCTGTTTGCGGGAGAAACTCCCCCCGCCCCGCCCGGCGCTGCTTCCGACCAAGCCGCCGCGCGCCTGCAGCGCGCCGAAGAAGGCGCCCGCGCCGCCGGCGTGCAGCACTTGCCCGCGCTCATCGTGGGCGGACAGACTTTCACCCCGCCGCTGGACTGGAGCGCGCTGCGCGCTGCGCTGGAACGCGCGGAAAACACCGATACCCAAGAAAAATAACACTCATTGCCGGCCTATGTTGCCGGCGATGATTACATACCATGCCATTGTTGTAGGGGCGCGATTTATCGCGCCCGCCCGGCTGCCATACGCACAACGGGCGCAATGAATTGCGCCCCTAAGATACCCGATGCAACCGCATTTCATCACCTGCAATGGTTGTGTGCGGCGAAACAATACCCAACTGTAGCGCCACATATTCACACCCCGTCACAGCTTGTCGCCGCACTGCTCCCATGAGGCGCGACAATGCGCCCCATGAACGCCACTGCCACGCCACCCTCTACACTGCCCGTTCCGCCCTCCACCACGCCACGCCGCCGCTGGCTGCGCCGCACCGCCATTGCCAGCGCGTGCGTGCTTGGTCTTTGGGGCGTGCTGTGGCTGGGTGCGCCGCCGCTGATTCGCTCGCAGGGCGAAAAAATCGCCACCAATTTGCTCGGGCGGCAGGTGCGCATCGGCGAAGTCAAGCTGCACCCGTGGTCGCTCGAACTGGAACTGCGCGACCTGAGCATGGCGGGCGCCGAGCCGGGCAGCGCGCCGCAGCTGAGCATCGCGCGCGCCTATGTGGACGCCGACATGTCCTCGCTCTGGCGGCTTGCGCCCGTGCTGGACGCCATCGAGATTGACCAGCCCGTCGTGCGCCTCGCGCACTTGGGCGAGGGCAAGCTGGACATCGCCGACATCATCGCCCGCTTTCCCCCCGACCCCAACAAACCCGACGACGGCGGGCAAGCGCGCCTTGCCCTCTACAACATCGCCATCACCGATGGGCGCTTTGAGTTTGAAAACGTCCCAAGCGGCGGCAAACACATCGTCAGCGACCTGCAACTCGCCCTGCCCTTCATCAGCACGCTGGCCTCGCAGCGGCAGATTCGCGTCACCCCGCGCCTGTCCTTTGCGCTTGACGGCAGCCGCTTTGACACGCAGGCGCACGCCCTGCCCTTTGACGACTCGCGCCACACCGAAGCCGCGCTGCGCCTCGCGCAGCTTGACCTTGCGCCCTACCTGCCCTATTTGCCCGACGGCCTGCCCGTGCGTCCTGTCGCTGGCATCGCCGACGCCGACCTGCGCCTGCGCTTTGACCAAAGCGGCGCCACGCCCGCCCTCAGCATAGACGGCACGCTGGCGCTGTCGGGCGTCAAAGTCAAGGACGCGCAGGAGCAGGACGCCATCGCCCTCGAGCGCCTTGACGTCACGCTGCAAGACACGCGCCCGCTTGAGCGCCACATTCATCTGAGCCAGGTCGCCCTCACCAAGCCCGACGTGCTCCTCGCCCGCGACGCACGCGGGCGCATCAACCTTGCCGCCACCGGCGCCGCACCCGCGAAAGCCAAAGCCAAGCCAGCCGCGCCCGCAGCTTCCGCCGCCAGCGAAGCACTGCCCGCCGAAGCGCCGGCAAGCGAAGCCTCTGCCGCCGAAACACCCGCCGCACCAGCGCCGGAAAGCGCCTCCAGCGCGCCAGAAGTTACTGATACCGCAGCACTTGCCGCATCATCGCCGGCTTCTTCTGCCGGTGATACCATAGATACTCCATCAGAAACAGCTTCCGCTGCGTCTGAAGCGGCGCCTGCCGCCCCTGCTGCCGCGCCCGCCAAAGCCGCCAGCACCAAGAAAAAAGCCACCCAAACCAAGCGCCGCACCACGAAGAAAAAAGCCGTCAAGAAGAAAAGCGCCGCCCTGCTTGACACTCTCATTCCCGCCGCGCACGCGCAGGAAAGCGAAGCACCCGCGCCCGCAGCCTCCATCGCAGAACCCGCCCCCGAAGCTGCGGAAACACCTGATACCGCAACTCTTGCTGCATCGTTGCCGGCTTCTTCCACCGGCGACGATATAGATACCCCACAAGAAACAGCATCTTCAGCGCCCGCAGCCAGCGCCGAAGCAAGCGCCTCTGCCCCGGAAGCCGCGCTGCAAGCCGCATCAGAACCAGCATCGGAGCCTGAACCTGCTTCCCTTGACACTGAACCCGCCTCCGCGCCCCAAGCAGCACCCCAAACAACGCCTCCCAAAGCGCCCAAAGCCAGCGCCGCCGCCAAACCTGCGTCAAACGCCGCCGCAGCCAGCGCAGGCGAACAGGCGGACTGGACGGTGCAGATTGAGCACATCACCATCGCCGACGGCCACCTTGAATGGCGCGACGCCCAGCCCGCCGCCAGCCTGCATGCCAACGGCCTGACGGTGGCGGCACGCGCCTTCACCTGGCCGTTGAATGAACCGATGGAGTTTGAAGGCTCGCTCGCCGTGAGCGCGCCGGGCGTTGCCACCAAACGCGCCGCCGCACCACAGGAAGAAGCCGCGCCGCAAGAAGAAGCCACCGCCCCCGCTGCGGACGCCGCCAGCGCCGCTGAACCGGCAGCACAGCCCGCCGCCCAACCAGCAGCGAAAAAGAAAGCAGCCAAGCGCCGCGCCACGAAGAAAAAGACAAGCACCAAAAAGAAAAGCGCCGCGCTGCTCGACGCCCTCATTCCCGCTGCGCACGCGCAGCAAGTGCCTGAAGTTTCTGATACCGCTACTCTTTCCGCATCATCGCCGGCTTCTTCTGCCGGCAACACCATAGATACCCCATCAGAAGCAGCCTCCGCTGCGTCTGAAGCGGCGTCTGAAGCCGCACCCGCCGCCAGCGCACCCGCTTCTGCGGCGTCCGAAGCTGCGTCTGACGCTTCTGCTGCCGAAGCCATCGCCGCCGCACCCCTCGCGCCGGAGCTGCATGAGAGCGCCGACGCCGCTGCTGCCGCCCGCGAAGCCGCCACCGCGCTTGCCGCACCGGGCGAGGCTTTCAAACGCGCCAGCGGCGCGCAAACGCTGCGCTTCCGTGGCAAGGCCACCATGAAAAGCGCGCAGGTGCAAGCGGAGGCCAGCAACATTGCACTCGCACTCGCGCGCGCCTACATCGCCCCCTTCATCAAGGGCGACATTGACGGCAACGCCAGCGCGCACGCCAGCGTGCAGTGGAGCGCCCCCAGCGCGCTGCGCGTGGACGCCGACACCATCACCTTGAGCCGCCTCTCCCTCACCGGCGAAGGCATCGCCGCCCCCGTCGCCGGGCAGCAGGCCGCGCCCGCTGCCACCAGCGCCAGCAACAACGCACGCGACCCCGCCAGCCCGCTGGACCATGCGCGCACCGGCCCGCTTGTGGCCATTGAGCGCATCAATGTGGAAGGCGCCGCGCTTGACCTCGCTGCGCGCAGCGTGGACGTGCAACGCCTTGCCATCGCCGCCCCGCGCGCTGCCGTGCTGCGCTACGCCGACGGGCACCTCATGGTGCAGGACTGGCTGCGCGGCAGCGGCACTGCGCCCGCCGCCAGCGACGCCGCGCCGCAGGAAACCGCGCCACAGGAAGAAGCGCCCAAGGAAAAGAAAAACGCCAGCGGCACGCCGTGGAGCGTGCGCCTGCATGACGCGCAGGTGCAAGGCGGCCTCATCGCCTGGCGCGACGCCGTGCCCACGCGCCCCGTGCGCGCCGACCTGGGCGACGTCAGCCTCAAGGCGCAAGGCATTCACTGGGACGGCGCCAAACTCGCCGGCAACATGCCCGTGGAGCTGTCCGCGCAGCTATCCGCCGCAGGCCGCCGCAACGCCCCCGGGCGCCTCGCATGGAACGGCAAAGTCGCCCTCGAGCCGCTTGCCGTGCAAGGCAACATCAACGCCGAGCGCCTGCCCGCGCACACCTTCATGCCCTACGCCGGCAGCAGCCTGAAACTTGACGTACTGCGCGCCGACGCCAGCTTCAAGGGCAACGTCAACGTCGCGCAGCAGCCCGCCGGCCTGCGCGTGGCTGTGCATGGCGACGCGCGCCTGCAGGAGCTGCGCGCCCACAGCCTGCCCGGCAGCGGCAGGCAGCGCAGCGCCAAAGCCACGCGCACCGCCTCGCAAGCGCCGCTCGCGCCCGACGCCACCGCCGAGCGCCGCGCCAGCGGGCTGGGCGAAGAGCTGCTCAGCCTGAAAAACCTGCGCGTGCAAGGTGTGGACGTGCAGATGCAGCCGCGCCGCCCGCTGCGCGTGAGCACCGGGCAAACCACGCTCTCGGACTTCTTCGCGCGCCTCGTCATCCTCCCCGACGGGCGCTTCAGCCTGCGCGACATCGTCGGCGAAGGTGAAGAAGTGCCGCCCGCCGCGCCGCAAGCCGCCGCCAGTGCGGCTTCCGCCGCCGCGCCAGCCCCGCAGCGGCGCGACCCCAACGCCCCCATCATCAACATCGGCCCCGTGCGCGCAGAAGGCGGGCGCGTCGCCTTCACCGACCGCTTCATTCGCCCCAACTACTCGGCGGACCTGAGCGAACTCGCCGGCACGCTGGGCGCCTTCAGCACCGCACCCGCCGCCGGCGGCGAAGTGCAAATGGCTGAACTCAAGCTCACCGGGCGCGCGCAAGGCACCGCGCTGCTGGACATCTCCGGGCGCCTCAACCCGCTCGCCAAGCCGCTGGCGCTGGACATTCACGGGCGCGCCACCGACCTGGAACTGCCGCCCCTTTCGCCTTACACCATCAAATACGCCGGCCACGGCATAGAGCGCGGCAAGTTGAGCATGGACGTGAACTACAAGGTGCAGCCCAACGGCATGCTCACCGCCGACAACAAAATCATCCTCAACCAGCTTGAATTCGGCGAGCCGGTGGAAGGCGCCCCCAACAGCCTGCCCGTGAAGCTCGCCACCGCGCTGCTCGCGGACAGCAACGGCGTCATCAACCTTGACATTCCAGTCAGCGGCTCGCTCAACGACCCCAACTTCTCCATCGCCCCCATCATCTTCAAGGCCGTGGGCAGCATCATCACCGGCATCGTCACTGCCCCCTTCAAGGCCATCGCCGCCGCCCTTGGCGGCAGCGGCAGCGCCGGCGACCCCTCGCACGTCCTCTTTGCCAACGGCAGCAGCACCCTGACGGACACCGCACGCACGCAACTGGACGCCGTCGCCAAAATGCTGCAGGAGCGTGGGCAACTCAAGCTCACCATCGCCGGCGCCGCGCAACTTGAGGCCGAGCGCGAAGGCTGGCAGCGCCAGCGCCTGCGCGACATGCTCGCCGCCGAACTGCGCGGCGACGCCCCCGCCGAGCAGCGGGGGGACGAGGACGAAGATGAGGGCAAAGGCGGCGCCACAGAAGGCGAAAGCGCCGACAAAAAACCCGCCCCCGCGCCGCGCGCCAGCGCCGACGCCGAAACCGATGCCGCCCTCGGCAAACTGGGCGCCGATGGTTACGAGCGCCTGCTGCGGCGGCTCTACCGCCGCGCCGATTTGCCCGACAAACCGCGCAACGCCCTCGGCATGGCGCGCAGCCTGCCCGTGGAGGAAATGGAAAAACTCCTCATGGCGCAAATCGAGGCCGACGACGACGCCATGCGCACGCTCGCACAGGCACGCGCCGCCGCCATCAAGGACTACCTCGCCACCAAAGGGGTGGACGGCAACCGCCTCTTCCTCGGCTCCTCGCGCACCAGCGCACCCAAGGCCGACGCCAAAGCCTCCGCCGCCAGCGCCGCCGCTCCCGCCGGCCAGCTCACCGGCGCCGTGTTGAGCCTGAGCACGAAGTAAAACGCCACTCCCTCGCCCCCGCCGCGCGTACATTCTTTTGTAGGGGCGCCCCTTGTGGGCGCCCGCGCCCGTTGCACCCGAACAAAGGGCAGCCACAAGGGCTGCCCCTACATACAGTTGCCATATTCACGCCATCGCCGGCAACTTACACCGGCGAGCATTTGATACCCATCATTTTTTCCCGCCGGTGCAAAAAACCTGTGTGAAAAACTTGCGTGACGCATGGCACCCCGCTACACTCGCACTCGCGTCCCGCCAGCGGGCTGTATCAGCAGGCGGTTCTTCCCAACCCCTTCCACTCACCTCAAGGAGAATCTCGCATGAACAAGGCTTCGCATACTATACTGCCCCCCCACCGCGCACTCTAGGCGCTCTGCGCACTTCCTGAAACCCCTACCCATCGCCGCGCTTGCCGCCCTGCTCGCCGCACCCGCAGCGTGGGCCAACGATGGCGGCCAAACTTTCACCGACTATTACGGCGGCTCGGCCTACGGCGGCTTCGGCTCCTTCAACATCAACGTCATCTTTGACGAAACCAGCGCCTTTGATGAAGCCTTCGGCGGCTATTCCGACAAAGATTCAACCGACCCAACGATACTCGACAAGACTGGCAAGGCGAATGGCAACAAACTGACCGTCACTGGCACGGTGGTCACTGCCATCGGGGGCGTTGCCTTCGATGCTGCTGGCAACGCGGAGGCCAATGGCAACACGCTGACCGTCAAGGGCACTGTGAACTACGGCGCCCAGGGCGGATACAGCGAGGCGGGGTCAGCCACGGGCAACTTCGTGTTCATTGATGGCGGCACTGCGAAAAGTTTGTGGGGCGGCCGAGCCTATGGCGGCGTCGCCACGGGCAACACCGTCACCCTCATCAGCGGCACGGTCATGGGCAATGTGTCGGGTGGCTGGTGCAGCACGCTCGGGTGCGACGCGGTGAGCGGCAACACCCTCGCCGTGCAGGGCAAAGACTTTCCGGTGGGCGGAAGGGTGGAAAACTTTGACACCCTTAACTTCACCCTGCCCGCTGACATCAAGCATGCCGACACCATGCTTTCCGTCGGCATGTACGCAACCTTCGGCAAGTCGCCATCCTACGATGCCACGGTCAGCATCGCCGTTGCAGGCATGCCAGCGCTGGCGGTGGGCGACCACATCACGCTCATTGATGCGAACGCAAAGCTGGGCAGCTACACCCTGGAAATCTCGCCCACGCGCACGCCAGACACCGCTAAATATTTCTGGGTAGCAAAGACTGGCGATGACCTCTACGCTGAGCTGACCGCGCCCCTGGTGCCCATCAAGGTTGCTGGCAGCACCACCGAAGGCGGCGAAGTGAAGTGCGAGCACCCCGAGGTGGCGCAGGACATCGGCACCACCATCTGCACCGCCACGGCCAATACCGCTGCTGGCTACACCTTCAAGGAAGGCAGCATGACGGCAAGCAACGGCACCCTCACCGAGCGTGACGGCACCGCGTGCAAGAACTCCGAGTGCAGGCTCTCCGGCGTGACCGGCGACGTGACTGTGAGCGCTACCTTCACCAAGGCGCCGACGCCGCCGACGCCGACGCCAGACCCCGACCCGACGCCAGACCCGGCACCGACTCCCTCCTACGGCGATTCCTCCTCACCCACCATGGGTGAACTTGGGTTGCTGCTTTCCGGCATGGCACTCGCGGGCGCGGCGGCACCCGCCCTGCGCCGGCGTGAGCGCAAAGCGCGCAAGCAGGATTGACAAAAGGAATCCCCTCGCCCCCGCGATAGCTGGGGGAGAGGGTGCAGGGTGAGGGGG
>JAFRYL010000112.1 GCA_017437605.1 Ottowia sp. | reverse complement strand
GGCCTGACCGCCCAGGCTGAAACCACGGCGGACGAGGTCAGGATTGCCAATGGGGTCGGCAGCCGTCGGGGCAACGTAGAGATTGCTGGAGGCCTGGTGGTAGGACGCGGCCAGAGCGAAGTTGCCGAAGTCGTACTTGGCACCCAGCTGATAGTTGGTCTTGCCGTCATCCAGACCCTTGTTCACGGACAGGCCGGCGCCGATGGGGCCGTTGTTGTAAATCAGGCCAGCGTCCCACACGTTGTAAGTGGTGCCGAGGTTGTTCTTGGACACGAAGGCCACAGCCGCCGTGAAGCCACCCATGTTGGGGGAAATGTAGGCGAGGGCGGCGGGGGCGCGGGCACCGATACCGATGGCGTTGTAGGTGTTGCGAATCACGGAGTAGTTGGGCAGACCCATCAGCTCATAGGCACCTTCAGCCAGGTGCGTGACGGTGAACTGACGACCAGCCTTGATGGTGCCCCAGTTGCCGCCGACGAAGACGTTCGCCTGGCGCTGCCAGAAGTTGGCATCAGTGCTGCCGTTGGCCAAGCTCAGACCAGCCTCAAACTGGAAACCGACTTTGTTGCCGTTGCCCAGGTCTTCCACGCCGGTGAAGCCGACGCGGCTGGGACCGTTGTTCACCAGGTCGGTGCCGTCGGTAACGCGGGTTTTGCCGCCCTTCCTCATCACCTGGTTGCCATTGGCGTCAAGGATGGGGTTGCCAGCCGCATCGAAAGCCGGCTCCAATGTGCGAACACGACCGATACCGGCGTCAGCCACACCATAGAGGGTGACGGAAGACTGAGCCATGGCCGCGCCGGAAGCAGCGATGACGGCCAGAGCAATGAGAGATTTTTTCATCATGATGGATTTCTCCGGAACTATTGAAATAGAGACCGCCGGTGATGCGCCGCACCATTGCGTGCGCCCCGACTCACTCCCCGCAGGGAAGTTGGGCGTATTGCACCCCAAATGGAGCCGTATGGCAAAGGTTTTGTGCATGTTTTGTTGTAGAAACGCAGCAAACGTTGGCTGCGCGCAACAACCGGCGCTGCGCGCACCCTGCCGCAGCGCAGCACGCCAGCCCTTGCCGCACCCCGTTCCACCATCGGCAGCACGCGCCTGCAACTGCCGCGCCAGCGCCCCGCACGCGCCGTTGCTGCCGCGCAACGGCAGGCACAACTCCGGGCGCCGCCGCTGCCATGTCACCCTGCCACAACAGGATTTAAAAAAATGCTGGACAAAAAAAAGAGCGTCGCATAACGGCGCTCCTTTTGCCAGACGGCACATTCAAATGCTTTGCAGGGGATTGGCAAAACAGATTCCCTTGCGTGCGCCGTGAGCACAGCGGCAATGTGGCGGCGCGGATTGCAAGGGCATTGTGGTGTTCAAGGCAAGACGCCATGCCGCGCAGCGGCATGGCGGCTCACCCCCACCCTGCCCTCCCCCTCCGTCGTGCTGCTGACGCAGCACGCGAGGGAGAGGGGAAGTGTTTTTTTGTGCGGCGGCGCGTGGCGTGGGCTTTGCCGGTGGGGAGAAGTGTTTTTTACGTGCCCTGCGCGCCCGCTTCGGCGGCGAGGCGCTGCACTTCGTCCACCTCCAGGCTGGTGATGCGGGCAACAACCTCTGGTGTGAAACCGCCCATGCGCAGGAGCTGGCGTGCAGCCCCTCGCAAGGCTTCGCGGCCTTCGGCCAAAGCTTCCTCGCGGACTTCCTCTATGACTTCTTCGCGGATTTCTTCGCGGATTTCGTCCATGACACTGCTCATTTCTCTGGCTCCTTGTTCACTGGCTTTGTATCGTTGCACAGCTTGCGCCAATTGTGCAAGCCGCATGCGCGCCGCGTCGCGGCAGAAGAAGTCGTGCATGAGGTCGCCAAGGTCGGTGCCGGCTTTTTGGTGCTCGCCGTTGACGTAGATGATGTGGCTGCCGTCACCCAGCGCCGTTTCGCTGCCTTTGATGCAGCGTTCAAAGTGGTACAGGGGGAGGCTGCCGCCAAGCACGTCGCTTTCAGTGATGAAGATGACCCACACTTCGGGCAACTCGGCAAAGTCTTGCCCGGGCTGCAAGGCCTTGCTGTCTATAAGGCTGGCGTAAAAACGTGCCCGCTTTTCGCTGGCGCCGCGCGGGTCAAGCTGCACTTCTATGTTGAATTTCTGCCCGTCGGCATCAGTGGCAAGCACGTCCAGCGTGACGGCGCGCCAGCCAGGGTTGGGCAAATAGTCCTGCGAGCACACTTCCGTGACGACAAGCTGCGGCTTGTCCATGATGATGCGCAGGACAAATTGCGCACTTTCCACGTTGTGCCGGAAAAAGGCGCTCATAAATTCGTTGTCGGCCAAACGCATCTGCTGCAGGCGCGCGAAGATTTGTTCTTTGGTACGGGGGCTGGACATGGCGACTTTCTTCAATACTCTTGCGTATTTTATGCGGTTGCCGGCAAGTTGAGCCGGCGACTGTTTGATACCCGCCGATATTTGAACGCCCGCTGCGCGGGCGTGCCCCCTCACCCTGCACCCTCTCCCCCTGCAGCGTGCTTCGCACGCGCGGGGGCGAGGGGAAGGCATTTTCAATACAGCGCCGGCTCGCCGGGCGGGCGCGTCTTGAAGCGCCGGTGTACCCAGTAATACTGCTCAGGCATGATGCGGATTTCGGCTTCCAGCTCGCGGTTCATGCGCGCGGCGTCGGCTTCGTCGTCGCCGCTGGGGTAGTCCGGCCACGGGGCACTGACCTGCGTTTCGTAGCCCTGCGGCGTCATGCGCGTGATGCAGGAAACCACGCGCGCGCGCCCCATGCGCGCGAGGCGCGGCAGCGCCGTTACTGTGGCGCAGGGCACGCCGAAAAAGGGCACAAAGACGCTGTCCTGCGCGCCCAAATCCATGTCGGGCAGCAAATACAAATAGCGCCCGCCACGCAGCCATTTGATGACGGGGCGAATGCCGTCGCGCCGGTTGACCATGACCACGTCGCCGAAGCGTTCGCGTCCGGCGCGCATCCAGGCGTCAAGCACGGCGCTTTTCTGTGGGCTGTAGATGCTGCCCGACTGCCGCAGCGCCTGCTGCACAACGCCCGCGCCCCCTGCGTCCATGCCGTAGAAGTGCGGCGCGAACATGATGGCGGCCTCGGGGCGGCGCAGCTCGTCCACTTCGCCCGTGAGCGTGATGCGCTGGCGCACCACTTCGGGCGGGGCGCTCCAGAGCCAGGCGCGATCCAGAAACGCCTGCACGAAGCAGATGAAGTTGCGCCGCGCGGTGCTGCGGCGTTGCGTTTCGTCCCATTCAGGAAAGCAAAGCCGCAGGTTGGTGAGCGCCACGCGCCGCCTGCGGCCAGCGAGCGCGTACATCAGCAGCCCGATGGCCGCGCCCAGCGCGCGCAGCGCCGGCAGCGGCACGCAGGCCAGCGCGCGCATCAGCCAGAGAAAAAGGCGGTTCATGCCGGCTGCCCCCGTGGTGTTTTGTAGCGCCCGTAGCCCCAGAGGTACTGCTGCGGGCAGCGGCGGATGAGGCGCTCCATCGCCGCGTTGATTTGCGTGGCGGCGCGTTGCGGGTCGGCGTCCAGCGTCGCACCGAAGTTCTCAAAATGCACGAGGAAGCCGCGCGCGGCCGGCAGCCGCTCGCCCCAAATCAACAGCGGCGTGGCGCCCGTCTGCTGCACGAGGCGCGCGGCCAGCGTCATGGTGTAGGCATCACGCCCGAACATGGGCGCCCACACGCCTTGCCCTTGCGGTGGCACCTGGTAGGGCAGCAGTCCGACGGCGCGCCCGGCGCGCAGCTCACGCAGCATCTGGCGCACGCCGGCAAGCGTGGTGGGGGCGGTGGCAAGGCCCTCGCGCTGGCGCGAAACCTCCAGCACCTCGCGCAGCGCCTTTTGGCGCGAGGGGCGGTAAAGCACTGTGAGCGTGCCGTGCTGCGCGGCGTAGCGCGCCGCCACAGCCTGCGCCGTGATTTCAAAGCAGCCCAGGTGCGGCGTGAGGAAGACGATGCCGCGCCCGGCGGCGTAGGCTTCTTCAATGAATGCCTCGCCGTCCCAGAACACGGGCGGCGGCGCGCCGAACCAGAGGCGCGGCGTTTCCGCCACCATGCGCCCGGCGTGCGCCACGTCCCACGTCGGCAAGACCGCCGCACACGGAAAGATCGAAACGATTATACAACGCTCGCCGCACCGTGTCAATCGCCGCTGTCCGTACG
>JAFRYL010000111.1 GCA_017437605.1 Ottowia sp. | reverse complement strand
GCTCTGGCACGTCGGGCGCGTCTCGCACACCAGCCTGCAGCCCAAGGAAGGCGCGCCCATTGCGCCGTCAGCCATCTGCGCCGAAGCGCAAACCTACATTCCCGCCGCTGGCGGCGGCGGTGGCGGTGAAGCACGCCCCGCCAGCGAACCGCGCGAGCTGATGTTCACGGAAATGTCTGAAATCGTCCGCACCTTCGCTGCCGCCGCGCGCCTGGCGCTGGACGACGCCGGCTTTGACGGCGTGGAAATCCACGCTGCCAACGGCTACCTGCTTGACCAGTTCCTCAAAAGCACCGCCAACCAGCGCACCGACACCTACGGCGGCGACATTGAAGGCCGCTGCCGCCTGCCGCTGGAAGTCATCCGCGCTGTGGTCAAGGCCGCAGGCGGCGGCGCGCGCGTGGGGCTGCGTATTTCCCCCGTCTCGCCCGCCAACGGCATCGGCACCGACCCCGAAGCGCAGCCCCTCTTTGAACACCTGCTGCGCGAAGCCGGCTCCTCGCAGCTCGCCTACGTCCACGTCGTTGAAGGCGCCACGGGTGGCGCGCGCGAACTGCCGCAAGCCTTTGACTACAAGGCGCTCTGCGCCGCCTGGCGCGACGGCGGCGCGCAAGGCGCGTGGATGGTCAACAACGGCTACAACGCCGAAATGGCGGAACAGGCGCTCATTGACGGCCCCGCCGAACTCGTTTCCTTTGGCCGCCCCTTCATCGCCAACCCCGATTTGAGCGCACGCATGGAGCGCGGCGCCGCGCTCAATGAGTTTGACCGCGCCACCCTCTACGGCGGCGGCGAAGAGGGCTATCTGGACTACCCCGCGCTACCCGCCGAAGCCTGAAGCAAGGCGAACGCATGAGAAGCCTGCCCTCTGCGGCAGGCTTTTTTTGTGCCCGCCCTGCGCGCCTGCCGCCGCCGGGCGCGGTACAGTGCGGCGCGCTTTTCCTGCCTTTCACTTTTCCTGCACGCCATGACGCAGAGCTTTCTCTGGTACGACTACGAAACCTTCGGCAGCGACCCGCGCCGCTGCCGTCCGGCGCAGTTTGCCGCCATCCGCACCGATGCCGAACTGCGTGAAATTGGCGCGCCGCTGGTGCTCTATTGCCGCCCGCCGCAGGACGCGCTGCCCGAGCCACAAAGCTGCTTCATCACGGGCATCACGCCGCAGCAGTGCGAGGCGCGCGGGCTGTGCGAAGCGGACTTTGCGCGCCGCATCGCCGCCGCGCTCACGCAGCCGGACACCATCGCCGTGGGCTACAACGCCATGCGCTTTGACAGCGAAGTGACGCGCTTCCTGCTCTGGCGCAACCTGCACGACCCCTACGCGCAAGAGTGGCAAAACGGCTGCAGCCGCTGGGACGTGCTCGACGCCCTGCGCTGCGCGCGCGCGCTGCGACCCGATGGCATCCAGTGGCCCACGGGGCCGGATGGCAAACCCTCGCTGAAACTGGAACACATGAGCGCCGCCAACGGGCTGGCGCACGAGCACGCGCACGACGCGCTTTCGGACGTGCGCGCCACCATTGCGCTCGCGCGCCTGCTGCGGCGCGCGCAGCCCAGGCTCTTTGAGTTTTGCCTCGCGCTGCGCGACAAGCGCCGCGTGATGCAGGAGCTGCAGCTGCCCGGCGCGCTGGAGCGCGGGCGTCAGCAGCCGTTCTTGCACATCAGCAGCATGTTTGGCAGCGGGCGCGGCGGCCTCGCGCTCATGGCGCCGCTCGCCATGCACCCCAACAACCGCAACGAAGTCATTGCCTGGGATTTGAGCGCCGACCCTGCGGAACTGGAAAACATCAGCGCCGAAGAAGTGCGTGCGCGCCTCTTCACCCCCAACGCCGACATGCCCGAAGGCGTGCAGCGCCTGGCCATCAAGAGCGTGCATCTGAACCGCGCGCCCATCGTCATCAACAAAGTCGCCGCCTACGTGGAGCAGGCTGCCGGCTGGGGCATGGACATTGACGCCGCGCGCCAGCATTTGAGAAACCTGCGCGCGCTGCCCGACCTGAGCGCCCTCTGGAACGAGGTCTACGCCCCGCGCGAGGCGGAGGAAGCGCCCGACGTGGACGAGGCGCTCTACGGCGGCTTTGCCAGCGACGAAGACCGCCGCCGCCTCGCGCGCCTGCTGCAACTCTCGCCGCAGGAAGCCGCGCTGGACACCACCGGCTTTGACGACGCGCGCCTGCCCGAACTCGTCTTCCGCTGGCGCGCGCGCAACTGGCCCGAAACCCTGAACGAAGAGGAACAAGCCCGCTGGCGTGCGCACTGCGCCGCGCGTGTGCTGCACGGCGCGCCCGGCTACCTGAACCTGCAGGCCTACAACGAGCAGCTTGACACCATCGTCGCTGCCTCCGATGACGACGAGCGCACGCTGGAAATTGCCGAGGCTCTCTCCGAATGGGGCGAACGCCTGGGTGAACAGCTTTCAGGCTAGGGTATCAATTGGTCGCCGGCAACATAAGCCGGCGATGCGGCATATTTATTGATGGTATACGGCAAAAAAACGCCATGTGCTGCGCCTTCGCGCACGGTCACGCTGAAACACGGCATACCCAATGGAAATACATGTGGTTGCCGGCAGATGTTGCTGGCGACGCAATGATACCCGTGGGATTGGCGCAGCGGCAATGGCTTCGTCGCGCTCAGCATCAGCCGCCATGTGTGTAGGTCATGTATTTCCCAGCGAAGGATGCCATTACCAATTGAACCGCCATCAAGAAAGTGAAAAGCAGCCCCCCAGATACAGCGAAACCAAGGAAAAAGTCGCGGGAATTTGGCACTGGCTTTTCTTTGGCGCGGGTGCGGGCGGTGATGCCTGCTGCGATGAAGGTGCTTATAAAGTCAAACACCATCAGTCCCATGAAGGTGAATGCCAGTGCAAACCCCACGACATTGCCCTCTCTTTCTATGATGCCGAAAAAGTAACCCGCAAACGGCCAGAGCAACACCACAGCGTGCGTGATGAGGCCAGCGCGGAACCTTTTGAAAAATCCAAGCAAAGCTCTCATGGTGTGCTTCGTGTATCAACGCAGCGGCTGGCTGCTTTTGAAGTGGTCAATGGCTTGCAGTTCTCAATACAAGGTACATCGCGGCGTGGACAATGAGAAGCAGCGCCCCTGATACAGAGAAACCAAGGAAAAAGTCGCTGGATTTTGGTGCAGGTTTTCCTTTGGCGTCGGCACGGGCGGTTATGCTTGCCGCGATGAAGATGCTTATAAAGTCAAACACCAGCAGCCCCATGATGGTGAATAGCAGAATAAACCCTAGGACTTCGCCCTCTTTTTTTATGGTGCCGCCGAAATAGTACCCCGCCCACGGCAAAAGCAACAGCAAGAGCAACAGCACTGCGTGCGTGATGAGGCCAGCGCGGAACCTTTTGAAAAATCCAAGCAAAGCTCTCATGGTGTGCGCCGTGCGTCAGCGCAGCGGCTGGTCACTCTGGAAGAACTCAATGCCCTGCTTCGCGGCGTCGATGGCGGCGCGAATGTCCTGCAGCTCGGCGGCAAAGGTTTCGTCGCGCTCTGCGTCGGCGGCGGTGCGGCGTGTGGCGGGGGCGTCGTTTGTGGCGCTGTCGTGGTACTGGAATTCGCCGTCTGAAAATGCGGTGACGCTGGCAGATTCACCATGCACGACGCGGGTGAATGTTTCGGCGCCGGCGGTGCTGCCTATATCCAGTATTTCAGTGCGCAGGGTGTCGCCTTCCTGATATTCGCTGCGCCCGCCTTCGCCAAGGCGTGCGGCGCGGCGCTGGCGTGTGTACGTGACGCGCGCGCCCTGCGAAAAGTCAATGCGCGTGAGGGTTTGCGTGCCCGCCTGATATTCATAGTTGTGGACGACGAGGCCGGGCATCATGTCGTGCAATATGACGCGCTCAAAGTTGCCGTCTGCGTCGTAGCTGAACCAGCGGCGGTAGCGCGCGCTGCCGGCGGCGGCGAAGTTGTCGCATTCCTTGGCGCCGGCGGTGAATGGCTCGGTGTGGACGCGCCCGGTGGCGCTGTAAAAGTTTTGCACCACGCAGTCGCCCTGGGCGTTGTGCCCCAAAACAAGGCGCGAGTATTGGGCGCCCCCCTTTTCTGGCACGACCTTATAGGTTTCGCCGCCGTTTTCGGGGGCGAAATAGTAAATTGTTTTGCCGTCTTTTTTCTCAATGCCGGAGCGCAGTTGCGAGGCGTTGAGTTTGACTTCCAGCGGAATGGAAAAGGAGGCGGGCAGCTGCAGCTCCTCGGGCGCTTGCGCAAGCAGCGGGGCGGCGGTGTTTTCCGGCGGGCCGATTTCGGGCGGCGCGCTGTCCGCCTGCTGCGGGTTGGTGGCGCAGCCGCCAAGCAGGGCGGCAAGCAGCAGGGCAGCGGCAGCAGGGCGGAGGCGGTTCATGGCGGTCAGAATTTTGGCAGGTTGAATTGCACCGGCACGCCCATGCGCCGGTTGATAATCCACTGCTGCACGATGGTGAGGATATTGTTCGTGAGCCAGTAAAGCACCAGCCCGGAGGGGAAGAAGAAGAACATGACGCTGAACATCAGCGGCATGAGCCACATCATTTTCGCCTGCACCGGGTCGGGCGGCTGCGGGTTGAGTGCGGTCTGCAGCAGCGTGGTGAGCGTCATCAAAATGGGCAGAATGAAATACGGGTCGCGCGCGGACAAATCGTGTATCCAGCCTATCCAGGGCGCGCCGCGCATTTCCACGCTGGACAGCAGCACCCAGTAGAGCGCAATAAACACCGGGATTTGCACCATGATGGGCAGGCAGCCGCCCATAGGGTTGACTTTTTCTTCGCGGTAGATGCGCATGATTTCCTGCTGCATCTGCTGCGGGTTGTTGGCGTAACGCTCGCGCAGCTGCGTGATGCGCGGGCCGACGGTTTTCATTTTCGCCATGTTTTCATAGGCTTTGGCGTTGAGCCAGTAGAAGGCGATTTTCAGCAGCACGAC
This sequence comes from Ottowia sp., assembly GCA_017437605.1. Classification (GTDB taxonomy): domain Bacteria; phylum Pseudomonadota; class Gammaproteobacteria; order Burkholderiales; family Burkholderiaceae_C; genus Ottowia. Next base: position 14,022 of record JAFRYL010000111.1, on the reverse strand, counting down.
GAGGGCAACGATGGCCCAGCCCCAGTTGCCGAGCATGCGGTGCAGCCAGCCGAGCAGCTTGTAGAGCGGCTTGGCGAGGATGGTGAACCAGCCGTAGTCCTTGACGAGCTCCAGCCCGGGGGCGACGCCTTCCAGCATGGTTTCTTCCTGCGGGCCGGCGAACAGGCGCGTGTCCACGCTGCGCGTGGCGCCGGGGGCAATGTCGCCCACGGGCAGGAGGGCGCCGGCGGAATACAGCTCGCCGCCGTCGTGGCGCGCGAAGTTTTCGCGCGGCGTGCCCTCGGGCGGCAGCCAGGCGCTGGCGAAGTAGTGCTGCACCATCGCTACCCAGCCGTCGGAAGCCGTGTGCACAAAGTCGGCGCTGCCCTTGGCGATGTCGGCAAAGGGCACTTTCTGGAACTTCTTGTCGGCGCTGTAGAAGGCCGGCCCGGTGAAGGTGGAATACATGCCGCCTTCGCCTTCGGGCTTGCTGCTGTCGCGCGCCAGCTGCAGATACAGCTGCGGGGTGATGGCGCTCTCGCCGCTGTTGCTGATGTCGTGGCGCACGTCCATGACGTAGCTGCCACGGCGCAGGGTGTAGGTTTTCACGAGGCGCGCGCCGCCTGTTTCGGGCGCTTCAAAGCGCAGTTGCAATTCGTTTTGCCCGTCGCGCAGCGCGCGCTCGCCGGAAAAGCGCATCAGCGTCTTGTGCGTGGGGAAAGCGCCGCCTATCAGCCCGGATTGCGCCTGGTACATGCGCGGCGGCGTGTTGTCCATCAGCACGAAGGGCTTGCCGTCCGCGCCCTTGTGCTGCAGAAATTCGCTATGCACCAGCGAGCCGCCGGCGGTGTCAAACGTCAGCTTCAAGACGTCCGTGGTTACGGTGATGCGCTCGCCCGCGCTTTCAGCCGGCGTTGCAGCAGAGGCGGCGGCAGCCGGGGAGGGCGGATGCAGCGCAGTGCTGGCGCTTGGGATATTGGCGGGCACGGCAGCTGAGCCGGGCGCGCCGGGGGCAGCCGCTTGCGTGGCGGACGGCGGCTCGAACAGGCCGGGGCGCCCCTGATGGCGCTGCCAGCCGCTCCAGAGCATGAGCAGCGAAAAAACAAAAACGACCCAGAGGACGGTGCGGCGAATGTCATTCATGGCTGACGGTGTGCGGGGGCACAGGGTGGGCGGCAGAGATGGCTGAAAAGTCTGGGCGGCTGCGCGGGAACGGGGTCAAGCCCGCCCGCGCACCAGGGGTGGCAGCGCGCCAGCCGGCACGCTGCAAGGTAGGTGCCGGCGGCGGCGCCGTGGCGCTCCAGTGCTTGCAAAGCGTAGCGCGAGCAACTCGGCTCAAAGCGGCACGCGCCGCCAAGCCAGGGCGAGAGCAGCAGCCGGTAGGCGCGCACGAGGGCGATGAGCAGGCGCTGCATCATGGCGCGGCGCTCCCAAGCCGTGTGGCGGCACGCTGCCAGAGCGCCAGCAGCTCTGCGCGCACGGCGCGGCGCAGGGCAGGCGAGGAGGCGCTGGGAAATTGCGCTGGTGCAAACATGGCGCGCAGACGTACCAGATACATGCCGGCGGGCAAGGCACTTTGCGCGGCGCCAGTGGCGTAAATCTGCCGCCGTATGGCGTTGCGCGTGACGGCACGGCGCGCCCAGCGCTTTGGCGTGACGGCGCCCACGCAGAGGGTGTCCGCGTCGCCCGCGCCGCAGTGCAGCGCAAAGTGCGGCGTGCGCGCTGCAGCAGGCGTGGCAAGCAGGCGCTCAAACTGCGAGCGGCAGCGAAGGCGCTGCATGGGCTGGCGAGGCGCGCAGCGGCGTTCAGACGGCGAGGCGCTTGCGACCCTTGGCGCGGCGCGCGTTGATGACTTTGCGCCCGCCACGGGTTTTCATGCGCACGAGAAAGCCGTGCGTGCGTGCGCGGCGCGTCTTGGAGGGTTGATAGGTACGTTTCATGTGTGTTCTCAAACAGGGAAATGGACGACAGGGCGCGCCCGTGCGCGCCCGCAAAAAACCGCGCATTATCCCTCAAAAGTGGGGCTTCAGGGCGCCGCTACAATCGCGCCCCCGCCATCGCCCGGCGGTGCACACCTTCCCCCGTTGCCAGCCATGTCAAGCCACCACACTGCTGCTTCTTCCTTTGCCGATGCTTCTGCCGTTGCGTTGTGGCCGGCGTGCCTTGGCGCGCTGGCGCAGGAGGTGCCGGCGGATTTGTTTGACAACTGGATTCGCCCGCTGGCGGTGCTGCCGGGCGAGGCGCCTGACAGCCTGCGCCTGCAGGTGGCGGGCGCATTCAAGCGCGACCGTACGCGCCGGCAGTTTGATGCCCTCATCGCCGCCACGCTGGAGCGCCTGGGCGGGCGGCGCATTGACATCGCTTGGGAAGTGGCGCCGCAGGAGCCGCGTGTGCCGTCTGTTGTAGAAACGCCAGCGGCCACGCCCGCTGCCGCACCCGAAACTGCGCCGCCGCCCGATGCGGCGCGCAGCCGGCTGAACGCGCAGCTCACGTTTGAAAGTCTGGTGGAGGGCACCGCCAACCGCATGGCGCGCGCGGCTGGCCTGCATGTGGCCAACAAGCCGGGGGGCGCGTCCTACAACCCGCTGTTCATTTATGGCGGCGTGGGGCTGGGCAAGACGCATCTGATGCACGCCGTGGGCAACAAGCTGCTGGAAAACCGCCCGGACGCCAAGGTGCTCTACGTACACGCCGAGCAGTTCGTCTCGGACGTGGTGCATTCCTACCAGCGCAAGGCGTTTGATGATGTGCGCCGCCGCTACCACGAGCTTGATTTGCTGCTCATTGACGATGTGCAGTTTTTCGCCGGCAAGGACAAATCGCAGGAAGAGTTTTTCAACGCCTTTGAGTCGCTGTTTGCACGGCAAAGCCAGATTGTGCTCACCAGCGATACGTATCCGAAAGGGTTGACCGATATTCACCAGCGTCTGGTGTCGCGTTTTGATTCGGGGCTTGCCGTGGCGCTGGAGCCGCCCGAGCCGGAAATGCGCGTCGCCATTTTGATGAGCAAGGCCGTCGCCGAAGGCACTGAATTGCCCGAGGACGTGGCGTGGTTTATTGCGCGCCTCGTGCGCTCGAGCGTGCGCGAGCTGGAAGGCGCGCTGCACAAGGTGCTGGCGTATGCGCGCTTCAACGGGCGCGAAGTGTCCATTGCGCTGGCGCGCGAGGCGCTGCGCGATTTGCTTTCCATTCAGAACCGGCAAATCAGCGTAGAGAATATTCAAAAAGTCGTCGCGGATTTTTTCAAAATCAAGGTTGCCGACATGTACAGCAAACGCCGGCCTGCTGCCATCGCGCGCCCGCGCCAGATTGCCATGTACCTGGCGCGGGAAATGACGCGCAAGAGCCTGCCGGAAATTGGCGAGCTGTTCGGCGGGCGCGACCACTCCACCGTGCTGCACGCGGCGAAAAAGATTGCCGCCGAGCGCCAGCAGCAGAGCGAACTCAACCAGCAGCTGCATGTGCTCGAGCAGATGCTGCGCGGCTAGGCTGGCGCCGGAACAATCCTATACCCATTGCAAATATCTTGTGTTGCCGGCTTTTTGAGCCGGCGACGAATGTATACCTACTGAATTTTCTCTCTGTCAGCGCGCTACAAAAAAGATGTGCCGGCTCGCGCGCCACACCCCCGCGCTGCAGGCACAATAGCGCCCAAACCCTCCCTTGAGACAAGAAGATGATTGTTGCCAAAACCACCCAGAGCACCTTGCTCTCCGCCCTGCAATCGGTCGCCGGCATTGTCGAGCGCCGCACCACCATGCCCGTGCTGGCCAATGTGCTGCTGCGCCGTCAGGGGACGACCACCGAACTGGTGACGAGCGACCTGGAGGTGCAGCTGCAGACCAAAGCCGAGCTTGGCGGCGATGAGAACACCTATGCCACCACCGTGGGCGTGCGCAAGCTCATTGACATTCTGCGCACTCTGCCGGCGGACCAGACGGTAACGCTGGAAGCGCGCTCCGACGCGCGCCTCATTCTCAAGGCGGGCAAGAGCCGCTTCACGCTGCAGACGCTGCCCGCCGAGGATTTCCCGCAGGTGCAGCAGGCGCAGGGCGTCAGCGAGCGTTTCCGCGTGCCGCAGAGGATTTTCAAAAAGCTCCTTGACCAGGTGTCTTTTGCGATGGCGGTCAACGACGTGCGCTACTACCTCAACGGCATTCTGTTCGTGGCCGAGGGCAAGCAGTTGAGCCTGGTGTCCACCGACGGGCACCGGCTGGCCTTTGGCAGCGCCGAGCTGGATGTGGAAGTGCCGCATCAGGAAGTTATCCTGCCGCGCAAGACCGTGCTGGAACTGCAGCGCCTGCTGCCCGACGCCGCCGCCCAACCCGACAGCGGCGAGGCGCCCATGATTGAAATGCACTTTGCCGCGAATCAGGCGCGCTTTGTCTTCGGCACCATCACCTTCATCACCAAGCTGGTGGAGGGCAAGTTCCCCGACTACACGCGCGTGATACCGCAGGACATCACCTACAACATCACCCTTGGGCGCCAGCCCCTGCTTGCCAGCCTGCAGCGTTCGGCGCTGTTTGCCAATGAGAAGCTGCGCGGCGTGCGCCTGGCGTTTTCGCAAGGCACGCTGCGCATCGCCGCCAGCAACGCCGAGCAGGAAGAAGCCATTGACGAAATTGACATTGACTACGTCGGCGACCCGGTGGAAATCAGCTTCAATGTCGGCTACCTGACCGAGGCGCTCACCGCGCTGAACATCTACGAGATGGTCACCCTCGGCATCAAGGACGCCGGCAGCTCCGCCATGCTCACCGTGCCCGACGACGCCAACTTCAAATACGTCGTCATGCCCATGCGCCTGTGAGCCTCGCCCCGTTCTCCTGCTTTGCCCTCGCCCGCGTGCGAGGGCTTTTCATTTGAGCGCCGCCATGAAACTGCTGTTTGTCGCCGACCCGCTGCACACCTTCAAAACCTACAAGGACACCACCTTTGCCATGATGCGCGAAGCCGCGCAGCGCGGGCACGAACTCTGCGCCTGCCTGCCGCAACACATCGCCTGGCGCAGCGGCGAGCCAGTCAGCGCCGAAGTGCAGGACATCGCCCTCACCGGCGGCGAGCCGTGGTTTGAAGCCAGCGCGCCGCGCACCGCCGCACTGCGCGACTTTGACGCCGTGCTCATGCGCAAAGACCCGCCCTTTGACGCCGAATACCTCTACGCCACGCACCTGCTGGAGCAGGCGGAGCGCGAAGGCGCGCTCGTCGTCAACCGCGCTCGCGCGCTGCGCAACCACCCGGAAAAACTCGCCGTCATGGAGTTCCAGCAGTTCATTGCGCCCACGCTCGTCACCCGCTCGGCGGCCGCCATTCGCGCCTTTCACGCCGAGCACGGCGACATCATCATCAAACCGCTCGACGGCATGGGCGGCATGGGCATCTTCCGCGTCAAGGCCGACGGCCTCAACCTCGGCAGCATCATCGAGCAAGTCGGCAACAACGGCGCCACCACGCTCATGGCGCAAAAGTTTCTGCCCGAAATTGAAGCGGGCGACAAGCGCGTGCTCATCATCGACGGCGAACCCGTGCCCTTTGCGCTCGCGCGCATTCCGCAGGCGGGCGAAGTGCGCGGCAACCTCGCCGCTGGCGGCAGAGGCGTGGCGCAGCCGCTCTCAGACCAAGACCGCGACACCGCCCGCGCCATCGGCAGCGTGCTCGCCCCGCGCGGGCTGCTGCTCATCGGGCTGGACATCATCGGCCGCCACGTGACCGAAATCAACGTCACCAGCCCCACCTGCTTTCAGGAAATCGAGCAGCAAACCGATTGCCGCGTCTCCGCGCTCTTTATCGACGCGCTGGAACGCCGCGTGCAGCAAGGCTAAAACACTGCACTTTGACGGTGTATCAATACATCGCCGGCTTCATAAGCCGGTGACGAAGTGCATTAAGTGCCAGTATGCAGCTCTGGCACAGCCTCCACTGTGATTTGGAACAGCGCGGCCTCGTCCGCGCGCATGACATCGTCCGCCAGCCGCGCGCGCAGCGTCATGAGGCGTGCCATGTCAGCGTCGGTGAAGGCGGCCAGTCCCTTGCTGGCGTCGTGCCGCTGTTGCGAGAGCGCGAAGAACTCCGGCGGAATCAGGCCGTTGCGCAGGGTGGCGGCGTAGAGCGTGTTGCCGAGCGCAAGCTCAAAGTAATAACAGTTGCCGCCGGGGGCAGGCGGCGCATCCGGCGGGATGGCGCCTTGCGGCGCAGTGCGCAGCAGGGCGTGGCGGCGCAGGCGCAGGACGCAATCGGCAGCGTCCAGAATGCCTTGCCCGTTTTCGCCCAAGCCGGAATAAAAGGCGCTCGCGCCCCGCTGCGGCAGGGCGCCGCCCGCCGCCCGGTGCTGCCGGAATACGGCCTGCATCAGGCGGTAGGCGAGCGCGACGCCGCCCGGCATCGCGCCGCCGTGGTAGCGCATGAGTTCGTCGTAGACGAAGGCGAGCGTTCTGCCGCCTTCCTGCACGACGATGGGTTCTGTGCGCGGGTCTGTGGGCATGGTGGCTTAGGGCTGTTCAAAGAACAGGGTGGAGGTGTCAAAGGCTTTTTCTATCATGCCGGAGCGGAACATGAAGTCTGCCGTTTTCTGGAAGCCTGCGCGGTCGGCCGGGGAAATGGCCGTGGAGAAGTCGTAGAAGGCGTACATGTCGCGCACGCCGCCTTCGTCCAGGTCAAGCGCCTTGGCTGCGGCGGCGATGGCGGCGTCCTTGTTGTCCTGCATGTAGGTGGAAATCTGCGCCTGCGCTGCTTTCAGCTTTGCAATCACGTCCGGGTGCGCGTCGTGAAACTTCTTCGTCACCGCCACGCAGATGATGGCCTGAATCAGCCCCTCGCCGTCGGTAATCTTGTGGTAGCCCGCTTTTTCGGCGTTGTAGGCCGCCGCGCCCCCCAGCATGGCCACGTCCACCGAGCCGCCGTCCAGTGCGGCCTTGGCGTCGGGAATGGACATGTTGAGGTACTTCACGTCCTTGATGCTCATGCCCGCCGTGTTCAGGTAGGCGACGAGCAGCTCGTGCAGATTGGTGCCCGTGGGACCGGCGATGGTCTTGCCGCGCAGGGATTCGGGTGAGGTGAGCGTCTTGTCTTTGGAAATGAGGCGAAACGCCTTGGGCGCGCGGCTGTACATGTTCAGCACTTTGATGTCTGCGCCATTGGCCGCCGAGAGTATGACCGAGGAGCCGCCCACCGCGTAGAGCACTTGCACGTCGCCAGAGGCGAGCGCCTGCGTCTGGTGCGCGCCCGAGGTGATTTCGGCGTATTCAACTTTTGCGCCCGCGAACGCCTTGGCGAACACGCCTTGGTCTTTTTCCACGATGCTGGGCACGTTCAGCGGCGAAGTGACGTAGGTGAAGGTCAGGTTTTTGACCGAGAGCGGCGCCGCAGCTTCTGCGCTTTTCTCTGCCGCAGCGGGCGGCGCAGCCAGCGCGACGCAGGCGCACATGGCAAGCGCCAGGGATGCGAATGTCTTGTTCATCACAAATCTCCTCAATGAAGGTGGCGGCGTGCTGCCGCCGGGCGTTAGTCATTCTAAATAAGAATGATTGTGTTTTAGCTAACGCTCTGGTTCAGGCAGTGCAGGATGTCGCGCTTCAGGGCAATGAAGTGGTCGTCGAGCAGGTTGCGCCCCTCGTGCGCGCAGGCAATGCGGAACTCCTGCGCCAGCACGCCGCCTGCAATCACGGCGATGCGGTTGGCGAGCAAAAGCGCCTCGTCAAGCGAATGTGTGACAAACAGCACGCCCGTTTGCCGCTGCCGATGCACGGCGAGCAGCTCGCGCTGCATCGTCTCGCGGGTGAAGTGGTCGAGCGCGGCGAAAGGCTCGTCCATCAGCAGGAACGAGGGTTTGATGGCCAGCGCCCGGGCGATGGCCACGCGCTGCTGCATCCCGCCGGACAACTGCGCGGGCCAGGCGCGCTCAAAGCCCTGCAGGTTCACGGTGCGGATGAGGTCGGCGATGTCCTGCGGATGGATGTCCTCCTTCCGCAGGCCGAAGCTGATGTTGTCCCACACCGTCAGCCAGGGCATGAGGCGCGGCTCCTGAAACACAAAACCCGCGCGACGCGCACCGCTGAAACGTATGTCGCCGCCATCGGCTTGCTCCAGCCCGCCGGTCAGCCGCAGGACGGTGGTTTTGCCGCAGCCGCTCTTGCCCAGCAGCACGGTGATTTCGCCTGCGGGCGCGTCCAGCGTCAGGCCGCGCAGCACGGGCAGCGGCCTGCCGTCCACCGTGTAGCTCTTGCGCACGTCGCGCAGTTCTATCCCGTCCATGACCGCTGCTTTCCCTGACAGGCTCAATCCCAGCCGCTTGCGGTGAAGCCCCGAAATAGCGTGCGCACGGCAAGCGCGAAGAGCCGGTCGCAGAGCAGCCCAACCACGCCGATGACAAACACGCCCACGAGCACCTTGTCCGTGCGCGACGTCTGCTGCGCGAACAAAATCATGTGCCCCAGCCCGGTGGAGGCCGCCACCATTTCCGCGCCAATGATGGCGCGCCAGGCGTAGCCAAAGCCTGTGCGCATGCCCACCAGCACGTCTGAAAGCGCCGCTGGCAGCGTGATGCGCCAGAACGAGGCGCGCGCGCTGTAGCCAAAGGCGCGGCCCACTTCCAGCAGGCGCGCATCCACGCTGCTGAAACCCTTGATGATGCTCAGGTAGATGGGAAAGAAAGAGGCGAGGACGATGATGGCGGTTTTCGTCGTCTCGTGGATGCCGCACCAGAGAATCAGCAGCGGAATCAGGCTGAGCGGCGGCACGAAACGGAAAAAATGCACCAGGTACTGATACAGCGAGCCAGCGCGGGGAAAGAGGAGGTAGAAGGCGCCCAGCAGAAAGGCCAGAACGAAGGCGATGCCAAAGCCGCGCAGCACGCGCGTGAGGCTAATCAGGATGTCCTCAAAAATCTCGCCCGTGGCAAACATTCGGCGCGCGGCGCGCAGCACCGCAGCCGGGGAGGGCAGCACGTAGCTGTTGAACATGCCGCTTGCGCACGCCGCCTGCCACAGGGCAAGGAGCAGGACGAGGCCGCAGACCGCGCCAAACAGCGCACGCCGCCCGGTGCCGCTGCGTTGCTGCATGGCGGCTACACCCCGTCGCCGTGGTGACAGCCGCCCGGGCAGTCCAGCAGTTCAAGCAGCGCAGGCGGGTTCGCGTGCCGCTTACTGGCGTATGACTGGATGGCCTGCGCGCCCGTGAGCGAATGCACGGCGCAGGAAAGGGGCGCGAAAAAACCGGGCGGCACCGGGCTGTCCGTCAGCCAGCGCGCAGGCGGCAGCTTGCTGCTGTCCACATCAGGGCGGGCAAGAAACGCCTTCCACGTCAGAAACTGCGCGCGCGGCACCCGGCAGCGCCTGCCGTACGCCGCCAGACGTTCGCAGGGCGTGATGACGAGGCACTCTTGCGCCTCCGGCACACGCGCGCAGACTTCGCGCGCGCAGTGGACAAGAATCGGCTCAATGTCGGGATACGTATAGGCGCTGTCCCCCGCAAGGGCGCGGAAACGCGCCGCCGCAGCCGGGCAGCGCATATCCACCACCGTGCGCCCGCCGCGCTGCGCCACGGCGCGTGCGTAGTGCGTGCGCACCTGCGCCGCGTGGTCTGCGATGCAGTCGAGCACCTCAAAGCTGAGGCCGCGCAGCGCCTCGCGCAGCTTCGCTGCGCCGTACATGGCGTTCACCACCGGATTAATCCAGACGTAGGCCAAGGCTCATTTCCCGTATGCCGCGCGCCGGGCTGCGAGGGCGAAACAGCGGCGCGCAGCGTGTATGCAAAAGAGAATGATTGTAAATTGGCGCCATGAAAGCGTGCTCCCATAGGGAAGTGCGCCATCGTTGGCAATAGAGCACTGTGTGAAATTCACGCCGCAGGCGGCGGCCACGCCCGCAGCACTGCCACGCCCAGCCGCGAGAGCGCCCGGCGCAGCCGCGTGATGTGCGCGTCGTGGCTGATGAGTGCGGCGCCGTGCTGCACGGCCAGGTCGATGAAGGGCTGGTCGTCCGCGTCGCGGCAGAGGATGGGTGCGCGCGGCGCAGCGGGCAGCACTTGAGCCAGTGCGTCAAACACCGCCAATGCTTCTGCGGCGCTCATGCCGCGCCGCGCCAGCCAGCGCGCCACGGCGGGATAGTCCAGTACGCGCGCCAGTTCCGCGCGCATCGCGTCTGTGGCCAGCCAGCGCACGCGACCCGCCTCCACCGCCTGCCGCAGCGCGGCGGCGCGCGCATCGGCAAACACCCAGGCGTCCAGCACCCAGTTGGTATCAATCACGACGGCATTGTTTTGCATACCCATTGAAATATACCATTATCACCGGCTTATGAAGCCGGTGACGAAGTGATACCGCAATATTTTCGTGTGCCCGCAAAGGCGCGGCACAATGGCGCCGATGCGCTCGCTGCTGCGCTGCGCGCCGGGTGCATGGCCCGTTTCGCCATGCGTCACGCCATCCACGGAGACACGTCCATGCTCTACACATTCAAGTCCCAGGTTGCCGCTGAAGTCACGATGACGAAGAACACCGCCGAGGAGCTGCTGAAAATCATCGGCAAGCCCGCTGGTGCGCAGGGCATCATCACCGCAGCGCAGGCGCCGGCGGCCATTGCCGCGCTGCGCGCCGCCATAGAGCAGCGCGAGGCAGCGGCAAAAGCGCAAAGAACGAATGAGGCGGAGGACGGCGAAAAGTCCGGCGACGACGACAGCGACCAGTACAACAAGGGCATCTCGCTGCGCCACCGTGCGGTGCCGTTCATCGAGCTGCTGGAGCTCACCAGCGCCGCCGGAAAGGACGTGGTGTGGGGCGTGTAGGCGGCTGCCGCACATAAGGCAAAAAGCCAGCGCGCTGCGCTGGCTTTTTTGCGGCGTTTCATCACATACTCATGCAATAGCTATTGCATTGCCGGCTTATGTTGCCGGCGACGGATTGATACCTTTCGTTTCGGCGCTGTTTTCTTCACGGAATTGCAGGATGGCGTCGTGCAGGTTGGGCAGCCATTGCGGGGCCAGCGAGCCAGCCACCATGCCCACCAGCGCTGCGAGCACGCCGGCGAGCTGCGGCGGGAAGGCTTCGCTGAGCGTGGTCGAGAAGGTAAACACCAGCCACACCAACACGCCGCACGCGGTGGAGGCGAGCGCGCCTTGCGTGGTGGCGCGCTTCCAGTAGACGCCGCACGCCAGCGGCACAAAGGCGCCCACAAGCGGCATCTGATACGCGCCCGCGACCAGTTCGTAGATGGAGGAGCCTTCCATCGCAATCGCGTAGGCGAGTACGCAGACGGTGAAGATGAGCGTGCTGATGCGCATGGCGCGCAGCGTTTGCCGGTCGCTCAACTCGGGGTGCAGGTTGCGCCAGATGTTTTCCACCACGGTGGTGGCGGGCGCGAGCATGGTGGCTGACGCCGTGCTCATAATGGCCGAGAGCAGCGCGCCAAAAAACGCCACCTGCAGCGCAGCGGGCATGTGCTCCAGCACCAGCGTGGGCAGGATGCGCTGCGGGTCGCTTTCCAGCATTTCCTGCGCGTTGGGCAGCACGAGCAGCGCGGCAACAGCAGAGAAGATGGGCACAAAGGCAAACGCCATGTAGAGCAGCCCGCCGATGACGGGGCCGCGCTGCGCAATGCGCTCGTCGCGCGAGGCGAGCACGCGCTGGAACACGTCCTGCTGCGGAATGGAGCCAAACATCATGGTGATGGCCGCCGCGATGAAAAACGTCCATTCGCGCACGCCGCCCGTGGGAAAGAACTGCAGCTTGCCCTCGCGCGCGGCGAACTCAATCACGGCGCCCGCGCCGCCGGCCATGTCGCTGGCGCGCCAGGCAATCGCCACCAGCCCCAGCACGATGACAATCATCTGCACAAAGTCCGTGAGCGCCACAGACCACATGCCGCCGTAGAGCGTGTAAAGCAACACGGCGGCGGTGCCCAGCACCATGGCCCAGACGACGGGCACGGCGCCGCCGCTGATGACGTTGAGCACCAGACCCAGTGCCGTAATCTGCGCGCCCACCCAGCCAAGGTAGCTGATGACGATGATGATGGAGCTGATGATTTCCACCACATGTCCGTAGCGAAGGCGGTAATAGTCGCCCAGCGTGATGATTTTTTTGCGGTAGAGCGCACGCGCAAAAAACAGGCCAACCAGCACGAGGCAGAGGCTGGAGCCAATCGGCTCCTCCACCACGCCGCCCAGCCCCTCCTGCATGAACTGCGCGGGCGCGCCCATCACTGTCTCCGAGCCAAACCAGGTGGCAAAGGTGGTGGCGATGATGACCGCCAGCGGCAGGCTGCGGCCTGCGACGGCAAAGTCCGCGCTGGTGCGCACGCGCGTGGCGGCGTACAGCCCCACGAGCACCGAAGCCAGGATATAGAGCGCAATCAGGGCCATCAGCGGCATGGCGGGGTTCTCCTGTTGGCAGTGTGGCGGGGAAAAGCCTCGGGGCGGTGAGGCTGCGGCAAAAAAGCGGCGCGATTCTAGCGGCGCATCACGCGCGCGCGCATTCCTGTGTTTGACAGGGCGCAACAAGCTGATACCCACGGCAAATACATTTCATTGCCGGCGTATGTTGCCGGAGACGAAGTAATACCCATGGTTTTCGCTGTTTGAGAAAAGCAATCAGCGCAGGTGCATGCCAATCCAGATGACAAGCTGCATGGCAATCAGCCCAAGCAGAAAGCCCGCGCCGGCGGCGACGATGGCGCTGAGCATACGGTTGGCGCGGCGCTGCTCGCGTATCAGCTCCATCAGCTCGGCGCGCGTGGCGGCGTCATCATGGGTGTGCGGCTGCTGCAGATAGTCGTGCAGCAGGCGCGGCAGTGCGGGCAACATGCGCGCGTAATACGGCGCCTGCGCCTGCAGCTGGCGCAGCAACTGGCGCGGGCCAATCTGCTCGCTCATCCAGCGCTCCAGAAATGGCTTGGCGGTGCTCCACAAATCAAGGTTGGGGTCAAGCTGGCGCCCCAGTCCCTCAATATTGAGCAGGGTTTTCTGCAGCAGCACAAGCTGCGGCTGGATAATCACGTTGAAACGGCGCGAGACCTGAAACAGCCGCAGCAGCACCATGCCAAGCGAAATATCTTTCAGTGGGCGGTTGAAATATGGCTCGCACACGCTGCGCACGCCCGCTTCCAGCTCGTCCACGCGCGTGGTGGGCGGCACCCAGCCGCTTTCCACATGGAGTTCCGCCACGCGCTTGTAATCGCGCCGGAAAAAGGCGGCAAAATTCTGCGCCAGATACGCCTTGTCGCTGTCTGTGAGCGTGCCGACAATGCCAAAATCCAGCGAAATGTATTTGCCGAGCGTCTCCGGCTCCACGCTCACCATGATATTGCCCGGGTGCATGTCGGCGTGGAAAAAGCCGTCGCGAAACACCTGTGTGAAGAAAATCGTCACGCCATCGCGCGCGAGCCGCCCGATGTCCACCCCCGCCGCGCGCAGCCGCGCCACATCGTTCACCGGCACGCCGCGCATGCGCTCCATCGTCAGCACGTCGGGGCGCGTCCAGTCCCAGAACATTTCCGGAATCAGCACCAACCCGAGCGGCTCCATGTTGCGGCGCAGTTGCGCGGCGTTCGCCGCCTCGCGCATCAGGTCCAGCTCGTCGTGCAGGTACTTGTCAAACTCGGCCACCACATCGCGCGGGCGCAGCCGCCGCGCCTCGCCCGACGCCTGCTCCACCCAGCCGGCGAGCGTGTGCATCAGCGCCAGGTCCTGGTCTATGGCCTGCTGCACGCCCGGGCGCAGCACCTTCACCGCCACTTCGCGCTCCTGCCCGTCTGCGGTGCGGATGGCGGCAAAGTGAACCTGCGCGATGGAGGCGCTGGCCACCGGCTCGTGCTCAAAACTGGTGAACAGCTCGGCGAGCGGGCGCTCAAAGGCGCGCTCAATGATGGCCACCGCCTCCTCGCCCGCGAAGGGCGGCACGCGGTCTTGCAGCAGCGCCAGCTCGTCGGCAATGTCGGCAGGCAACAGGTCGCGGCGCGTGGACAGCACCTGCCCGAACTTCACAAAAATGGGGCCCAAGTGCTCCAGCGCCTCGCGCAGGCGCTGGCCGCGCGGCGCCGACAAGCCGCG
>JAFRYL010000110.1 GCA_017437605.1 Ottowia sp. | reverse complement strand
GGCAAGACGGTTTTGCGCAAAAAGCAGGTCGGCGAGTTTGTTGTAATACTCTTGTTTGCTTTTGAGGAAGCTGCGCTGCGATACCGCCTCCATTGCCATATTGGTTTCACGAACAGCCTGCAGGGTATTGACTGCCTGTTTGCCATAAAACGCAGCCAGATTGGGGGAGGATTTTTCGTACAGGTCGCGCAGATTTCCCTGCAGGTTCCACAAACCTTCAATCTCGCCGCTTCCTGCGGCAATGGACAGTGTATGCTTGTATAAAGGCTCCGCCTTGGCGGATTTACCCTGTTCAAAATAAGATTTTGCCAGATTATTCAGGCTAGGGATTACGTCTGGATGGTTCGCTCCCAGTGCCTTTTCCCGAATCGCCAAGGCGCGTTTGAAAAGCGGCTCCGCTTCGGCGTATCGACCGTGGTCATCGTATAGCACTGCCAGATTGTTCAGGCAACTGGCAACACGAGGGTGCTCCGCGCCCAGCGTCTTTTCCCAAATCGCCAAGGCGCGCTTGTAGAGCGGCTCGGCATCGGCGTAGCGAGCTTGGGCTTTGTACAGCGCCGCCAGATTGTTCAGGCTGCTGGCAACACTGGGATGTTCTGCGCCCAATGCTTTTTCCTCAATTGCCAAGGCGCGCTTGTACAGTGGCTCGGCATCGGCGTAGCGAGCTTGGGTGTCGTACAGCAACGCCAAATTGTTCAGGCTGGTAGCCACCTTGGGGTGTTCTGCGCCAAGCTGCTTTTCCCGAATTACCAAGGCACGCTTCAGCAGTGGCTCTGCATCGGTGTAGCGGGCTTGGTGGTAATACAGCCCCGCCAGATTGTTCAGGCTATTGGCTACATCGGGATGGTTTGTGCCTAGTTGCTTTTCTCGAATTGCCAAGGCGCGCTTGTAAAGCGGCTCGGCATCCGCGTAGCGGGCTTGGCTTTCATACAGCGAGGCCAGATTGTTCAGACTGGTGCCCACATCGGGATGTTCTGCACCCAACAGCTTTTCAAAAATCGCCAGAGCGCGCTTATAAAGCGGTTCGGCTTCGGCATAACGAGCTTGGGCGTAGTACAGCGCCGCCAAGTTGTTCAGGCTCTCTGCCACATCGGGGTGTTCCGCGCCAAGCTGTTTTTCCCGAATCATCAAGGCGCGCTCGGCATACGGCGTTGCCTTGGCATAGTTCCCTTGTCCGTAATACTGTTCCACCAAATCATTCAGGGTTTTGGCGACGTCAAGATGCTCTTTCCCCAGCGTCCGCTCCTGCTCGGCGAGTTGCTGTTCCAGCTTGGCAATGTCTTCTGCGCCCAACGCCCATGCAGGCAGCGCGATGCACAGCGCGAGGAGCAGCAAAAATTCACCCAGCGCCCGCAGGAGGTTGCCACGGAGGGCTTTGCCGAAGTTCTGAAAACCGATGGGGCTGCTGACGGGTTGCTGCATGGAACACTCCTTGTGAAGAGGCTGCGAACAAAGGCGCGGAAGTCAGGGACTGTAAAGCGGGCAGGGCAGTTCGCAAAAAATGCAGATACCCACTGCATTTACATTGCATCGCCGGCTTATGTTGCCGGCGACGAATGGATACCATTGTTTTTCTTGGATTTCAGACGTTGAACAGGAAGTTCATCACGTCGCCGTCCTGCACGACGTAGTCCTTGCCCTCGGCGCGCATCTTGCCGGCGTCTTTGGCGCCCTGTTCGCCCTTGTAGTTGATGTAGTCGTCGTAGGCGATGGTTTGCGCGCGGATGAAGCCGCGCTCAAAGTCGCCGTGAATCACGCCGGCGGCGCGCGGGGCGGTGTCGCCGGCGCGTATGGTCCAGGCGCGCACTTCCTTGGAGCCGGCGGTGAAGTAGGTGCGCAGCCCCAGCAGCTCGTAGGCGGCGCGAATGAGGCGGTTCAGCCCCGGCTCGGTTTGCCCCATTTCCTGCAGGAACAGCGCCTTGTCTTCGTCACCCATGTCGGCCATGTCCGCTTCCATGCGCGCGCTAATCGCCACGACGGGGGCGCGCTGCGCTGCGGCGTATTCCGTGAGGCGCGCCAGCAGCGGGTTGTCCTTGAAGCCGTCTTCGGCGACGTTGGCGACGAACATGGCGGGCTTGGCGGTGATGAGGCACAGCTCGCGCAGGCGCGCCTTGTCTTCGTCGTTCAAATCCAGCGTGCGCACGGCGCGACCTGCCTCCAGCGCCTGCTGCACGGGGGTGAGCACGCGGAGCATGGCGGCGGCTTCCTTGTCGTTGCCGCTCTTGGCGGCGCGCGTGTAGCGCTGCAGGGCTTTTTCCACGGTGCCCAGGTCGGCGAGGCAGAGTTCGGTGTGAATGATTTCAGCGTCTTCCACCGGGTCCACGCGCCCGCTCACATGCACGATGTTGGTGTCTTCAAAGCAGCGCACGACGTTGACCACGGCGTGCGTTTCGCGAATGTGTGCGAGGAACTGGTTGCCCAGCCCCTCGCCCTTGCTCGCGCCTGCGACCAGCCCGGCGACATCAACAAATTCCACGATGGCGGGGACGATGCGCTCAGGGTTCACGATGGCGGCCAGCGCCTGCAGGCGCGGGTCGGGCACCTGCACCACGCCGCTGTTGGGTTCTATGGTGCAAAAGGGGTAGTTTTCGGCGGCGATGCCGGCTTTGGTGAGCGCGTTGAACAGGGTGGATTTGCCCACGTTGGGCAGCCCGACGATGGCGCATTGCAGGCTCATGGCGGAGGTCTTTCGCAGGAAAAAGCCGCCATTCTATGCGTGCGTATGCCCGTTTTTTGCACTGTTTTACACACGCAGGCTGCAATGTGACTTGGCGAGGCGCTACATTTATCTGCTTTGCTGCGGCGGCGCCGGCGTTGCCCTTTTGCTGCGCCTGTTTCTGAAAAAAAGGCGCAGGGCGCTCTGATTTGCTACATTTCGCCCTGCAGCTACATGAACTTTTCTGCCCAACTTATTCATGTTTCAGGATTTTTTCCCAAAGTTCCGTACCCGTGCCGTCGCTGTTGCCGCAGTGCTGGCGCTTGGCGCTCCTGTGTGGGTGCAGGCGGCGGGCAGCGTGACGCTGGACTTTCAGGACGCCGATATTGACGCCGTGGCGCGCGCCATGGCTACGCTCACAGGCAGTCAGGTGGTGGTGGACCCGCGCGTCAAGGGCACCATGACGCTGGTGAGCACGGAGCAAGTCACAGGCAAGCAGGCGATGGCGCTGTTTGCCGCGCAGCTTCGCACGCAGGGCTTTGCGCTGGTGGAGCGCGACGGCATTGCGCTGGTGCTGCCTGAGGCCGACGCCAAGCTGCAAAGCAGCAGCGTGACGACGGGGCGCAGCAAGGCGCGCAGCGGGCAAATCAGCACGCGCATCTTCCGCATCACGCACGAGGACGCTGCCGACCTGGTGCCGGTGTTGCGCCCGCTGATTAGTCCCAACAACACCATCAACGTCAACGCCGGCAGCAACGCGCTGGTGATTACCGATTACGACGACAACCTTGACCGGCTGGCGCGCATCATCGCCTCGCTGGACGTGGCGCAGGCCACAGATGTGGAAATCGTGCCGCTCAAGCACGCTGTGGCCTCTGACCTCGCACCTCTGGTGGCGCGGCTGCTGGAAAGTGGCGGTGGCGGTGCGCCGCAGACGCCGCAGCCAGCACGCGGCGGCGGCGCACAGCGGCAGGCCGCCGCAGCGGCTGCGACGCAGCAGGTGGCGGGCAGCGCCTACCGCACCACGCTGGTGCCAGAGCCGCGCAGCAACTCCATCATCGTGCGCGCGGCCAACCGCTCGCGGCTGGAATTGGCGCGCAAACTCATCGGGCAGCTTGACCGCCCACCGCAAGGCGGCGACGCCGCCGGCAACATTCATGTGGTCTACCTGAAAAATGCCGAGGCTGCCAAGCTCGCCGTCACCCTGCGCGCCGCGCTTGCCGCGCTGCCAGAAAACCAGGGGGACGGCACCACCAGAGTCACCACTGCCTCCACAAGCACCGGCACGACGCGCACCAACACCAGTACAAACTCCACAAGCGCAGGCAACAGCCTGAGCGCCGGCCCCAGCATTGACGCCGCCGGCAACAACCAGCCCTCCACCGGCGGGCAGATTCAGGCCGACCCCGCCACCAACTCGCTCATCATCAGCGCGCCCGAACCCGTCTACCGGCAGCTTCGTGCCGTCATCGACAAGCTCGACCAGCGCCGCGCGCAGGTGTTCGTGGAAAGCCTGATTGCCGAGGTGCGCAGCGACCGCGCCGCCGACTTCGGCGTGCAGTGGCAAGCCTTCGGACGCAGCGGCAGCGGCAACCGCATTGGGGTGATGGGCACCAACTACTCCACGCCCAGCGCCGCCAACAGCGGCAGCACGCAGACCAACATCATTCCCTTTGCCGCCCAGTTTCTGGGCTACGGCAACGAGGGCTGGATGCCCACCGTCTCTCCCAACCAGGGCTTCAACCTGATAGCGAGGGTCGGTGTGCTTGGCGCGCTGGCCAGCTTCATTCAGAGCACCGGCGCGGGCAACGTGCTCTCCACGCCCACGCTGCTCACGCTTGATAACGAAGAGGCAAAAATCGTCGTCGGGCAAAACGTGCCCATTCCCACTGGCAGCTACACCAACACGGGCAGCTACACCAACAGCGTCAACCCGTTCCAGACCTATGAGCGGCAGGACGTGGGGCTGATGCTGCGCGTGCGTCCGCAAATCAGCCAGGACGGCACCATCAAGATGGTGATTTATCAGGAGGTTTCGGACGTGGTGCAGGGCACCATGGCCAACATTTCCGGCCCCACGACGAACAAGCGCGCCATTGAATCCAGCGTGCTCGTGGACGACGGCGCCATCGTCGTGCTCGGCGGCCTGCTGGAAGACAACTACACCCAGTCCGAGGACAAGGTGCCCGGCCTTGGCGACATTCCCCTCGTCGGCAACCTGTTCAAGAGCCGCAGCCGCAGCTACATCAAAACCAACCTCATGGTGTTCCTGCGCCCCGTCATCGTGCGCGACGCCGCCGCGACCGAAGCCTATTCGCTCGACCGCTACGACCTGCTGCGCGCACGCCAGCTCGCTGCGCAGCCCGAAGCCAGCAGCGTGCTGGGCGTCAACCAGGCGCCTGTGATGCCGCAGCTCGCCCCCACGCAGGAGCCGCCGCCCAGCGCGCTGCGCCGCGTGACGCCGCCGCCGCTCAGCGACAGCCTCGCGCCGCCCGAAGCCTCACAGGGCAACGCCAACGCGCCGCAAAGCAAGCGCTACCGCAACCTTGCCATTCCGATTGAAGCCGACCCCGACCGCTTCAACTACGCCAACTGAGGTGGTGAGGAGCGCACGCACGCCATGCACTACCCGCTGCCCTACACCTTTGCCCGCGCCGCACGCCTGCTGCTGGAAGATGACGGCCAGCGCCTCACGCTCTGGCACGACGGCGCCCCCAACCCCGCGCATCTGACCGAAGTCATGCGGCGCTACGGCAGCGGCGCGCTGGAACTCCAGCGCCTCGCGCCCGCCGCGCTCGAGCAGCGCATCAGCACCGCCTACACGCAGGGCGAGGGCAGTGCGGCCGCCATCGTCAGCGAAGTGGAGTCTGACGCCGACCTCTCGCGCATCATGCAGGAGCTTCCTGCTGTTGAAGACCTGCTCGAATCCGCCGACGACGCCCCCATCGTGCGCATGCTCAACGCCCTGCTCACGCAGGCCGCGCGCGATGGCGCCAGCGACATTCACATTGAAGCCTACGAGCGCCACTCCAGCGTGCGCTTTCGCGTAGACGGCGCGCTGCGCGAAGTCGTGCGCCCCAACCGCGCGCTGCACGCCGCGCTCATTAGCCGCCTGAAAATCATGGCGCAGCTTGACATCGCCGAAAAGCGCCTGCCGCAAGATGGCCGCATCAGCCTGCGCCTTGGCGAGCGCGCCATTGACGTGCGCGTCTCCACCTTGCCCAACGCCCACGGCGAGCGTGCCGTGCTGCGCCTGCTCTACAAGAGCGAAAACCGCCTCAGCCTTGAAGCTGTCGGCATGCAAGGCGGCACCCTCGCGCGCTTTGAGCGCCTCATTGCGCAGCCGCACGGCATCATTCTCGTCACCGGGCCCACTGGCAGCGGCAAAACCACCACCCTCTACGCCAGCCTCGCACGGCTGGACGCCGGCGCCAGCAACATACTCACCGTTGAAGACCCCATTGAATACGAGCTGCCCGGCGTCGGCCAAACCCAGGTCAACGCCAAAATTGGCCTCACCTTCGCCCGCGCGTTGCGCGCCATTCTGCGCCAAGACCCCGACATCGTGATGATTGGCGAAATCCGCGACATAGAAACCGCGCAAATCGCCATACAAGCCAGCTTGACCGGCCACCTCGTCCTCGCCACCCTGCACACCAACGACGCCGCCAGCGCCATCACCCGCTTGGGCGACATGGGCGTGGAACCCTTCCTGCTCTCATCGTCGCTCTTGGGCGTGCTCGCGCAGCGCCTCGTGCGCAAACTCTGCCCGCGCTGCCACGGGCACGGCGCCGGCTGCGAAGCCTGCGGCAGCACCGGCTACCAAGGGCGCACCGGCATCTTTGAACTGCTCGTGGTGGACGACGACATACGCGCCCAAATCCACGCCCGCGCGCCCGAGGCCGAAATACGCGCCGCCGCCCTCGCACGCAGCATGACCCTCATGCGCGACGACGGCCAGCGCCTCATTGACGCCGGCATCACCAGCCGCGAAGAAGTGCTGCGCGTTACCAGCGACGCCTAGGGTATTACCGCATCGCCGGCACAACAAGCCGGAGATGAACACATACCCTAAACATCGGCTTGCGCAAAACCACACTGCCGCCACGCCTCAAACACCGTCACCGCCACTGCGTTGGAGAGGTTCAGGCTGCGCTGCCCCGCGCGCATCGGCAGCCGCACATGCTGCGTCGCTGGCACCCAGTCGCGCACCACCTGCGGCAGCCCGCGCGACTCCGCGCCAAACACCAGCCAGTCCCCGGGCGCAAACGCCACATCAAAAGCAGAGCCTTCCCCGCGCGTCGTCAGCGCAAACACGCGCTGCGGTGCCGGCGCGCGCGCCGCCACAAACGCCATCCAACTCGCGTGCCGCTGCACCGCCACATACTCGTGGTAATCCAGCCCTGCGCGCCGCAGCTTGGCGTCGTCCAGCGCAAAGCCCAGCGGCTCCACCAAGTGCAGCGCGCAGCCCGTATTCGCCGCCAGCCGTATCACATTGCCCGTGTTGGGCGCAATTTCCGGCTCCACAAGAACGATGTTGAACATGGCGCGCTATTGTCAGCGTACACACCAGCCACCGCATTCCCGCAGTGCCACTCCCTGAAAACTTTGTTCTATCCTCGCAGCCCATGCCTACCAACATCGACGGTTTCGCCGATCACAACACCAAAAGCTACGCCCGTGAGCTGGCGCAGCCCTCCGCTGCCGCTGGCATTGCGCCACTGCTGGACACGCTGCGCCAACTCATTCACGATGCGCGCAACCGGGCGCTGCGAGCCGTAGACGTGCTTCAGGTGCAAACCTGCTGGCAGGTGGGGCGTCACATCGTGGAGTTCGAGCAGGGTGGCGCGGCGCGGGCAGCCTATGGCAAGCGCCTGCTGCCGCTGCTGGCCGAGCAGTTGACGCAGGAGTTTGGCGCGGGGTTTGATGCCTCAAACCTGCGTTACATGCGCCAGTTCTATCAGGCGTTCCCAATTTGTGACGCACTGCGTCACGAATTGAGCTGGACGCACTACCGCCTGCTTTCCAAGGTGGAAAACGAAGACGCCCGCCTGTGGTACATGACCGAAGCCGCCGAGCAGAACTGGAGCACACGGGCGCTGCAGCGGCAAATCGGCACGATGTTTTATGAGCGCCTGCTGCTCAGCCAGGACAAGGCAGCCGTTGCAGCCGAGGCGGGGAGCAACCTGGCGGCACTGGAGCAAACCCCGCGCGCCTTCGTGCGTGACCCGGTGATGCTTGAATTTTTGGGGCTGCCCAGCGCGGGCAAGCTGCTGGAATCGGACTTGGAGCAGGGGTTGATGGACAAGCTGCAAGCCTTTTTGCTGGAGCTTGGGAAAGGGTTTGCTTTTGTGGCACGCCAGCAGCGCATCAGCACAGAGAGCAAGGATTTTTATATTGACCTGGTGTTCTACAACTACCTGCTCAAGTGCTTTGTGCTGATTGACTTGAAGAGCGGCGAGTTGACCCATCAGGACATCGGCCAGATGGACATGTATGTGCGCATGTACGACGAACTGCGGCGCAGCGAGGGCGACAACCCTACCGTGGGCATCCTGCTGTGTGAGAGCAAAGACCAGTCCGTGGTGCGTTATTCCGTGCTCAACGGCAGCGAGCAGCTTTTTGCCAGCCGCTACAAGCTGGTACTGCCAACTGAAGAAGAACTACGCAGCGAACTGGCACGCGAAGCATATTTGATTCGCCAAGCGATGAAAGCGGACGCAGATGAAAATGACTGAAGAAACCCACCCCATCGCCCCGGAAATGCGCGCCGAAATACTCGCGCGGCTGGACGCCATTGAAAAAGAGCACGATGTGAGTGTGCTCTACGCCTGCGAATCCGGCAGCCGGGGCTGGGGTTTTGCCTCGCCTGACAGCGACTATGATGTGCGCTTCATCTATGTGCCGCGCCTGCCGTGGTATTTCCGCCTTGGCGCGCAGCGTGATGTGATTGAGCAGCCCATTTCCGGCGCGCTTGATGTGGGTGGCTGGGAACTGCGCAAAGCCCTCGGCTTGCTGCGCAAGGGCAATGCCACACTCGTTGAATGGCTGGACTCGCCCATCGTCTACCGCGCCGACGCGCAGTTTCTCGCCGACCTGCGCGACGCCGCGCGGCAGGTGCATCAGCCGCCGCATTCATTTCAGCACTACATCAGCATGGCGCGCAAGAATTACCGCGAATATCTGCGCGGCGAAAATGTGCGGCTGAAAAAATATCTTTACGTTTTGCGCCCGTTGCTGGCCGCCTTGTGGATAGAGCAGGGCAGGGGCGTGGCGCCCATGCCATTTCAGCAACTGGTGGACGCCATCGTTACCGACACCGCGCTGCGCGACGCCATCGCACAGCTTCTCGCCATCAAGCGCAGCACCGGCGAAGCCGAATATGGCGCGCCACTGCCTGCCATCAACGCTTTTCTTGACCGTGAATTGACGCGCCTGGAAAACACGCCTGTCTTTGCGCCACAGGACGTTGATTTCCGCATCCTCGACCGCCTGCTGCTGGACACCGTGCTGCGGTTCAATGAGGCATGAAAAAAGCCGTTCACCAGAGACGGGTGAACGGCTTTTGTATTCGATGGTGGCCTGGGGCGGAATCGAACCACCGACACAAGGATTTTCAGTCCTCCGCTCTACCAACTGAGCTACCAGGCCGTGAGGGAAAGCGCGCGATAGTAGCACAACTGCGCGCTGCGTGTCAGCCGCCGCCTCCGCCGCGCCGGTTGCGGGCGAGGTCTACGCCGAGCTGCTTGAGTTTGCGGTAGAGGTGGGTGCGTTCCAGCCCGGTGCGTTCGGCCACGCGCGTCATGGAGCCGCCTTCGCGCACGAGGTGGTATTCAAAGTAGGCTTTTTCAAAGGCGTCGCGCGCTTCGCGCAGCGGCCGGTCAAGGCTGAAGCTCTGCTGGCCGGAGGGCGCAAGCTCCACGGCGGGCGGCAGGTTTTGCCCGCCGGTCATGGCGGCTTCAACGGTGAGTTCGGAGGTGCGCGGCGGGGCGATGATGCTGCTGGGGCCGGGGCGCGGGCGCGAGATGCCGCCGCTGCGCCTGTCCAGCGCCTGGTTGACGGCTTTGAGCAGCTTGGGCAGCGTGATGGGCTTTTCCAGGAAGGTTTGCGCGCCGATGCGCGTAGCTTCCACGGCGGTTTCTATGGTGGCGTGCCCGCTCATCATGATGACGGGCATGTTCAGCTGCCCGTTTGCGCGCCACTCTTTGAGCAGGGTGACGCCGTCGGTGTCGGGCATCCAGATGTCAAGCAGCACGAGGTCAGGGCGGGCAGCTTGCCGTGCGGCGCGCGCTTGCGCAGCGTTTTCTGCCAGTTCGACCTGGTGCCCCTCGTCGTAGAGGATGTCAGAGATGGACTCTCTGATGCCCAGTTCGTCGTCTACCACCAGAATATTGGCCATATGTCGTCAGGAAGAGTTGTTGCTGTGATTGTTGCTCCTGCGCGACATCATACATGAAGCGCGGCGGCGGCTTCTGGTGGCGCGGCTTCAAAGGTGAGCGTCACCTGCGCGCCGAGGGTGCTGCCGTCCTCGGCGGTGCGGTTGCCCACGTCAATGCGCGCGCCATGTTCGCTGGCGATTTTTTTCACCACGGGCAGCCCAAGGCCGGTGCCTTTGGCCTTGGTGGTGACGTAGGGTTCAAAGATACGTTTGAGCAGGTCGGGCGAGAAGCCCGGGCCGTGGTCAATGACGCTCATGCGCACGCGCTGCGCCTCGGGCAGCCATTGCGTGCGAATGATGACGCCCGCCTGCGCTGCACCATCACTGGCTTTGGCCTGTTCGGTGGCGTCCTGCGCGTTTTGCACCAGGTTGTGAATGACCTGCTGGAGTTGCTGCGCGTCGCCCATGATGGGCGGGCAGGCGCTGTCGCACTCGGCAGCCACGGGCACGCTGGCGCTGATGTAGAGGTGCATGGTTTCAGCAATCAGGTCGTTGAGTTGCAGCGGCGCCAGCCGCGCGGCGGGCAGGCGCGCGTAGTCGCGGAATTCGTTCACAAGCCGCTGCATGGCGGCGACCTGGTCCACGATGGTGTGTACGGACTTGACGAGCAGGGCGCGGTCGGCGCCTTCCAGCTTGTCTTCCAGCTTGAATTCCAGCCGCTCGGCAGAGAGCTGGATAGGCGTGAGCGGGTTCTTGATTTCGTGTGCCAGCCGCCGTGCGACTTCGCCCCACGCCTGCACGCGCTGGGCGGAGACGACGTCGCTGATGTCGTCAAACACCAGCAGGCGCCGCCCGCCCGGCAGCGCCGCGCCGCGCGCCAGCAGGGTGACGCTCCCGGCCACCACACCGCCGCCCGGCGCGTCAAACAGGGCGATTTGCCGCTCCCAGTGCGGCGCGCCTTCCCCCTCGGCAGCGAAGGATTCAAAGGCCGTCTGCACCTGCGTGGCGAAGGCGTGCGCGTCGGGAATGTTCTGCAGGCGGCGGCCATAGAGCGCCTCCTGCGTGGTGCGGAGGATGCGCGCCGCGCCCGGGTTGGAGGAAATGATGATGCCCGCATCGCTCAACACGATGACGCCAGCAGTGAGGTTGTCCAGAATGGTCTGCAGGTGCGCGCGCGCGGCGTCCACGTCGCTCAGCGCGCCGCTGAGCGCGCCGCGTGCATCGGCAAGCTGGCGCGTCATCTCGGCAAAGGAGCGCGTGAGGCCGTCCAGCTCGTCGCGCCCCTGCATTTCGGGCTTGGGGCGCAAGTCGCCGGCGGCCACTTGCCGCATGCCGTCGGCGAGCGTGAGCAGCGGGCGCGCCAGTTGCCGCCCGAGCAGCGCCGCCAGCAGTTCGGCGCCGAAAACAGCGAGGAACAGACTCAAGGTGAGCGTGCCGATGTACATGCGCCGCAGCCCCCGGCTGCCAAGCGCCCGCTCCTGATACTCGTTGTACGCCAGCTGCATTTCCAGCGCGCGTCTCACGAGCGACACGGGCATGGGCTGCACGGCGTGCAGCAGGCGCGGCTCGCGCCCCGTCAGCCCGATGGTGTGCGCGTCCACCATGGCGAGCGCGTGGATATGCACCGCCGGCGGCGGCGCGTCAGCGGGGGCGGCGGCAGCCTCGTCCAGCCCCTCAATGCTGGTGGCAACGTCCTTGGCGCGCAACTGGCGCTGCAGGGCACTGCCCGGTCGCCGGGGCGCCAGCTCAAACTGCGCGCCGCCGGCGCTGGCAATCGGGCGGCCATCGTTGCCCCAGAGCGTCAGTTCGCTGGCGTCAAGCCGCTCGCGCAACTGCTCCAGCGACAGCGCCGCCTGCGTGTCGGACGCATCCGCCAGCCCCTGTGCAGCAGCGCGCAAGCGTGCGCCGAACTCGCGCGCCTGCGTTTCCAGCGAGGTGCGCGCCAGCGTCAGGCCGGAGTCCAGCGCGCCCTCCACGCGCGCGTCAAACCACGACTCAATGGAGCGCGACACGAACAGGTACGACACGCCATAAATCAGCACCCCCGGCGCCACGCCCACGAGCGCGAAGATGGCCGCCAGCTTCACCAGCAGCAGGGTGCCGAACTTGCCGCTTTTCCAGCGCCGCCACAGCCGCCACATGCCCCAGCCTATGGTCAGCCCGAGGAAGGCGGCCACCGCCACGTTCAGCGTCAGCAGCACGGTGAAGTAGCGTTCGTAGAGGTGGCTGTGGTCGGTCGCCTGCGCCAGAAAGAACAGCAGCACCAGTGCAATGCCCATGAGCACCGTGGCGGCGCCAAACGCCGTCCAGCGCGCGCGCGCGCGTCGGCGCTTCGGCGACACCGGCGCGGGAGTGGAGGAGGGTGCGCTGCCGTCCACGGTGCTGTCGCTCATGGCGCGTCGTCCTCTTCAGGCTGTGAAGCGGTTTCTGCCTTGCCGCTGGCAGGCAGCGTGGCGGCGTCCAGCACGGCGTCGGGCAGCAGCGGCACGCTGGCGGGTGCCGAAGCTGGCGAAGCCACCGATGCCGCAGCCGATGCAGGTTGCGCGGGCGCTGATTCAAGGGCAATCTCGCGCTGCAGCGCCAGCGTCCAGCCCGACGCGCCCGGCCCCATCGCGCCGACCTGCATGGCTGCCGGCAGGCGCTTGGTGTCCAGCTTGAAGCGAAAGCGCAGCGCCTTGCGTCCGCCCTTGGCAAGCTGCGCGGCGCTGGCCACTCGCCAGCGCTCTAGGCGTCCCACGGCAGCCAGCGCCTCATCAAGTGTGTCAAAGGCGCTGGTGATGGCGTGCGCGCCCGCGCCTTCGTCCAGCGGCTTGCTTGAGGTGGTCAGCAGCCAGTGGCGTGTGAGCGGCTGATACGCCAGCCGCGCGTAGCGGCGCTCGCGCGCCAGCCGCCGGCTGAACCAGTAGCGGTGGCGGCGCAGCAGTGCAGCCTCGGCCTCAAAAAACACCGGCACGCCGCGCCGCAGTGCGTCCTGCACCACTTCGGGCAGCGCCAGCGTCAGGCGCGCCGTCACCAGCAGCCCGCTTTCTTCGCGCTCCGCTTTCAATTCAGCCAGTTGCACGCCCTGCGCCTGCGCCGGCGCGCCAGCCAGCGCCAATGCAGCCGCCAGCCACACCCAGCGCGGGGCGCAGCGCAGCAGCCATGCACTTGAAACAAGAGCAAAGGCAGCGCACAAGGCGATGGCGGGCAGCGGAATGTCCATGGAAAAGCGTGGTTACGGCGCACTGCGGCGCAGCAGGGCGAAATAAAAAGCGTCGTCGTCGGGCGTATTGTCATCGCCGCCTTCGCCATCATCGTGCTTTTGCGGCATTTTTGGCAACACATGCCCGGGCGCAGGCAAACGCTGCGCGTCCGCGTGGCTTGCCAAAAACGCCTTGATACGCGCGCTGCCCTCGGCGCGGAACAGCGAACACGTCACATACAGCAGCGCGCCGCCCGCCCGCAGCAGCGGCCAGAGCGCGTGCAGCAGCGCGTCTTGGCGCGCGACAAGCTGCGCGATGTCCTCCTCACGCCGCAGCCAGCGCACATCAGGGTGGCGCGCCGAAATGCCCGAGGCGCTGCACGGCGCGTCCAGCAGAATGGCATCAAACGGCTGCCCGTCCCACCAGTCCGCCACTTGCGCCGCGTCCGCTGCGTGCAGCGTGGCACGCTGCCCAAGGCGCGCAAGGTTTTCCTGCACACGCGCGAGGCGCCGCTCATCCACATCCAGCGCCGTCACCTGCGCATCGGGCAGCAGCTCCAGCACATGACCCGTCTTGCCACCGGGCGCGGCACAGGCGTCCAGCACGCGAGGTGCGGCGCAGTCAGGTGGCAGGGCGTCCAGCAACAGCGGCGCTGCGCGCTGCGCCGTGAACGACTGCACCGAACACCAACCATCTGCAAACCCCGGAATACGCCGCACCGGGCACGGGCGCTCCAGTTGCACCGCTGCGCCGCCAAGCGCGCGCGCGGGCAGGGCGGCGCGTTCCAGCTCCGCCATGAATGCCTCCACGCCGATGCGCTGCACATTCACGCGCAGCGTCATGGGTGGGTGGCGCTGCGCCGCCTGCAGCACGGATAGCCAGTGCTGCGGATGGTCGCCCTTCACGCGCTGCACCCACCAGCGCGGGTGGTTGAACGCCGCGCGCGCATCGCCCTGCGCCTGCACCATGCGCCGCAGCGCGCGCCACTCGCGCGTGTAGCGCCGCAGACAGGCATTCAGCAGCCGCGCGTGCGCGCGTGTGGACGGCTCGCGCTTCGCCGCCTCCACCGCTTGGTCAATCAGCGTGTGCGCCGCGTACGCCGGCTCGGGCTGCGCCAGCAGCGCCAGCGCCACACACAGCAGCGCATCTGCAGCCGGCGGCGGCGTACGCTGCACCAGCAGCGCGCGCAAACCCTCCGCCAAACCGAGCCAACGCAGCGCATGAAACACCAGCGCCTGCGCCCCCGCGCGCAGCTCCGGCGGCTGCGCCGGCAACAACTCCGAAAGAGAGCGCCCCGCGCGCACCTGCCGCAACATTCCCGCCGCCGCCTGCAACAGGCGCCAGAGCGGAGGAGCGAGGTGGTGTTCAGCAGTAGTCATGCGAAAGCGGGCAGAAAAAATGGCAATTGTCTGCGCTATCACATGATTGAAGGGTATGACTGCATCGCCGGCCTCATAAGCCGGAAACCAAATACATATCGCAATGGTATCAACAATCCCATTTGATACCCATGCGAAATACATTGCATTGCCGGCTTTATAAGCCGGAAAGCAAGTCATACCCTATCTATTTCTTCGTTTTGTTGCACTGCCGGCGGAATCGGAGCCAGCCAGCCAATGAGCAGCATGAGCGCGCCCACGCTGATGAAGGCGATGATGCGCTCGGCGCCGCCGTGGTTGGCCAAATCCACGAGCAGCAGCTTGACTGTGACCAGCGCCAGCAGCGCCGCGCCGCCAAGCCAAAGCGCGCGCAGGCGGCGGCGGTGCGCCGTGACCATCAGCGCCAGCGCCAGCAGCGACCAGAGGATGGAGTAGCCCGCCTGCACCACGAAGCTCTCGGCCAAATCCCCCACTCGCCACGGCACGCCAAACCAGTGGTGCGCCACGCGCAGCCACACCGTGCTGATAGCGATGAAGGCCGCCACGCCCGCCGCTATCCAGAACACGCGCCCGCTCAAAAAGCGCGGCGCCACCTCAATTGCGGGCGCAAAGCGCAGCACCGCGCGCCGCCAGAACAGCAGCGCCGCCGTTGCCAGCGCCACCGGCGCATCGGCGGCGTTGAGCAAGGGCACAAAGGGCAGGGCGAGCGGCTTCGCGCTGCCCGATGACACCAACGCCGTCGCCAAGGCAAGCAGCGCCAGCCCCACCACCAGCGGCAACGCGCCCGCCCACAGATAGCTGCGCGCGTGCGGCGCCAGCGGCCACGCCGTGCGTTTTCCTTTCTCCACCCAGAGCGTGAGCAGCACCAGCACCGCCGCGCCCCCTGCCAGCCACGCGGCGTTCTTCCAGTCATCCGGCAGAGAGGCGCGCCGCAACAGCGTGCCCACCGCATCCGCCAGCAACACCCACAGCAGCCACAGCGTGCCCGTGTGCAGCGCCGGCAGACCGGGGCGTGCGCCATCATCGTTTTCCAGCCGGTGCAGCATCCACGCCTGCACACCAAAAGCCACAAGCCACGCCAGCGGCGCGGCGCCATCCAGCACATTGAGGTGCGCCAGCCAGCGCCACGCCATCCACACCAGCGCCAGCCGCGCTGGCCACACCGCCTGCGGCCAACGCAGTTTTTTTGAAAACGCCAGCAACGCCGCCGCAAAAAGCACAGGCACCAGCATCCAGAGCGGCATCGCCACATTCGCCGCGTACGCCGCTTGCAGTGGCGGTGCCGCGCCCAGTGGCGCCCCGTCCGGCAGCACGCCGGGCATACGCCGCGCCAGTTCCAGCCGCCACGCCGCGCACGCCAGCGCAAACCCCCACGCCAGCAGCGGCAGCGGCAGATTTGCTTCCAAAGCGCCCCAGGCACGCGCGCAGCGCATGGAAAGGCGCACCAGCCAATGCGCCTCGCCATCCGGCCATTCAGCAGAAATGTCCGGCACACCCTGCGCCAGCAGCCACGAGGAAAAGAGGGCAGCAGCAGCCAGCGCCAGCGCGCCCACGCACGCCGAATGCAGCAGCGGCCATGCGCCCACGGGCAAACCCTGCTTGCCCAATCCCCAGACAAACGCGCCACACGCCCCCAGCTGCAGAGCCACGCCAAACGCGCGCGGCAGCCAGCGCCCCTGCCGTACGCCCAGCCAGAGCATGGCGGCGCCCTCCAGCACCCAGGTCACCGCCGTCCAGCGTGCGTCGAGTGCCAGCGGCACCGCCAGCGTCACAAACACGGCAGCCAGCGCCGCAAAGCAGCGCGCCAGCAAATTCATTCCGGCCTGCCGCCCGCACCAGAGCGCCAGCAGCGCATACGCCACGCCAAACGCTGCCGCCGCCCACGCCGCGCCATAGGCGAACTGCCACACCATCGCCGCCTGCCACGCAAACGCCGCCAGCGGTGCCCCAAACACCAGCGCCGCGTCCAGTGGTGGCGTGCGAGCG
>JAFRYL010000109.1 GCA_017437605.1 Ottowia sp. | reverse complement strand
TCCACCATGATTTTTTCCGGGTTGTCGGAAATCTTCGCCACCGGCTGCCCGTTGCAACGCACCATCTTCATGACGATTTGCAGCGCCTGCACGCCCACGTCGTTGGTGAGGTTGGTGCCCACGCCAAACGAGGTGTGTACGCGCCCCTGGAAGTGCTGGTACAGCTCGATGCAGCGCGGAATGGTGAGGCTGTCGCTGAACACCAGTGTCTTGCCCTTGGGGTCGCAGCGGTTGGCGCGGTAGTGCTCAATCATGCGCTCGCCCCATTCAAACGGGTCGCCTGAGTCGTGGCGCGCGCCGTCAAAGAGCTTGCAGAAATACATGTCAAAGTCGCGGAAAAACGCTTCCATGCCGTAGACGTCCGAGAGGGCGATGCCCAGGTCGCCCCGATATTCGTGCGCCCACTTGTCAAAGGCGAACACTTGGCTGTCGCGCAGGCGCGGACCCAGCGCCTGGCACGCCTGCAGGTATTCGTGCGCCATGGTGCCAAGCGGCCGCATCCCCAGCTCCTTGGCAAAGAGCACGTTGCTGGTGCCGGCAAGCTGCTCGCCGCCCGCCAGCCGCTCCTGCAGCGTGGCGAGCACTTCGCGCTGCCATTCGTGCGAAAAACGCCGCCGCGTGCCGTAGTCGGCGAGCACCAACCCTTCCAGCCCGGGGGCGTGCAGCATGTCTATCTTTTCGTGCAGGCGGCGGCGCCCTTCACCAAAATCCAGCCCGGGATGCGTGCGGCGCATGTAGACCTCGCTGACGATGGCCAGCACGGGTATCTCGAACATGATGGTGTGCAGCCAGGGGCCGCTCGTGCGGATGGAGATGTCCCCGTTTTCCAGCGGCGTGATGGAAATGTATTTCTCGTTGAGCTGGAACAGGCCAAGGAAGTCCACAAAGTCGCTCTTGATGAAGCGCAAGTTGCGCATGTAGCGCAATTCGTCCTCGGTGAAGCGCAGCGCGCAGAGCTTGCGGACTTCGTCCTGTATTTCCTCCACAAACGGCGCCAGCGCCACGCCCGGCGTGCGGCACTTGAACTTGTATTCCACCTGCGCGGCGGGAAACTGGTGCAGCACCGCCTGCATCATGCTGAATTTGTAGAGGTCGGTGTCAAGCAGGCTGGTGATGATGGCGGACATGGGCAGTGTTCTCCTCAATGCTCTCCTCGGGGCGCGCAGCGCGGCGCTCGGTGCGCCGCAGTGTAGCCGCCGCCCGCGCGCCGGCGCTGACAGTGTGGACTTTGTGGACAATCGCAGCTTTCGCGCCGCGCCACCGTTCACATGCGCGTGCTGCCGGCGCCTCCCCAACTCTTTGCTGCCGCCGCGTGCGGCAAGAAAGGCTTTCCTCCCATGCAGCAAACTCTGGACGCACCCGCCGCGCCGCGCAAACCGCTCGGACTGGTGCCGCAAATCATCATCGGTCTGGCTGTTGGCATCGTCCTCGGCGCGCTCGTACGCCTGATTGGGGCGCAGACGCTCACCTCCTGGACGCTTGGCCTCGGCAACCTGCTCGGCGGCCTGTTCGTCGGCGCGCTCAAGGCCGTGGCCCCCATCCTCGTGTTTGCGCTCGTGCTCTCGGCCGTGTCGCAACACCGCGAGGGCACTTCCACCAACATCCGCCCCATTCTGGTGCTCTACGTGATAGGCACCTTCACCGCCGCGCTCGTGGCTACCACGCTCAGCTTCATGTTCCCCTCCACGCTGCACCTCACAGGCGTGGAAGCGCAGCAGATGCAGGCGCCGCAGGGCATCGCCTCGGTGCTGCACAACCTGTTCATGAACCTGGTCTCCAACCCGGTGCAGGCGCTCGCCAACGCGAACTACATCGGCATCCTCGCCTGGGCTGCGGTGCTTGGCATGGCGATGAAAAAGGCGGGCGAAGGCATGCGCAGCATCATTGCCGACTTCGCACAAGCCTGCACCGCCGTGGTGCGCTGGGTCATCCGCTTTGCGCCGCTGGGCATCTTCGGGCTGGTGCTCGTGACCACGATTGAACAGGGCATGGAAGGGCTGCAGCGTTTCGCGCACCTGATTTACGTGCTGCTGGCCGCCATGCTGCTCGTGGCGCTCGTCGTCAACCCGCTGCTCGTGTTCTGGAAAACGCGCCGCAGCCCCTACCCGCTCGTCTTCACCTGCCTGCGCGAGAGCGGCATCACCGCCTTCTTCACGCGCAGCTCGGCGGCCAACATTCCGGTGAACATGCAGCTCTGCCGCAAGCTGGGTCTGCATGAAGACACCTACTCCATCTCCATACCGCTGGGCGCCACCATTAACATGGCGGGCGCTGCCGTGACGATTAGCGTGCTCACGCTCGCGGCCGTGCACACGCTGGGCATCAAGGTGGACTTTGCCACCGCCCTGCTGCTCAGCGCCCTGTCTGCTGCGGGCGCGTGCGGCGCGTCTGGCGTCGCGGGCGGGTCGCTGCTGCTCATCCCGATGGCCTGCAGCCTGTTCAACATTGACAACAACACCGCCATGCAGGTCGTGGGCGTGGGCTTTGTCATCGGCGTCATTCAGGACTCGGCGGAAACCGCGCTCAACTCCTCCACCGACGTGCTCTTCACCGCCGCCGTGGACCAGTCGCAACGCGCCCCCACCATCCCCGTGCCGCCGCCCGCACTGGAAGCGCCCGAAGCTGCGCCTACACCCGAAGCCGCGCCCGAAGAAGGCAAGGCTCCTGACGCCAGCGCGTAAACGCACACACTGCACACACAAAGGCGGCTCACAAGCCGCCTTTTTCATGGGTATCACTTCATCGCCGGCTTATAAAGCCGGCAAACAGGCATCATTTCATGGTGTATTCAAATACTATCAATGATGATGCTGCATCACCGGCTTCATAAGCCGGTGACCAAGTGCAATAGTCACGGGTATCAACGCTTTCCCGCCTCGCCGCCCTGCAGCCCTGTGTAGATGTAGCGCGCAATCGCATCCCACGCCTCCGTTCTCTGGCACGGCTTGAAGCCGATGGATCGCACTTCGACCCCAAGCGAGTTCGGGGCAAGCGCGGACGTGGCGCGGGTGGCAAAGCCATCGTCTTTGGTTTGCTCAAACCGGGCGACTGCCTCTACCGAACGGACATTGCATCAAGGATGGCTTGCAGGGTGGGGGCGGCGCGTTCTTTTATGGCGAATTGGACGTGGGCGCTGATGGTGGTCTCGCCGGGGTTGATTTCGACACTGGCAATGCCGTTTCGCACGGCGTGGACAACGGGTTGGACGATGTAAGGGAAGACGCTGGTGGTACCGATGGAGACGACCAAATCCAGTTCGGGGTGTGTCATGGCCGCCTGCAGGCGGCTTAGGGCATCCTCCGGCAGCATTTCCCCGAAAAAAACCACTTCCGGGCGCAGCCAGCCTTGTTTGCATTCGGGGCAGGGCGGCGGCAGGGTATCGAGCGCGGCGTAGTCGGCCACGGTTTGTTGATGGCCGCAGCGGGTGCACAGCAGGCGGTGCAGGTCGCCGTGGATTTCGATGAGGTTTTGCGTGCCGGCCATGCGGTGCAGGCCGTCGATGTTTTGCGTCAGCACGCACACCGCGCCGGGCGGTCGGCTGCGCTCGATTTCGGCCAGCGCAAGATGGGCAGGGTTGGGCTGCGCGTTGCGACAGCCTTGTTCAATTTGCAGCAGGTATTTCCAGGTCAGTTGCGGGCGGTGCGCGAGCATGTGGCCGGAGAGCACCTCTTCAATCGGCAGTCCTTCTTCGGTGGGCTTGCCGTCGTAGAGACCGCCGAAGCCCCGGTAGGTCGGCAGCCCCGAATCGGCGGAAATGCCCGCACCAGTGATAAACAGAATGCGCCGCGCTCGCGCGAACGCATCGACGAGGCCAGCGGGCAAGGTAGGCGTGGTCATGGCGGAACTCCTGTGCGGGAAAGGCGGCGCGGCTCAGGTGATTTTCATGCTATGGACAGCACTTCCATCTTGAGCGCTTCCATTTTGTGTATTTTCAGTGATAGTCCTGATAGTCCACAAGAACAGCATCGCCGTCTTCAAACGCAAACGTCAGGCGCGAATTCTTGCATCACCCCTGAATCTGCGCCCACGCCTTTTCCAGCCGTTTGACGCTCACGGGCTGGCGCGTGCGCAGTTCCTGCGCGAACAGGCTCACGCGCAGTTCTTCCAGCATCCAGCGCAGCGCCTGCAGGCGCTCGTCCTGCTGCCCTTGGCGCGCGCTCACGGTGCGCCAGAAGCGCTGCTCCTGCGCGCGCACTTCGGCCATGTGGCGCGCGTCGCGCTCGGGGTCGGCGCGGCGCTTTTCAAAGCGCATGGCAATCGCTTTGAGGTAGCGCGGAAAGTGCTGCAGCGTCTCCCACGGCGCGGCGAGCAGAAAGCTGGCGGGCAGCAGGCGCTGCATTTGCTCCTCGGCATCGCGGGCGGCGTCGGGCGCGGCGGCGCGCGCGTCTTTCACGCGGCGCGCGGCGGTGGTGTATTCCGCCAATATCGCGGCGGCCAGCCGCGCAATTTCGCCCGCTATCAGCCCAAGGCGCGCCTTGCCGTCCTGCACGCGCTGCATGAACTGCTCCTCGTCAGCGGGCAGCGGCTCGGCGAGAAAGGCGCGCTCCAGCGCCAGCGCCAGAATGCTCTCGCGCAACTGCGCCTCCGTGCCGAGCGGCATGTACGCCACCGCCATGCGCTGCAGGTCGGGGATGTTTTTTTCCAGATATTTGAGCTGCTCCTTGATTTGCAGCGCCACGAGGCGCCGCAGCCCGGCGCGGTGGCGCGCGGCGGCCACGTCCGGCTCGTCAAAAACCTCAATGCGCACGGCCTCGCCCGCGTCCACAAGCGCGGGAAAGCCGATGAGCGTCTGCCCCTTGCGGCGGATTTCCATGAGTTCGGGCAGCGCGCCAAAGTCCCAGCGCGTGTGCAGCGCGTCGCCGTCGGCGGCCTCCGCAGCTTCGGCTGTTTTGGCGGGTTTTTCCGCCGGTTTTTGCGCTGGCTTTTCTTCCTGGGTTTCTTCCGGTTTTTCCAGCGTGGCGCGCGCGGTTTTGAGCGCTGCCAGCGCCTGAAATGCGCCGCGCGCCGCACCGCCGTGTTCAGCTTTGAGTGCTGCCAAATCGCGCCCTTCGCCGATTTGCCGCCCGTGCTCGCCGAGTATGCGAAAGTTCATAAATAAATGCGGAGGAAGGTTTTCCAGCCGCATTTCGGCGCGCGTCACGCGCAGGCCGGTTTCTGCGCGCACGGTTTCCAGCAGCGCGTCCACGAGCGAGCCTTTGCCAAAACGCTCCGGCGCGGCATAGTCCTGCGCCAGCCGTGCCGCTGATTCCGCCAATGGCTGAAAACGGCTGCGCGGCTTTTGCGGCAGGCTTTTGAGCAGCGCCTGCAGTTTCTCGCGCAACATGCCGGGCGCAAGCCACTCGCAGCGCGCGGCGTCAATCTGGTTGAGGGCAAAGAGCGGCACGCTCACCGTCAGGCCGTCGCGCGCGTCGCCCGGCTGATGCAGGTAGCTGGCGGCGCAATCCACACCGCCAAGGCGCAGCACGTTGGGGTACGCCGCCGTGGTGATGCCAGCAGCTTCGTGGCGCATGAGTTCTTCGCGCGAGAGGTGCAGCAGTTTTGGTTGTCCCCGCTGTGCCTGCCGCCACCACGCCTCAAAATCGCGCCCAGTGGCAATATGCTCCGGAATATGCGCGTCATAAAAAGCGTAAATCAGTTCTTCATCCACAAGCAAATCCTGCCTGCGGCTTTTGTGCTCCATTTCCTGCACGCTGGCGATGGTGCGCGCATTGGCACGCAAAAATGGCATGGAGCGCAGCCATTCGTCGGGCAGCGCGTCTTCACTCAAACCAGCCACCAGCGCCTGCCGAATCAGCAGTTCGCGCGCGCCGCGCGCGTCATACTTGCCATAGCTTTTGCGACGTCCTGAATACACGGTCAGGCCATACAGCGTGCCGCGCTCCAGGGCGACCACATCCTGCGCCTTTTTTTCCCAATGCGGGTCAAGCACCTGTTTTTTGATGAGGTGCGCGCCAATTTCTTCCAGCCATTGCGGTTCTATAGCGGCGATGGAGCGCCCAAAAAGGCGCGTGGTTTCCACGAGTTCAGCGCAGATAATCCATTGCGCGCTGCCGCCGTTTCTGCGTTTCAGGTGCGCGCCCGGGTGCCGGAAAAACTTGATGCCGCGCGCGCCCAGATATTCGCCGCGCCCGCTGCCCGCTTCCATGCGGCAGCCAACGTTGCCAAGCAAGCCCGCCAGCAGGCTTTTGTGAATGGCTTCATAGCTGGCGGAAAAACCGCCACCTCGCCCTTCCTTGCCGCCGCCCTGCATGGCCGCCGCAAGCTGGGCGTGAATGTCGCGCCATTCGCGCACGCGGCGCACGCTGATGAAGGCGGCGCGCAGCGCCGCTTCCCACTGGCGGTTGCTGAGGCGGTGCGTGGGTTTTTCCTCTGCCGGTGTTTCCGCGCCCTGCCCCTGCAGCGCACGCCGCGCCTGCTCCAGCGCCAGCTCTGCGCGCCTGGCCGCCGGCAGCGCCGCCATTGCCGCGCGTGAGGGCTGGCGCGGCGCGGCCTTGGCTTCGCGCGCCTGCTTTGCCGCCTGCGCCTGGCTTGCCGGCGCGCGCCCGCCGCGCACCTCGTCCAGCCACTGCCAAAGGCGCAGCAGGCCGCTGAATTCGCTGCGCTCGTCGGCAAAGCGCGCGTGCGCCTGGTCAGCCTGCGCCTGCGCCTGCACGGGGCGCTCGCGCACGTCTTGCACACTCAATGCGGCGGCAATCACCAGCACTTCCGGCAGCGCGCCGCGCGCACGCGCTTCCAGCAGCATGCGCCCCACGCGCGGGTCCAGCGGCAGGCGCGCAAGCTCGCGCCCAAGGGCGGTGAGGTTTTGCGCCTCGTCCACGGCGCCAAGCTCGGCGAGCAGTTGAAAACCGTCGGCAATGGCGCGGCCAGAGGGCGCATCAAGAAAAGGAAAGTCCTGCACGCGCCCCGCGCCAAGGCGCAGGCTTTTGAGCCGCAGGATGACGGCAGCAAGCGACGAGCGCAGGATTTCTGGGTCGGTAAAGCGCGGGCGCTGCGCGAACTCCTTTTCCTCATACAGGCGTATGCACACGCCCGGTCCAAGCCGCCCGCAGCGCCCCGCGCGCTGGCCAGCCGCCGCCTGGCTGACTGGCTCGATGAGCAACTGTTCCACCTTGCTGCGCAGGCTGTAGCGCTTCACGCGCGCCGTGCCGCTATCAATCACGAAGCGTATGCCGGGCACGGTGAGCGAGGTTTCCGCCACATTTGTCGCCAGCACCACGCGCGCTGCGCTGTGCGGGGCAAAGACGCGCTCCTGCTCGGCAGCGGAAAGCCGCGCATAGAGCGGCAGCACTTCGGCGCCGCGCGTAGCCGCACGCCGCGCCAAGTGCGCGCGCAGGTGGTCGGCGGCGTCGCGGATTTCGCGCTCGCCCGGCAGAAACACCAGCACATCACCCGCTGGCGCCGCTGGCCAGAGTTCATCCAGCGCCTCGGCAATCGCCTCGTTCAGCCCGAAGTCGCGGCTTTCCTCAAACGGGCGCCAGCGCACCTCCACCGGATACGTGCGGCCAGACACCTGCAGCACCGGCGCCGGGCGCCCCTTGGCGTCGGTGAAATGCTCGGCAAATCGCTGCGCGTCTATCGTTGCCGAGGTGACGATGACTTTCAAATCCGGACGGCGCGGCAGGATGCGTTTCAGATGCCCGAGCAAAAAGTCAATGTTCAGGCTGCGCTCGTGCGCCTCGTCAATGATGAGCGTGCCGTAGGCGGCAAGCAGCGCGTCGGACTGCGTCTCCGCCAGCAGGATGCCGTCCGTCATCAGCTTGATGCGCGCCGTGGGCGAAAGCCGGTCGGCAAAGCGCACCTTGTAACCCACCACCTCGCCCAGCGGCGTGTGCAGCTCCTCGGCAATGCGCCGCGCCACGCTGGAGGCGGCAATGCGGCGCGGCTGCGTGTGGCCAATCAGCCGGGGGCGCTTGCCCCGCCCCGCGCCCTTCTCCGCCGCGAGCGCCAAGGCCAGCGCCATCTTGGGCAACTGCGTCGTCTTGCCCGACCCCGTCTCGCCGCACACAATGACCACCTGATGCGCGCGCAAAGCTGCCTCAATCGCCGCGCGCTGCCCGCTCACCGGCAAATCGGGCGGGAAGTCAATGCGCAGCGGCGTGGGTTGCGCGGATGGTTGCGGTTGTCCCATATCTTTCAATTACAAACTCGGAGGGTTGGCCACTACATAAGCAGCAGCCGCAAATGCCACAAAAAAGAACGGGAAAGGCTCGTTATCCAGCCGCAGCTTATCCAGAAAGGCCAGGCGTTCAAATCGCTTGATAAGTTTTCCGATAATGAACATTTCACACATGCCACACGGCAACCCCACCAATAGAACTCCTGGAAGTGTGTGCGGAGTATACAACTCAAAATACGCAGCCAATGCGCCAGCAAAAATGCCGAGCATAGAAACAACAAAAATTATCATGCCATACCCTTGAGCAGCACCATCAGTATCCCAATTGCGCCAAAAGGCGAATCAAGCCACCTACATCACGAACATTGCCAAGACTATCTTTTGTTGTTGCATGGCGTTTAATGAAAAATTCAAACTCAAGCAGCTTGTCACCGGAAAGCTCATGCGATGTACTCAAAAACGACAAATCATCTTCTGGCCGGAGTTGGGCGTGGCACACGGACAACGCCTTTGCCACATCTTTCAGCGCCCGAAGCTGCTCTGGCCACTCCTCGATACCGGCTCCGAACTCCACGCGCAGACATTCATCAGAAAGCGGCTCCCTTTTGCCAAGCAAATCTTCAATTTTGCGCCTGTGCTTTTTTATGTCACGGCAAACACGTAACACAACTGCCAGCAGCAACACGCCAACAACTATCGCAGCCGTCATCATACGCAATGCCTTACCATAAAGCAGACGGATGGGCGACAATAAAGGCTCCCACGACAAACCCAAAAGAAAAAAACGAGAACCTGTTTCCATCAAGCCGCAGCAACTCCAGAAAGTGGTATTTCTGCGCCAACGCTTTAATTAGCTTGATTTCACACAATCCCATGCCCAAAAGAACCAGCAAGCACTCAAAACGGCTGCCGGGGCACCACCACCCCACATGACAAAATGCCCATCCAGCAAATAACCCCAACACAGAAAAAGCAGTGATAATCATATACACTCAACCTCTCTCCAAGTATAACTTGAACAATTATCTGGCGGGCAACCGATGTTCAACCGCGCCGACTACGCGAACTGTTGTGCGCACGGGTCAAGGTAAATTGTATACTGCTGTGGTTTACGTTCCATTACCGGCTCATGTTGCCGGCAACAAAGTAATACATTTCATTAGTATATTTCAAACATCGTGGTATCAATGCACCGCCGGCATAAGTTGCCGGCGATGCAGCACTCATTGCGGCGGTATGTCTGCGCTCTCGCCCTCCTTCCACGCCTTCACGCACAGGTGGCCGAGGCGCGGGCGGTGGATGGCTTCCACACGGGCAAAGCCAGCGGCGCGCAGGCGTGCGGTGAGTTCATCGGCGGTGGGCACTTTGAGGTTTTCCACCCATTTTTCCCAGAAGCGCGCCTGCGCACTGGCGCCGTCCAGCTCGTGTACGACGAGGAACAGGCCACCCGCGCGCAGCAGGCTGCACGCTTTTTCCAGCGCGCTGTCGGGCCAGAAGTAGACGGTTTCAAACGCAGTTATCAGCTCAAGGCTGCCTGCGGGAAGCTGCAGGGCGGCGATGTCGCTCTGGATGACTTGCAGCCGCCCGCTGTCAATGGCGGCCTGGTTGCGTGCGCGGGTTTCCTGCACGCAGATGTCGGAAAAATCCACGGCGGTGATGCTGCAGTCGGGGTATTTGCGCAGCAGTTGCTGCACGTTGGCGCCGCCGCCGCAGCCAAATTCGCCAATGCGCTGGAATGCGCCTTCGCCTTCAAGCTGCGCCAGCCCCCAGGAGGCGATGGGCTTGTGCCCCAGATTCATGCCGCGCACCATGAGCCGTCCCATGCGGCCTTGCGGTTTGCCGCAGTGGGAGAAAAATCTTTTCAGTGGATTCATTGCATACTCCTCAAAAATGCGCCGCATCGCCGGAGGCTTTTGCGGCTGCCATCTGCATACCCATGAATCTTTGTTTTGATTTCACAGGTATGCTGCTTGCACCGGCTTTCTTTTACGGTAACCGGCGTTTCATCGTGGGAGTATTTGTTTGTTCAATAGTCGGGCTGCCAGTCCACGGCAATGGTACCCGCATCCAGGCGCACCTCGTCAATGTAGACGCCAACGAAGGGGATGAGGCGCTCGCGCTCCTTGCCGTGCTCAATTGCGCGCACGATGAGCACGGCTTGCGCGCCGTTGTCCATCACGTCGCGCACTTCGCCCAGCTCCACGCCCTCGCGGTTGAGGACGCGCAGGCCAATCAGGTCCACCCAGTAGTACTCGCCTTCGGGCAGCGCGGGGAAGTCGGCGCGCGGCACAAAAAGGCGCGCGCCTTTGAGGGCAAGCGCCGCGTCGCGGTCTTGCACGCCTTGCACGCTGGCGACGAGGTCGCCGCTGCCCGCTGCGCGCACCTGCGTGATATGCAGCGGCTGCACGCTGCCGTCCGGCAGCAGCGCGTGCCAGCAGCGGCATGAAAAAAGCGCCTCGGGCGAGGCGCTATAGGGGAGGATTTTGAGTGCCCCGCGCACGCCCCAAGCGTCGCGGACGCGGCCGAGTTCAACCGCGTCCTCCGGCAGGCCGGCGGGCAGCATTTACGCGGCAGCTGCAGGCGTGGTGGCGAGCTTGGCGTGCTGGCGCACGAGGCGGTCCACGGTGGCGGTGGTTTGCGCGCCCACGCTCTTCCAGTAGTTCAGGCGGTCGAGCGACAGGCGCAGCCCTTCTTCGCCTTCGGCTGCGCCGGGGTTGTAGAAGCCGATGCGCTCAATGAAGCGCCCGTCGCGGCGGCAACGCTTGTCAGCGGCAACGATGTTGTAGAACGGGCGTGCCTTGGCGCCGCCACGGGAAAGTCTGATAACAACCATGTTTTTGGGAGAAATGTTTTGGGCGCTTGCGCGCCCTGATGTATCCGGCGTTTGAGACACGCGACTGAACCACCTGGCCAGCGACACGCCGAAAAGTGCGAAATTTTATAGAAAACCGAACAGCCGCGCACTGACAACGTACATCAGCGCCGCAATGAGCGCGCTCACGGGGATGGTGAGCACCCACGCCCACACGATGCTGCCCGCCACGCCCCAGCGCACGGCAGAGGCGCGTTGCAGCGAGCCAACGC
Organism: Ottowia sp.; assembly: GCA_017437605.1. GTDB lineage: Bacteria > Pseudomonadota > Gammaproteobacteria > Burkholderiales > Burkholderiaceae_C > Ottowia. The sequence goes on along the minus strand of JAFRYL010000109.1, from coordinate 21,339 downwards.
CGACGATGGCGCCCGTGATGGTGTGCGTGGTGGACACAGGAATGCCCAGCAGCGTGGCGATAAAGAGCGAGATGGCGCCGCCGCTTTCCGCGCAAAAGCCCCCCACGGGCTTGAGCTTGGTGATGCGCTGCCCCATCGTGCGCACGATGCGCCAGCCGCCCGACATGGTGCCCAGCGCAATGGCCACGTAGCACACGATGATGACCCAGGTGGGCGGCATGTCGGCGCCCGCCGGGCTGTAGCCCGTGGACATGAGCAGCAGCCAGATGATGCCGATGGTCTTTTGCGCATCGTTGCCGCCGTGCCCTAGGCTGTAGGCGCCAGCGGAAAACAGTTGCATGCGGCGGAAGGTGCGGTCCACCTTCACGGGCGACCAACGCCGCAGCGTCCACGCCAGACACACGGACATCAGCGACGCCAGCAGATAGCCCAGCAGCGGCGAAATCACGATGAACGAGACGGTGTACAGCACCCCCTTCCAGATGATGGGGGCGGTGCCCGCCTTCGCCAGCACCGCGCCCATGATGCCGCCGATGAGCGCGTGCGAGGAGCTGCTCGGAATGCCGAAATACCAGGTAATCACATTCCAGATGATGGCGCCCGCCAGCGCGCCGAACACCACGGGCACATCCACCACCCCGGGCTGCACGATGCCCTTGCCAATCGTCGCCGCCACCGAAAGGTGGAACACGAACACCGCCAGCAGGTTGAAAAACGCCGCAAACAGCACCGCCTGCGACGGGCGCAGCACGCCCGTGGAAACGATGGTGGCAATCGAATTGGCGGCGTCGTGAAAGCCGTTCATGAAGTCAAAGGCAATCGCCAGTGCTACGACGGCAACAACAATCCAGAGTGAAACAGGTTCCATACAGGTAAGGCTGCGGGGGAATGTGTCCGCGTTCAGGAGCTTTCCAGCACGATGCCTTCAATGCGGTTGGCCACGTCTTCGCACTTATCCGTGACCGTCTCGAGCATCTCGTAAATCGCCTTGCGCTTGATGAGGTCGCGCGCGTCCACCCCCTCCTGGCGGAAAAGCTGGCTCATCGCAGCGCGCATCTCGCGGTCAGCGTTGGACTCAATCTGGTCAATATCCTCGCAGGCGCGCAAGATGGCCTTGGCCGTCTCCTCGTCCGAGAGCTTGCCCAGCAAATGCACCGCATCGCGCATGTGCGCGCAGCTTCGCACGCACCACTCCGTGAGGCGCCGCACCTCCTCGCCCAGCTCGCGCACGTCGTACAGCTCCATCGTCTCCGTGATGTCCTGCAGCAAGTCCACCACATCGTCCATGTGGTTGATGAGGCCGTGAATCTGCTCGCGGTCAATGGGCGTGATGAACGTGGTGTGAATCAGGCGATTGACCTCGCGCGTCACGCGGTCGGCGGCGCGCTCGGCGCTGCTCACCGCCTCATCGTGCTGATTGCGCAGCGTCTCATCGCCATAGTCGCGCACCAGAAGCTGGAACGCTTGCGCCGCCTCATACACACAGTCGGCGTGACGGTTGAACAACTCAAAGAAATTGCCCTCGCGGGGCAGCAGCTTGCTGAACAGCATGGTGGGAACGGGCGTCCTTACAGTTGTCTGGCAAAGCGCGTATTGTGCCAAGGTCGCCGCGCCGCCCTGCACCGCAGCATTTTGGGAGCGCAGGCGCCCCGCCCGCGTTCGTTCGCACCCCACAACGGGCGCGACAAATCGCGCCCCTACAACATACCCATCTTGAACGAATCGCATCGCCGGCTTATGTTGCCGGCAGCCATATATATACCTACCAAAAACAGGCAAAAATTCATTCCCCTCGCCCCCGCTGCGCGCAGCGCGGGGCGCCTTCCCTTTTTCCCCTCGTCCCCGCTGCGCGCGTCAGCGCGCTGCACATGGGGAGAGGGGCAGGGGTGAGGGGGCGCCGCACAACGCCAGCAGCGCGGTGGCGTGTCTGACCGCGCAGGCGAATGACTGCAAAGAAAAAAGCGCGCACCCCGCAACACATCAGGGCGCGCGAATGCTTGACGCCTTATTTCAGGCGGCGGGCGTTGTATGCTTGGCGCTTGACCTGCGCCATTCAGCAACCTTCCTGTGACACGCACGCCATTCCCCCAACCATGGAACTCCAGAAAGACGAGCCACAAAAAAAAGAGGAAAGCACCGAAGAAGGGGGCTTGTTCTGGTTCTTTTTCTATCTGTTCCTAATAATTTTCTTTGTTGGGAACAAGTCGAGTGGATTGTTAACCCTTGTCTTTGTGTTGGGATTTTTTCATCTTGTGGCCAGCATTCTGCAGGGGAAGGCTGGCCCGCTTTTTAAGCAGTGCGTGCCACTGCTTCTCTCTATTGTCACGTTCCCTGGAAAAGTCATACTTTTCATTGGGGAAGCCATAGCAAATATGTTTGAGCGTAGCGGACGCACAGACAAACAAGACAAAATTATTTCCATAGAAGGTCACGGAAGCCTGAACATCACGGAACTCCTAAACCTTGCGGAAAATGGTAATGCACAAGCACAATTTCTCGCTGGCTGTTATTACAACGGCAGCATAAATTGGAGGCTGGCGCGTGCAATTTTTTCCAAGGCCGTCACAAAGCACCGTGTACCAAACAACAAGCTCGCGCTGCACTGGTACCAGAAAGCCGCAACAAATGGGCACGCTGACGCACAGCAACACCTTGACGACCTGCGCGCCTATCTATCCAATACAAAGCGCGCTGAACAATATGGCTGCCGAAACATTCCAGAACTCATGTACCTTGCAAAAAACGGCGACGTAGAAGCGCAGTACTACGTCGCCTGTTACTACGACAGAAACATAAGTTGGGAAGAAGCGCGTAAAATATTTTCTTATGACATAACACTATTCCGAGTAACCAATGATGGCTTCGCCCTCCACTGGTACCAGCAGGCAGGAGAGCGTGGGCATGCCGAAGCAAAATTGCGTCTTCAGTCCCTGAAAGCCATGCTGCAGCGACAGTCACAACAAAATCCACAAACGCCCAAAGCTGCAACCACAACAAAAAGCTCACCGCCGCCAGCGCCTGCCCCACGTACCATGCCGGAACCATCATACACACCGCCGCCAGCGCCGCCCAACGCGCTGGACGCGCTGATTGGTCTGCAATCCGTCAAAGACGAATTGCGAAAAATCGAAAAATACATACGTTTTGAGCGCGAGCGCAGCATCAAGCTCGGCGTCGTGCCCGCAGAAAAGGCGCGCTACAACTTCCTGTTCACTGGCAACCCGGGCACAGGCAAAACCACGGTGGCGCGCTGCCTTGCCGACATGCTCTACCGCGCTGGCGCCATCGAGCAAAACAAGCTGGTGGAAGCCAGCCGCAGCGATTTGGTTGCAAAATATTCCGGGCATACCGCGCCACAAACAACCGAGGTGGTGAAAAGCGCGCTTGGCGGCGTGCTGTTCATTGACGAAGCCTATGCGCTGGTCACGGGGGAAAGCGACAGCTACGGCAAGGAGGCGCTGGACACGCTCGTCAAGCTCATTGAAGACCACAAAGACCGCCTCGCCGTCATTTTTGCCGGCTACGCCAAGGAAACGGAAGAATTGCTGCAGCAAAACACCGGCCTGAAAAGCCGCTTCAACCGCACGATTGACTTTCCCGATTATTCCGAGGATGAATTGCTGCTCATCGCGCGCCAGATTGCCGCAAAACGCGCCTACACCATGAGTGCGGGCGCCGAGCGCGCCTTCCGCGAACGCATGGCGCGCGAAAAGCTCAAGCCCGGCTTTGCCAACGCGCGCACCGCCGCCGAGCTGATGCAGGCGGCGTTTGAGCGCCACGCCCTGCACGCCGATGAAGAAATGGCGCGCAATCCGGACTATATGCACACGCTCACCGAGGCGGATTTCGGCGTGCGCTTTGATGCGCAGGAAAACCTGTCGCTGGAGGCGCTGCGCGCGCAGCTTGATGGCCTCATCGGACTTGGCAGTGTGAAAACGGCGGTGCGCAAACAGATTGCGCGCCTGAACTTTTTGCGGCAGGAGGCAGACGCCGCTGGCCAGCCGTTTGACATCGGCAGCGAGCGCCTGCACCTGTGCTTCACCGGCGACCCGGGCACGGGCAAAACCACAGTGGCGCGGCTCTACGCGCAGATTCTCAAAAGCCTCGGCGTGCTGGCACGCGGGCATATGGTGGAAGCCACGCGCGCCGACCTGGTGGCCGCCTACATGGGGCAAAGCGCCCCCAAAACACGCCAGCTTTGCCAGAGCGCCTACGGCGGCGTGCTGTTCATTGACGAGGCATACAGCCTGTTCCACGGCGCCCAGGACGAGTTCGGCAAAGAAGCCATCGGCGAACTGATTGTGCAAATGGAAAACGAGCGCCGCCGACTGGTGGTGATACTCGCTGGCTACAGCCGCGAAATGCAGGAGTTTTTCAGCGCCAATTCCGGCATACGCAGCCGCATCGGGCAAACCATAGAGTTTCCCGACTACAGCGCCGACGAACTCTGGCAGATTTTCCAGCGCGCCATGCAGGGCGGCACCCTCCCGCTCACGGCCAGCGAGGAGGTGCAGCAACTCATCCGCGAAAAAATCCGCCAGATGCACGCCACGCGCGACGCCAACTTCGGCAACGCGCGCGAGATGGAAAAGCTCCTCGCCGCCATCCGCGACAGCCTGATGCTGCGCGTCTCCGAAGGCGGCATCACCGGCGAAGCGCGCTACCGCATCACTCGCGAAGATGTGGAAAGCAGCGCCTGAAAAACCGTATACCCATTCACTTTCATCACGGTTGCCGGCTTATGTTGCTGGCAATGCAAGGTGCGCTGGACGGGTATCAGCACACTTCGCGCGGATTTTCCGCGCCGCCCATGACGGTGAGCACGCGCACCTCGCGCGCCGCCTCGTCCACCTCAAACAGCACGCGGCGGCCAAGCAGCGGCATGCGCCGCACGCCTTCGCCCCACTCCGGCGCGGGCGAATAGGCAAGGGGCGCGTGGCGCAACCCCTTGTTCACTTCGCGCGTGATGCGCTTCGTCAACCGGCGCGCATACGCCCAAGATGAGTCCTGCGCCACGTAGTACGTGAACTCGTCCATGCGCCGCTCGGCTCTAGGCGACCACTGCACGACGTACGTTTTCACGCGCCGCCCTCCGCGTTTTTTGCGCTTTTTCCGCCCGCTCGCGCGCCTCCATCTCATCGCAGTACGCGTCAATGTGCGCCAACATCTCTTCCGTGGAGAGTGACGGGCGCGGGTCAGCGCGCGCGGCTGCAACCTCGGCGCGCACCCAGGCGTCGTATTCCTCTTTGCGCTGCTGTGCGTCGGCAAGCTGGCGCAGCGTGTCAGCGTCTTCGCCCGTGTAGCCGTCCATCGTGGGCAAGGCATCGGCAAGACGGCGCAGCAGCCCGGCGACAGGCGCAGGGGCGGGTGTGGCAGCGGCAGTGTTCATCGGTATTTCCCTTCGTGCAGCAGTCGCGCAGTGTAGCCATACCCTACAGGAACAGCAAAGGTGACAAGTATCAATCAATCGCCGGCAACATAAGCCGGCAATGCAGCGTATTTGCTTTAAGTATCCAATGCTGCACCCCAAAAACAGGGCATAGGTTCAGAGGAGCGTGCGCGCCATCGCCTGTTGCAAATCCGCCTGCAAATCGGCGGCGTCTTCCAGCCCCACGGCAAAGCGCACCACGTGCCCGCGCTGCAGGTGCGGCGGCCAGTTTTCGCCGCGCAGTGCGCGCGCTTCGTAGGGCATGACCAAGCTCACCGGCCCGCCCCAGCTGTAGCCCAGACGGAAAAATTGCAGCGCCTCGCAAAACGCATCCACCTGCGCGCTGCTGTAGCGCGCATCAATGATGACGCTGAACAGCCCCGCCGCCGTCCCGCCGCAAAGCTGCTGCCAGTGCACGTGCCCGGGCGCACCGGGCAGCGCGGGGTGCAGCACCTGCACAAACGGCGGCTGCTGCGCGCACCAGCGCGCCAGCGCCAGCCCGCTTTCGCCTTGCGCGCGGTAGCGCAGCGGCAGCGTGGGCAGCGCGCGCAGCACGGCTTCCACATCGTTCATGCCCACGCCCAGCCCAAGGCGCATGTGCGCCAGCTTCAGGCGCCGGTGCAGCGCCTCGTCGCGCGTAATCAGCGCGCCCATCAGCACGTCGCCACCGCCGCTTTGGTATTTCGTGAGCGCTGGCGCGGCAATGTCCACGCCCAGTCCCTGCCCGTCCAGATTGAAGGGGGCAAACGCCTGCCCCGCGCTCCAGGTCGTGTCCAGCGCGCACACCACCCCGCGCTCGCGGCAGAGACGCACCATTGCCAGCACATCGGGAAACTCCATCGTCACCGAGCCGGGCGCTTCCAGCCACACCAGCCGCATGCGCGGCGTGATGCGCGCGGCCAGGTCCGCCACGTCCATCGCCTCGTAGCACTGGTGCGCCACGCCAAACTGCGCCAGCCCGTCGGCGGCAAACGTGCGGTTCGGCTCGTAGCTGTTGGCGGGCAGCAGCATTTCATCGCCCGCCTTCAACAGCGCCAGCGGCACCAGCGCCAGCGCCGCAAGGCCGCTGGGCGCGAGCACACATTGCAGGCCGCCTTCCAACGTGGCCAGGCGCTCTTCCAGCGTGTAGCTCGTCGGCGTGCCGTGCAGCCCGTAGGTGTAGCCGCTCTTGTCCAGCCACTGCCGCTCGCGCACCGCCGCCATGTTCGGGAAAAACACGGTGGAACCTTTGAACACCCCCGGCTGCACCGCCTCAAACTCCGCCGGCGGACGGTAGGGATGGTGGATGAGCTGCGTAGCTGAATTGCTCATGGACACCTCGTTTTTCCTTGAACTTCTTGGGTATGTGTTTGCCGCCGGCATATGTTGCCGGCAATGAATCCTGATTTTTCAGAGTATACGCCGCGCACAAGCCGCAGCAGCGCCATGCCGCAGCGCAGCGCAGTCATATACCCGATAACTTACATTACAATTACCGGATGATGTTGCGGGCGATGCCGCAATACCCATCAAGACAAAGCGGTATTGCAACCTTTACGCGCCGCGTGCGTCTGTATCGCCTTTCCCTTTTCAACATCACGCGAGGCGGCGATGAATCACTCCGAAAGCACCTTTTCCACCTTGACGGTCTGGGCTGGCGTCTGGCTGGCGCTGGCCTTGCTGTGTTCTGGCGTGGCGCTGTTTTTCACGGGCAGCGCCACGGGCGCGCTGGCGCACGGCTTCGTGTGGGGCAGCGCCATTGCCCTTGGCTTTATGGGCGCGCTGCTGGCCTACGTCGCGTTTGCGCTGGCGCTGCGCGTGCCGGGCTGCGTGATGAAACGCCTGCGCCGCACGGCTGCCTGACGATACATTACGACAATCATCTTGCTTGCCGGCTTTTCAAGCCGGCAATGAATTGATACCCTTGCATTGATGTTTCCAATGCAAGGGTATTCTTTTGCCGCCGGCATAAGTTGCCGGCGACCGACATCTATTGTCGTGAGTATTGGCGCAAGTCAGAGAAGCAAGGCGGCAATGTCGCGGGCACCGTGGAAGGCGCGCAGGATATGCACTTCGCGCGCATCGTCAAACACTTCGTAGATGAGCAGGTAGCTGTCCACCACAATGTCCCTGCACTCAGGCATGTACCAGCTTTGCCTGTAAAAGCGTGGATTGGTCTTCAGAATTTCTGTGCTGCGCTCAATCTTTTGCTTGGTTGCACGCGCGGCGCGCGGGTTGTCTTCGGCAATGAACGCGGCAATAGCATCAACCTCGCGCCGTGCGCGCGCCGTCCAGAAAACTGCGTAATTCATGCGCTTTTCTTTTCGTGGCGCGCAATGATTGCATCCAGTCCGCGCATGACTTCTTCATGCGGTATGAGCGGCTCTTCCCGCGCGCTGCGGCGCCCTTCTTCCACCAGTCTGCGGTAGTAGTCGGCAAAGGCTTGCCGCGCGCTTGGTACACCTTTGGGGAAAAGGTCACCTGCGCCGTCAGCCAATGGGGTGTGGTTTGCAGTCATCATCATGGCAGGCATTGTAGGCAGGAGGAGCTGTGCGCGCCATAAAAAACGCCGCCCCGTTGGGCGGCGTTCTCTCAGCTTAGGCTCTCTTCCTCTGGCCGCTCGTGCGGCGACGGGAAGATTGCTTTTTGTCGCGCCCGCCCGGCTGGAAGCAGACGGCGGCGTCGCTGTCAATAAGCTGGAAGCTGAAGGCTTCTTCAAGGTAAAGCTGCACGCTGCCTTCGTCGCAGCCGGTGTAGCCGATGGCGGCATCAGAAGCGAGGTGCATGGCGAAGTCGCCGCCGCGCGCGGAGAGGATGTAGGCGCCTTCCAGCGTGTCCGCCCAGACGATGCGCGCGCCTTCGCCGAGCAGCTTGCGCACGATTTCCAGCACGGGGTAGCCGCCGAGGATGGTGGTTTGCATCGCAAGAAGCTCAGAGGCACCAAGCACGGCGATGTAGGGGCCGCCCACAGCAGCGCGGCGCAGGCGCTCGCGCGCGGTGGCAAACGCCTGCGGCCATTGTTCGGGCTGCGCGGGCATGGGCAGGGCGGCGGCGGCGCTGGCGATGCCAGCAATGCCCGCTTCCTGGCTGCCGGTGAAGACGATGCGGTTTTCCACGGCAGCCAGCCGCCGCACGGCGTCTTTGACGGGCTGCAGGTCGGCGTCAGCGGCGCCGCGTTCCAGCGCCTCAATCGTGCTGCGCTCAAGCGCAAAGGGCACACGCCATTCAATGACGGGCAGCGCGGCGCGGCGGCGCGCGAGCACGCCTTCGGGCTGCGCGCCCAGCGCGTCAAGGCGCCCGGTGGAAATCGCAGCGGCGCCTCTGGCCTCCACCACGTCCACGGCGCGGCGCGCGGCGGCGTAGGCGCGGAAGCTCCGCGCGGCTTCTTCTTCAATGGCGCCCCAGGCCGCTTTGGAAATGGGGGCGAGTTCACGGTGCAGTTTGTTCATGGTGTGCGTCCTTTGAAAATTCATTGTCCTTTGAGTGAACCGATGTGCAGGCTGCCATCGTCGTCGCTGTCGCCTTGCGGCAGCTCGCCCTCGGCCAGCGCCTCCAGCATGGGGGCGGAGGGCACAAAAAACAGAGTGCCAGTGACAGGGCGGCTGTAGTCGAGCATGCGGTCGTAGTTGCCCTCCGGTCTGCCGATGAACATGTTGCGCATCATCTGTTCGGTGATGCCGGGGTCGCGCGCATAGGCGATGAAGTAGGTGCCGTATTCGCCGCGCGAGGGGCGGGCAAAGGGCAGGTTGCCGCGCACGATGGCGAGTTCCTTGCCGTCCTCGTCCGCGATGATGTTGAGCGCCACATGCGAGTTGGTGGGCTGCACGCCTTCGGGCAGTTCAATGTCGTCGTGCTTGGTGCGGCCTATGACTTTTTCCTGCTCCTCGGTGGAGAGCGCATTCCACGCCGCCATGTCGTGCAGGTATTTCTGCACGATGACGTAGCTGCCGCCAGCAAAGGTGGCGTCTTCCTCGCCGATGAAGGCGGCGTCTTCGGCTTCTGCGCCCTGCGGGTTTTCCGTGCCGTCCACAAAGCCAAGCGCGGCGCGCGCGTCAAAGTAGCGAAAGCCGTGCACTTCATCAATGGGCTGCACCGCATCGCCCAGCGCCTGCATGACGTGCGAGAGCAGCTCGTGGCACACGTCCTGCGCCTCGGCGCGAATGTGCAGCAGCACGTCGCCCGGCGTGGAGGGAGCCTTGTGGCGCGCGCCGTGCAGCGCCTTGAACGGGTGCAGCTGCGCCGGGCGCGCCGCGCCGGGGAAGAGGCGCTGCCAGGCATCAGAACCAATGCCCACCACGAGGCTGATGCGCCGCTCGCCGTAGCGGTTGTTCAGGCTGCGCGCCAGCGCCTGCGCCTGCCCAAGGAAGGCGCGCACGCCCTCTTCCGCCGCCGCGCCGGGGGCAATGCCGAGCACGACGAAATACGCCACGCGCCCGGTGCCTTGCAGGACGGGCTGGGGCAGTGCTTGTTCGGACATGGTCAGAACTTTCCTTTCCATTTGGCGAGAAATTTTTCGGGCGAGCTGCCGTCGTAACGCTCAAAGGGCTGGTGAATCCAGGGGCTGGTGGGCAAATGCTCGGCGCAATAGTCGGGCGTAAAGGTCGAGCTTGCCTTGACCCACAGCACAGCGGAACGCAACTCCGTGATGGCCGGATAGTCCTCGCGCAGGCGCGGCACCACGGCAGAGAGCGTGGCGCCGCTGTCGGCCAGGTCGTCGGCGAGCAGCACGCGCCCTGCCAGCGGCGTGCGCGAGGTGATGTTCTTGTCCATCACCAGTTCGCCCTGCTGCGTGCCATGCGCCTCGCGGTAGCTGCTGGTGGTCATGATGGCCAGTGGCACGCCGAAGATGCGGCTGAAGATGTCGCCCACGCGCAAGCCCCCGCGCGCAAGGCAGAGCACGGAGTCAAACGTCCAGCCGGAAGCTGCGACCTTGCACGCCAGCCGCTCGATGAGTTCGTCGTATTCCTCGTTGCTGACGTAGAGGTGCTTGCCGTCGTCGCTGAGCATGGTGTGGTTCCTCCTGCGGGTCAGGACGCCAGAAACGGGTGCCGCAGCACGATGGTGTGCTCGCGGTCCGGGCCAGTGGAAATGAGGTGAATGGGCACGCCGCAGCTTTGCTCAATGCGCTGCAGGTAAAGGCGCGCATTCACGGGCAGCGCCTCGTAGCTGGTGAGGCCGGCGGTGCTTTCGCTCCAGCCCGGCACGGTTTCATAGATGGGGCGGCAGCGCGCGATGTCGTCCGCACCCAGCGGCAGCACATCGAGCTGCTTGCCGTCCAGCTCGTAGCCGGTGCAAAGCTGCAGCTCCGGCAGGCCGTCGAGCACGTCCAGCTTGGTGATGCACAGGCCGCTCAGCCCGTTGATTTGCGCGCTGCGGCGCATGAGTGCGGCGTCAAACCACCCGCAGCGGCGCGCGCGCCCAGTGGTCACGCCCTTTTCCGCGCCCACGTTGGACATGTGCCAGCCCGGGGTGCCTTCGGTTTCCCAGTCCAGCTCCGTGGGGAAGGGACCTCCGCCCACGCGCGTGCAATACGCCTTGGCAATGCCCAGCACGTAGTGCAGCAGCCCGGGGCCGATGCCAGAACCTGCCGCCGCATTGCCCGCCACGCAGTTGCTGCTGGTCACGAACGGATAGGTGCCGTGGTCAATATCGAGCAGCGCGCCCTGCGCGCCCTCGAACAGCAGGTTTTCGCCGCGCGCGTGCGCCTCGTTCAACTCGCGCGACACGTCGGCGAGCATGGGCACGATGTCCTTGGCCTGCTGCATGGCTTCCTCGTAAATCGGCTCGAACTGCAGCTCGCCGTCCTTGATGTAGGGTGCCAGCGCCACGCCAAAGTCCAGCGTGCGCGAACCATAGAGGCCAGTCAGCAGGAAGTTGTAAAGCTGCAGCAGCTCGCGCAGCTTGGCGGCGAAACGCTCCGGCTGCTTCATGTCCTGCGCGCGCAGCGCACGGCGCGCCACCTTGTCTTCATACGCCGGGCCTATGCCGCGCCCTGTGGTGCCGATTTTTTCCGCCCCGCCCTGCTCGCGCGCCGCCTCGCGCGCCATGTCCAGCGCCGCGTGCGCGGGCAGGATGAGCGGGCACGCCTCGCTGATGAACAACCGCCCGCGCGACTGCACGCCAGCGGCCTCCAGCCCCGCCATTTCCTCCAGCAGCTTGGCGGGCGAAAGCACCACGCCGTTGCCCACGTAGCAGCGCACGCCGGCGCGCAAGATGCCGCTCGGGATGATGTGCAGCGCCGTTTTTTCGCCACCCACCACGATGGTGTGCCCGGCGTTGTGCCCGCCCTGAAAGCGCACCACGCCCCGCGCGCTCTCGGTGAGCCAGTCAACCAGTTTGCCCTTGCCTTCGTCGCCCCATTGGGAGCCGACCACAACGACATTGCGTCCAGTGCTTGCGTTCATGTGTATGCCTCAAACTGAAAAAACCTGTGTGCTCACGCAGCGTCAAGCGGCTGCACGCGCCATGCGCCGTCCTCGCCCTGCTGCAGCTCGCGCTCAAAGCGGAAAGCGTCCACTTCCCCCGCCGCGTCGGGCGGGATGCAAATCACGACCTCGCCCTGCGCGCGCAGCGCGGCAATCGCCGCCAGCAGCGCTGGCTCCTCGCCCCAGGGCGCGCGTATGGCCGCACTCGGCGCAGGCGGCGCAGCGCAGCGCGCAAGGTGCTTGATGTCCAGACTGAAGCCCACCGCCGCACGCGCGCGCGCGCTGAACACGGCGCCCACGCCGTCGTAGCGCCCGCCGCGCAGCAGCGCGTCATCCGCGCCCGGCGCATAGATGGCAAAGCGCATCCCGCTGTAATAACCCCAGCCGCGCGTATCGGCCAAGTCAAAACTCACGCGCGCCGCGCCGCAGTGCTGCGCCAGCCAGCGCAAATGCTCCAGCGCTCCGCGCACGGGTTGCGTATCGGGCAGCGCGGCGGCGGCCTCGTCCAGCACCTTGGCATCGCCATACAGATTGGGCAGCGCCAGCAGCCCCGCGCGCGACGCGGCGGGAAAGTCGCGCGTGATGCGGCGCAGCGCGCTCGCATCCTTGGCCGCCAGCGCGCGGTGCACATCCAGCAGCACCTCGCGCGGCGCCAGCACCCCCGCCATCAGCGCGCGCACCACGCGCACATCGCCCAAGTCAAGCTGCACATCCTCCACAGCGGCGCTTTGCAGGCACTCCAGCGCAAGCTGCAGCACCTCCCGGTCGGCCTCGCGGCCAGCGTGCCCGTACAACTCGGCGCCAAACTGCAGCGGCTCGCGCGTGGCGTGCGGGCGCTCCGGCGCCGCGTGCAGCACCGGCCCGCAGTAGCACAGGCGTGCAAGACCAGCGCGCGCCAGCACATGCGCATCCACGCGCGCCACCTGCGGCGTGGTATCCGCGCGCACGCCCACCATGCGACCAGAAAGCTGGTCCACAAGGCGGAAGGTTTGCAACTCCAGCGCCTCGCCCGCGCCCGTGAGCAGTGACTCCAGATGCTCCACCAGCGGCGGCATGAGCAACTCGTAGCCGTAGCGCCCGGCCGTATCCAGCAGGCTGCGGCGCAGCGCCTCAATGTGCGCGGCCTCGGGAGGGAGAACGTCGGCGATGGAATCCGGCAGCAGCCAGGCAGACATGGGAGCGGGTCAGGAACAGGAAAAGCGCGCATTCTATGGCGCGCAGAACACGCCCCGCCACGCGCAGCGCGACACCCGCGCCAAAGCGGTCACCACCCCATGAAAAACAACGATACTCACACAAAACATGTATGGTTGCCGGTTTCTTACGCCGGCGACCAATCAATACCCTACGCTTTCGCATTCGGCACGGCGAGCATGTGCTCTATCAGGGCAATCATCACGTCCTTGTCTTTGGCGTCAGACTGCGCCACCAGCAGCGCCAGTGCGGCCAGCCCGGCGTCGTTGAATATCGGCTCGCCAGCGCGCAGCAGCCGCCCGTTGCGCGCCAGAAAATCCACAAACAAAAGCGCGCCGCTGCGTTTGTTGCCGTCGGCAAAGGGGTGATTCTTGATAATGAAATACAGCAGGTGCGCGGCTTTTGATTCCAGCGTCGGATAGGCGGCTTCGCCAAAGACCGTTTGCTCCAGATTGCCGAGCAGCGCGGCAAGCGCATCGCCCCGCTCACGCCCAAAGAGTTCGCCCGCTTCGCCGCGCGCGGCAAGTTCGGCACGCAACTGCGCGACGGCGGCGCGCGCTTCGGCCAGCGTGGGCAGCGCGCCGCCCGGCGTGCCTTGCGGCGCGGCAAGCTGCCCCTCGTCATAGCCCTGCAGCCAGAGAAAGGTGCGCGTGTAGCGCGTCAGCACGTCCACCAGCCCACGGCTTTGCTGCGCCGTGAGCGCCTCGCCCGCCGCCGCTTTTTGCACCAGCGCCAGCGCCGCCTCCAGCTGCGCGGCATTGCGCGCCAGACGCTCGCGGTCAAGGCTGAAACCTTGCGTCAAATGCTCGCGCAGCACCCTTGTCGCCCACTGGCGAAAGCGCGTCGCGCGGCTGGAGTTGACGCGGTAGCCCACGGAGATGATGGCGTCCAGGTTGTAGTACTCGATGTCGCGCACCACCTCGCGTTCGCCCTCGCGCTGAACCGTTGCATTTTTTGCAACAGTTGCCCCGCGCTCCAGTTCGCCCGATGCAAAGACGTTGCGCAGATGGCGCGAAATGACTGACTTGTCGCGCCCGAACAGCGCGGCAAGCTGCTGCAGGCTGAGCCAAACGTCTTCGCGCTCAACGCGCACCTCCACGCGGGCATCAGCGCCCTCGTAAATCACGATTTCAGCAGCGTGCGTCATCCTTGCGGCTCCGTCCTTTCAAAGCACATACCCGCATATTTTATGTTTTATTGCCGGCTTATGTTGCCGGCGATGCTTTGATACCCAAGCTACACTCCCCTCACTCCTGCCCCTTTCCAGCTGTTGCCAAGGCACCGAGGGATGGCAGGGTTCAACAGACCAGCGCTTGCAGCTCCTTGGCTGCCGCTGGCGGCAGGCGCTGCCTTTCGCGCGCGAGGTTGACGTGCAGCGCCTGCCGCGCCACGTCGCACACGTTTTGCGCAAGCGCGTAGCCGCCTTTGGCCTGCAGCCATGCGAGCACGTCCGCAAGGTGCCAGATTGCGGCGCTGCCTTCATGCACGGGCGCTGGAAAGCCGCCCGGGTGCGCCAGCATGAGTTTGCGCATGTTCTGCCGCGAGACGCCGACGATTTCCGCCACGTCGCTCAAACCCACCCAGTCTGGCGCTGCCTCAATCAGCCGTGCCGATGGCGCGGCGCGGCGTACGTCGGCCAAGGCGCTGTGCATGGCGGCTTCGGCGCTGGCAGCCTCGCGCGTGAACTCCAGCGCCAAACGCCCCGGCTGCCCAATGCCCACCAAGGCATCGGTGCAGCCCGCCGCGCCAAGGCGCTCGAGCAGCGCGTCCACATCGCCGGCATCGTCGCCAAGCTGGTATTTCAAGGTGAAGGTGTATTCCATGACCTTATTTCCCCTTTTTGCTGTCTGAGGCGGCGCGCTGCGCCGTGCAGTTGTCCACGACCCGACGCAGGGCACGCGCGTGATTGCCGGGATTTTTCGGTGTGCTCCAGATGCTGGTGATGCAAAACTCCCCGCAGCGGCACTCCTCGTCGTTGTCCGGGCAGTACATGCGCCCCCACGCATGGCTGCCGCCGGTTTCAACGCGCCAGCCGTGCCGCTCGGCGTGCTGGAGCGCGTCTTCAACTTCCTTTTTTGGGTGCGCGGGGCGGGGTTTCATGGCGCGCAGTATGGTGAAATCAGGCACGGTTGTCAACTGACAACCGCGCGCCAAATCGCACTGGTATCACATCATCGCCGGCACAAATTGCCGGCAATGACGTGTTGCTATGATGAGTATCTTTTGCAGCCTACTCACATCACCAGCGCAAGCAGGAGCAGCCCGGCGGCGGTGGCGGCCAGCCCGATGAAGCGCAGTTGTCCGTCGCGCCACACCATCAACTGCCGCATGGTGCGGCGCCACGCGGCGGGCGCAATGAGGGGCGTCAGCCCCTCAAGAATGAGAGCGATGGCGAAGGCGGCGAGCAGCAGGCGCCCACTCATGGTGCAGAGGGCGCGCCCTTGCCTGCGCCCTGGCGCATGGTGTTGAAGAAGGCGCTGCCGGCGGGGTCAACGACCATCACGTCGCCTTTGGAGCCGATGCTGCCCCGGTAGGCGTTCAAGCTGCGCCAGAAGGCGGCGAATTGCTCGTCTTTGCCAAACGCCTCGGCGTAGATGCGCGTGGCGGCGGCATCACCCTCGCCGCGCAGTTTTTCCGCGTCGCGCTGCGCGTGGGCGACGATGACTTCGCGCTGGCGGTCGGCTTCGGCGCGAATGCGTTCGGCTTCCGCCGCGCCGGTGGCGCGCAGTTCCCGCGCGACACGCTCGCGCTCGGCCTGCATGCGGCGGTAGACGTCTTCGGTGATGGATTCGGCGTAGTCAATGCGCGTGATGCGTACGTCGGAAATGTCCATGCCCCAAGGTTTTTCGCCGCGCACGGCGGCGAGCACCTTGGCTTTCACGTCGGCCATGAGTTCGTCGCGCTGCGAGGAAAGCAACTGGCTGACGGTGCGGCGGTTGATTTCTTCCTGAAAGGCGTTGCGCACGACGCGGTTGAGCTGCATGGCGCCCACAGCAGGCGTGGCGCCGCCAAGGTTGGGGATGTAGTACTGCGGGTCGGTGATGCGCCAGCGCACGTACCAGTCAATGACGACGCGCTGTTTTTCCGCCGTGAGCATGGGTTCGGTGTCCTGGCTATCCAGCGTGAGCAGGCGCTTGTCCATGTAAACCACGGTCTGGATGAAGGGGATTTTGGCGTTCAGCCCCGGCTCGGAGATGACGCGCTGGATTTGCCCGAACTGGTAGACGACGCCAAAGCGCCGCTGGTCCACGATGAAGAGCGAGGCGCCGAGCGCAAGCAGCGCGACGACGAGCACGGCAAGGAGGATTTTTGCTTTGTTGGTCATGTGGTTGCTCTCCCTTGTCAGCGAACTTCGCGGCTGCGGCTGCGTTCGCCTTCGCGCGAGCGCGCGCCCACCTCAGGCTGCGGCGCGGTGGCGGCGGTTTGCGGCGTGGAGGCGGCTTGCGAGGCGGCCGTCGCAGTGCCGCGCTGCGCCATGAGTTGCTCCAGCGGCAGGTACATGAGCGAGCCAGCGCGTGCGTCCACGATGATTTTGTTGGCGCCGGCGTAGACATCGCGCATGGCGTCCAGATACATGCGCTCGCGCGTGAGCTGCGGGGCGCGGCGGTATTCGGCGAGCACGGCTTCAAAGCGGTGCGCGTCGCCCTCGGCCTGCGCGACGACGCGCGCCTTGTAGCCGGTGGCGTCTTCGCGCAGGCGTGCGGCGTCGCCGTCGGCGCGCGGCACGACTTCGTTGGCATAGGCTTCGGCCAGATTCTTGGCGCGTTCGCGCTCCTGCGTGGCCTTGAGCACGTCGTTGAAGGCGGCTTCCACCTGCCCTGGCGGGTTCACGCCGCCCTGCTGCAGGTTGATGGCGATGATTTCGATGCCAATCTGGTAGCGATCCATGATGGCCTGCATGAGGTCGCGCACGCGCGGGGCTATCTGGTCGCGCTCGCGCGCCAGAGCGTCGTCCATCTTCATGTTGCCCACGACTTCGCGCACGGCGCTCTCGGCGGCCTGGCGCACGGCGCTTTCCGGGTCGGCGCTGGCAAAGAGCCAGGCGCGCGCGTCGTTCAAGCGGTACTGCACGGCGAACTTCACTTCCACGATGTTCTCGTCTTCGGTGAGCATGGCCGATTCGCGCAGCCCCGTGGCCTTGACGATGTTGTCGCCGCCCACGTCCACGGAGCGGATACGCAGCACGTCCACCACTTCGCTGTTCTGAATGGGCAGCGGCAGGCGCCAGCTCAGGCCGGCGGTGGTCACGGTTTTGTGGTAGCGGCCAAACTGCGTAATCACCGCCTGCTGCCCTTCCTGCACGATGAAAAAGCCCGACGCCAGCCACAGCAGCAGCCCGATGCCGAGCACGGCGCCCACGACGCTTGGCCCGTACGCGCCGCCGCCGCTACCGCCTTTGCCATCGCCCTGTGCAGGGGGACGCATGCCGCCGTCGTTGTTGCCGTTGCCGCGATTGCCCACGCCGAAACGCCGGTTGAAGTCCTGCCAGAAACCGTTCCAGATTTCGTCCAGGTCGGGCGGGCCGTCGCCGTCAGGGCGGCGCGGTGGCTGCCCGCCACCGCCGCCCCCCCAGTTCGGGTCGTTCATGTTGAGCACCAGAAAGCGGCGCAAGCTCGTGAGTCTCATGGGGTTGCCCCTGTGTGTGCGGCGGCCTCGGCCAGCGCCTCGCGCAGCTCCGGCAGCCCTTCGCCCGTGCGGGCGCTGATGAAAACGCGCGGCCTTTCCAGACCGTCAACTTCAAGGGTATCGCGCAATGCGCGCGGACGTTTGCCATCGGGCAAAGCGTCTATTTTGTTGAACACCAGAATCTGCGGCACGTCAAGGGCGCCGATTTCGCCCAGCACGCGCTGCACTTCGGCAATCTGCTCCACATTCGCGTCGCTGGCGGCGTCCACCACATGCAGCAGCAGGCTGGCATCAGCCGCCTCCTGCAGCGTGGCTTCAAAAGCCTTCACCAGCGTATGCGGCAGCGCGCGGATGAAGCCCACAGTGTCCGACAGCGACGCGCCCCCGCACCCCTCGCCCAGCCAGAGCTGGCGCGTGGTCGTGTCCAGCGTGGCAAAGAGCTGGTCGGCGGCATACGCGCGCGCCTTCACCAGCGCGTTGAACAGCGTGGACTTGCCCGCGTTCGTGTAGCCCACGAGCGAAATGGCAAAGGTGCGCCGCCGCTCGCGCTGGCGGCGCTGCGTCTGGCGCTGGCGCTTGACGGCGCGCAGGCGCTCCTGCGTGCGGCGAATGGCATTGGCAATCAGGCGGCGGTCAATTTCAATCTGCGTCTCGCCCGGGCCGCCGCGCACGCCAATGCCGCCCGTCTGCCGCTCAAGGTGGCTCCAGCGGCGCACCAGCCGCGTGGCGAGGTACTGCAGCCGCGCCAGCTCCACCTGCAGCTTGCCCTCGTGACTGCGCGCGCGCTGCGCGAAGATGTCCAGAATGAGGAAGGTGCGGTCGTTCACCGGCAGCCCGATGGCGCGCTCCAGATTGCGCTGCTGCACGGGCGAAAGCTGCTGGTCAAACAACACCTCGCGCGCGCCGCAGCCCTCGGCCAGCAGGCGAATTTCGTCCACCTTGCCGCTGCCCACAAACAGCGCCGCATCGGGCGCCGCGCGGCGGCAGGTGAGGCGCTCCAGAGGCGCCATGCCCGCGCTCTCGGCCAGCAGCGCCAGCTCGGAGAGCGAAGCGTCAAAGTCTGGCGTGCCCAAATCCACGCCGACCAGCACGGCGGGAACGCGCTCGGGAGTGGAAGTGCTGCTCTGCAAAGGAGGAAGACGCTGGAAATGCCAAGGGCTTGATGGCTACTTTTTATAGCATCAAGCCCTTGGTCTTTGGGGAAATGAACGACTGTGCGCGGCGCATCAGTCAGCGGCAGGCTCGGCGGGAAGCGAGAAGTTCACCGGACGCCCCGGCACCACCGTGGAGATGGCGTGCTTGTACACCATCTGGGTCACCGTATTGCGAAGCAGCACGACGTACTGGTCGAACGACTCAATCTGCCCTTGCAGCTTGATGCCATTGACGAGGTAGATGGACACCGGAATGTGCTCGCGCCGAAGGGTGTTGAGGAAGGGTTCCTGCAGAAGCTGGCCTTTGTTATTGCTCACGATATGGCTCCGTGTTCTTGGTTGAAGAAAAGCGCGCAACGGTAACACAGTCGCGCGCGCGGCGTCCCGGCAAAGACACAATTCTTTCCCTCACTCCCGCCACGACAGCATACTGCCAATAAATAGACACCATCGCCGGCTTATGTTGCCGGCGACGAAATCATACCTTTGCAAAACTATCTATTTCTCGGTGGCGTAGGGATTGACCGAGGTTTTCAGTTGCACGCGCAGCGGTGTGCCTTCGAGGTTGAAGGCGCGGCGGAAACGCCCTTCAAGGTAACGGCGGTAGGTGTCGGTGATGCCGTCGAGCGAGTTGCCATGCACGACAACCACGGGCGGGTTCATGCCGCCCTGGTGCGCGTAGCGCAGTTTGGGGCGGTACATGCCGCTGCGCCTTGGCTGCTGGAATTGCACCGCCTCCTGCAGCGCGCGCGTGAGCTGCGGCGTGGGCAGGTGGCGCATGGCGGCCTGGTACGCCTGCGTGAGCGAGGTCCAGAGCGGCTTCAGGCCCTGCCGCTTTTGCGCCGAAATGAAGTGCAGGCGCGCAAACTGCATGAAGGCAAGGCGCATGTCGATGGAGCGGCGCAGGAGTTCCCTCTGATAGTCGTCGGCGACGTCCCACTTGTTGACGGCCAGCGCCACGGCACGCCCGCTTTCCAGAATGAAGCCAGCGATGTGCGCGTCCTGGTCGGTGACGCCCTGCGTGGCGTCCAGCAGCAGCAGCACGACGTTGGCGCTTTCTATGGCCTGCAGCGTCTTGACGACGGAAAACTTCTCCACCGCCTCAAACACTTTCCCCTTGCGGCGCAGGCCGGCGGTGTCAATCAGCTCGAACTTTTGCCCTTCGCGCTCAAAGGGCACGCTGATGGCGTCGCGCGTGGTGCCGGGCAGGTCAAACGCCACCAGCCGCTCCTCGCCCAGCCAGGCGTTGATGAGTGTGGATTTGCCCACGTTCGGGCGCCCCGCCACGGCGAGGCGAATCACGCCCTCGCCCTCCTCTGGCGCGTCTTCATCTTC
This sequence comes from Ottowia sp., assembly GCA_017437605.1. Lineage (GTDB taxonomy): Bacteria > Pseudomonadota > Gammaproteobacteria > Burkholderiales > Burkholderiaceae_C > Ottowia. The sequence goes on along the minus strand of JAFRYL010000109.1, from coordinate 1,198 downwards.
CGGCGGCTCTTCCACGCCCAGCGCATCAAGCGCCGCTTCCAGCACGGCGCGCACACCGCGCCCGTGCGCGGCGGAAAGCGGCAGCACCTCGCCCAGCCCAAGCTCGTAAAACTCCGCCAGATTCGCGCTGCCGCCGCGCAGCCCCTCGGCCTTGTTCGCGCCCAGCACGCAGGGCTTGCCGAGCTGGCGCAGATATTCGGCAATCTCGTGGTCCTGCGCCGAGAGGCCCGCGCGCACGTCCACCAGAAAAATCACCACATCGGCTTCCGCCACGGCCTGCCGCGTCTGCCGCGCCATTTCGCGGTAAATGCTGCCTTCGTCCGCCTGCGGCTCAAACCCGCCGGTGTCAATGGCAATGAACGCGCGCCGCCCCAGCCGCCCGGTGCCGTAGTGCCGGTCGCGCGTCAGCCCCGCGAAGTCGGCAACGATGGCGTCCCGACTGCGCGTGAAGCGGTTGAACAGCGTGGACTTGCCCACATTCGGGCGCCCCACGAGGGCGATGACGGGGGTCATGGCAGCGTCTCCTGCGCCAACATCGCGGCGCCCCACGTTTTTCCACGGGTCGCTGCACTGCACGAAGCAAACAGATATGTCATAACGCTGCGCCTATTGTTTTTCCTTGGACACTGCCGAACGTCCGTCAACGCTATACGTCGCATCTTGGGTGAAAAATATATAGTTGTCATAATCACTATATTCTTCAGTGTCATTAGCAAAGGTGCTGAATACACGAAAGTGTATGCCGCCTTCAAACTCCAGGTGCAAATCAAATGACGGAAACGCTACGCTGGCACTGGTGATTTTTCTGCCAGCCAACCCTCTCAGATGCGCGTATCTTTTCCCTGTGTTTTCATCTGTATCCGTGCATAGGACGGCTTCGGCATCTTCCACCCGCCAGCTTGCTTCCGTCACAAACAATCCAAACTCCCCTTCAAAATTGCGCTCATCTTCCGTAAGGGTAGGATTTTTCAGCGGACGCTCCCCCGGGATTTTTGCACCAATCTTCATGCTTACATGTGAGCCTGTCCCTTTGCCAGCAATCACCGCCCAGCATTTCTCGCCAACCAGCCGCGCAACGACATCACGAAATTCCTCGTAGATTTCACGTTTTTTCATAGCGGTGAATTTCGCTGAACCTGTTGCCCGTGCTCCTGCCTTGCCGCAGCAATTTCCGCATTGATTTCATCAAGTGTCATGT